>NC_019729.1:2674482-2974765 GCF_000317475.1 Oscillatoria nigro-viridis PCC 7112
CCATTGCGTACAAGTTGCAGCGATCGCTCAAAATAAGCCTCATAATTTTCTTTATCGGCGTCGATGAAGGCAAAATCAAAGGTTCCTGCTTGTCCCTCGGCTATTAGTTTGTCGAGAGTATTTATTGCTGGGCCCAACTGCAAAGAAATCTTATTAGCAACGCCCGCAGCTTCCCAATAGCGTCGCGCGATCGCAGTATATTCCTCGCTGACATCGCAGGCAATAATTTGACCGTTAGAAGGCAGTGCTAAAGCTACGCACAGCGAGCTATAACCAGTAAAAACACCAATTTCTAAGGTTTTTGTCGCTCCCATAAGCTGCACCAGCATCTCCATAAACTGACCTTGTTCCGGAGCAATCTGCATCATCCCCATAGGATGCTTAGCAGTTTCTTTCCGTAGTGAAGCGAGAATATCTGGCTCCCGCAGAGAAATAGATAACAGATAATCGTAAAGTTGATGTTCTAGGCCAAGAGTTGAGTTCGCCATAGGTTTGTCCTTGCTTCTGACTTTTGATTTGAGATTGTAGACGCGCAGTTAATGGAAATCGGAGACTGTAGAGTTAATTTTGGCACCTATTTTGCTGTGGCTGATGACAGGTTGCAGTAGCAGTGTCCCGGTTACACAGAGGCAACTTGCAAAACGCGCGCTCTACTTCCAAATCAGTTTATCTCAGCTACAGGTGATTTAGCAGCTCTGGAAAAGAAAAATTGATAGAGGGGAGCGTTTTGAGATTCCTGCTTTTTTAGCACCGCGTAACGCCGTTAGTGATACGAGTTCAAAAGATTAATGCAACTGCAGAGAAGCGGCAAACCCATACATAATCAGCTATTGCCATCTCACATCTCAAATAAATCTCAAATGATATGAGTTGGGGAGAAAGTGACTTCATCCCGATCGCTAACTAGATGAACTGCAAAAAACATAAGTATGTCATTGCCCGTGAAATGAAGCAATCCCAGAGGTTGTGATTTTTTTACATTTTGTTACATTGTCAAGTTTTTTGTGTCGCTCTACTTAATCGCCCATGAGTAATTATTGAGGACTTACGGACTCCCAAACAAACCAACCGTTTCAATTAACTATTATGGATGGGTTCAAGCCCGTGTATCTTCCTGGAACAAACCAGGCGTCTGGAAACCCTTCTCTCCCGGAGTATTACTAATCACTAATAAACTGGGTTCAATAGGACAATTTCTTAACTGTCACACATTATGAATCCATACCTAAGCAACCTACCCCAAATCTCAACGACCTTTCACGATTGAGCTAGAGCAAGTATTTGTGGGACAAAACAGGTCGATCGCAACCCTTGACCTGCATAGTTACTCATCACTAATGAACCGGGATTAATAGGACGCTCACTTAACTGTCACAGTTGATTACTCCAGATCTAAACCACCTACCCACAATCAAAACAACATTCCACCAAGGCGATCGCTATGTATTACACTTTCGCAGGTTTTGGTGCCGCCACAGGCATATTTTTGCTGCTAGTTTTTGCCATTCTGCAATGGCTGCACGTCTCCGCCGGCAGTTTTATTGATTGGGTAATTGCCATTGCTATTTTTGAATGGCTTTTGCTGATAGTTACAGTTCCCTGGAATATCCATTTTGAAGCTAAAGAAGTTTTAGCGCAAGCCGCAGAATCGACTAAAAAAAACATTGCTGTCGATCGGGAACAAGTCCAATACGTTACTGTATTAGTTAGCCGATCGCTCTTTGTGGCGATCGCACTTCACCTGTTTAGCGCGATCGCACTTTACGGTCTAGCCGCCGCCGGAATTAGTGCTATTGGCTATCTCAGTTCCGCTGCTGCCCTGCTGTTAACTGTACTGCGTCCAGCTATCCGAGGTTATCAGTATTTAGCGCAACGGCTGAAAGCTATCCGCCGCGAATTTTTGCACCCCCGCGAAGATATTGTCGAACTCCGCAGCCGCTTTGCACAATTAGAATCTACAGTTAGAGACTTGACCGATCAATTAAGTTCAGACAATCCGAATTCGTGGGTTGCTGTCCAAAATCGGGAACAGGAAGCTATCAGAAGACAACTAACTACTTTATCCGCATCTCTACAATCTTTGCAAGCTACAAATCAGGCAGAACACACTAAACTGAGAAGAGATGCAGAAAGTGCGATCGCCCAACTCACCGATGACGGACAATTTCTCAACCACGTCCGCGAAATCATCCGCTTCTTTAAAGAATCGTAAACTCAGATGATAGTTGACTGTTGACAGTTGACTGTTGACAGTTGTCTGTTGACAGTTGACTGTTGTCATTAGTTACCAATGCCCGATGCCCGATGCCCAATTCCCAATTCCCTATCTTTAGATAGATGCCAAAGAGTTGCATATAGTGAATTTTTTCATAAAAACAGAATTTTATCAGTCTTTAGGAAGAGTCAATAAAGGTATTTTCCCTAACAGCAATTTTTCGCAAACTATAACCAAAGATAGTTTGTGAATGAGCTAGCTTGGGATTAATATTTAAACATCAGCCAAAGACCTTTTTGAAAAGATAACTCAGGAACAAATCATGACTAATCGCCAACCAATACCCCCCAAAAAAGAAGTTAGCAAATCAACACCGGCCGACGAACAAATCGAAGCCAATATGGAAGCCCCCCACTACGACAGGGGCATTACTCCTGCGGAGACAGCAGCGCGGCAAGAACGCGAAGGCGCTAACTTCATGCACCCAACCACCGAAGGGAAGCAAAAAAGTGCCAAAACAGATGACCAAACCGATAACGAAAGCATTCACACCACAGATGGTTATACAGTAGACAAAGAAGGTCTGGTTAACAATTACGCGGTCGAACCGGAAATGTACATCAACGAACCGGGCGATTTGAGAGCAAAAGAGGAAGCCGAAGCCGCAGAACGCGCTCGAATTCTCGCAGAAATCAAAGATAAAAAAGGCGAAGAAGGAAAACTGACAATGGATGAAGACACCCGCACCAAAGGGCCGGGGATTATCTAAATTGTGTGGTTGGTGGTTGCATTTGGCGCGAGAGGTTCCAACGGCAAAGCACAGGGGCGGGTTTTTATAGTTGCGGCAGTTATCGATCGATATTTCCGGTACAACCCGTCCCTATTTTGTTTTCCACATCTGTTTTTTGAGTTGAGAGGATGCCCACCCCACAAGAAAATTCATTTTTTGTGGAACAGGCCGTCGGGCCTGTTAAGCGAGAATGGTGCAAGATGTCAGGGTAAACGCATCTAGTTACCAGAGAATATTTGAAACCCCTAGTTCTCCTTAAAGTGGGGTTTAGATATGACAATATGCTCAATAAACATTGATTGATGAGAATGCGTTGGGCTGAATCTCATTAAATTCAAACGGTAGAGCAAGGCTTTCAGCCGCTGATTATTCTTCCCAAACTAGATGCGTTTACCCTGTGCAAGATGTGAGTTACATCGTACATCGGCCCGCCCAAAAAAGGATTATTGATATTGGTGCAAGATGTAAGATGTAACCTCTCAATTAGCGTATCAATCGGCAAGTTTTCAGACCCAGCTCAAAAACGCCTTAAAATTACTCAAGCTTTAACATTTTGCCTCAGCCAATTAAACTTAGCCTCAGCTAGCGCCAAATTTTCCATGACGTTAGGATTGATATCCTCTCGTTCAAATTCTGGTTCATCTAATTCAATATTGCGACCGTATTCTATATGTCTGATCGTACCGCGCATCCTATCTGCCAGACACAGTGAAATTCCATAATAAAACCGGGAAGCAAAGCCCATATCGTGTTGAAGTTTGATTACTAACTGCCGCCTAGGAATTGCCAGCAAGTGAGTTTCTTCGATCGCCTTCACCGTTGCCAAAGGAGGGCGAGCGTCAATGAAAGAGACTTCTCCCACCAGTTCTCCGCTGGCTATTTTAGCGAGTTCTCTAGTCCGCTCAGCCTCGATCAAAACGCTCAAACTCCCATTCAAAACAATGTAGAGCGCATCTATCTGTCTCCCTTCATAGATCAAAATCCCGCCCGGATCTAGAACTTCCTTTTTGCCTTTTTGGACGATCCAGTTGATATCGTCATTATTTAACTGGCTCAAAATAAAAAGTGCTTTTTTTCTGCTGCTGTCGGCCATAAGTTTTAGCTCTCGATCGCTTCTTATTTATATAAAATTTAGATGGCGCGCGATCGCAACTGCTTCCGAAGCTGTCCTCGCTCAATACAGTTTTTTTTATCCTGCCTAACTTCTTCGCAAAACCCATATCGGGCAGGCTTTGCCAATAGCAGATGAATCACGCTGAATCACGATCTCTCAATACTAGCATTTGTTAAACAATCTGTTTTAACTCTATCGACCTCAAACAACTCGTGTGAAATTCGCTTCTCAAAAGCAATTGGGTTCACCCGCCCAGCTTTGCTGCGGGATGGGGCGCGGCAGACAATGCTCCGCGCCCAGTCTTGCTCGCTAAATCGATCGCAAATCAGGATAGCCGGCCAACATATCGTCAGCAGTCAGAGTGTCCCCGTTGGCTTGAGGAGTCCACAGCACCTCAACCGCCAGCAACTGCTCGCTCGATACTCCCCCAATCTGGCGCAAAGCTTGGCGCAAATCTTCAGAGTTTTTCACTGCTGGCAATTGCAATTTACCTTGAGTACCCACAATCACCGTCACCACAATAAATTCCCCGGGATCTGAATTCAAATCCGAAGCCACCAGCGCCCCATTTTCCTGCAAACCTGGCAGGATATTGCTGCTCCCTGCTTGCCGGAGCTGATTGTTATAATTCGAGAGCGTTTCTTCAGTAAATTTACTGCGTTCTGCCAAAGAAAATTGATTAAACTTAGCTTCGGCTGCTTCCAAGCGAGTTTGCACAGATTCAGCGCCCGCGTAAACCCAGTATTCAGGATGGCGCAGCAGCGCCAGAGTAGATTCTTGCAGCACTTGAGCGCGACCTGCCGCTGTATCGGTATCCGCTTTTCGCGCTAGGGAGTCGAGTTCGGCTTGCAAACTGCGGGCCTCGGCTAGCAAACCAACTTGCAAGCGGGCGACAGATACGGTGGTAGTGGGGGCGCTGTTGCCGAGTTCATCAGTTCCGCCCCCAGCGCGGCGGAAGCTTTGGACGAGGAAATTAGCAATCGAAATAAAAATCAAAATCGAGAACAGGCCGCCAAACCCCCCCCCAAAGCCAAAAAACGGCAGCAAGAACGGGAAACCGAAGCCGCCTCCAAAGCCTCCGCCCGGGTAGTATCCTCCTCCCGACGGCGCGTAAGTGCGGCTAGGAGACGAGTAACTGCGCGCCGGAGCACTAAAAGATCCGCCGCCGATGCGTCCGCCGCTGCGGGCCGCCAGAGCTCCATCAGCGTTACCGAGGGCTAGCGTCAGTACCAGACCGATCGCAAATAGTGATTTCAAAAGCGGTTTCATCTTTGAAATTAGTTGCTTGTACATAAGACCGTTACTATTCGATACATTTATAATTTACAGTCTATCCTGGCTTATGGGCAGCCTGGTTATAGGTATGAAGCCAGCGAGATATCCGTACCAACCGATCCAACCACAGTTAGGCCTGAGTCTGCAAACGAAAAAAGCTAGAAAGGACTTGCATTCCTTACTACTTAATTCTTGCACCATTCTCAAGAGCCGGCTTTCGGGCCCGTTCGGCGAAGACTGAATTTCCTGTGAGGAGTACGGCTTGGGCTCTTCTAGCCCCCCCATAAAATGGTTGTTGAGAATGGTGCAACATCTCAGTTACTACAAACAATCCACATCCTGGCTTTTACAGAACTTTACTTAACTACAGGGCGATCGGCCAACAATAAGCTCTAGACTTTTAAAGAAACGCCGCGATTCCTAGAAAACAGGCCTTTATCTACCGTAAAAAAAACATTATGTTTCCAACTCACCGCCCCCGCCGCCTCCGCAACCATCCCCAACTCCGCCGGATGGTACGCGAAAATATCTTGACAACCAGCGATTTAATTTACCCCCTATTTGCCGTACCGGGGGAAGCTTTTGCTAAAGAAGTCACATCGATGCCGGGAGTTTACCAGCTATCGGTAGACAAAATAGTAGAAGAAGCAAAAGAAGTCTACGACCTCGGCATTCCCGCGATTATTTTATTCGGCATTCCCGCAGATAAAGATACAGACGCGACAGGTGCTTGGCACGACTGCGGCATCGTCCAAAAAGCGACGGAAGCAGTTAAAAAAGCCGTACCAGATTTAATCGTCATGGTCGATACTTGTCTGTGCGAATATACCAGTCACGGTCACTGCGGCTATTTGGAAGTAGGAGATTTAAGCGGCCGCGTCTTGAACGATCCCACACTAGAATTGCTGAAGAAAACCGCCGTTGCTCAAGCTAAAGCCGGTGCAGATATTATCGCACCTTCGGGAATGATGGACGGTTTTGTCGGAGCAATTCGCCAAGGATTGGACTCCGCTGGATTTGAAGATATTCCCATCATGTCTTACGCGGCAAAATACGCCTCAGCTTATTATGGCCCGTTCCGGGATGCTGCCGATTCTGCTCCGCAATTTGGCGATCGGCGCACCTATCAAATGGACCCGGGAAACGGTCGCGAAGCTCTTAAAGAAATTGCTCTCGACATTGCCGAAGGCGCAGATATGCTCATGGTTAAACCGGCTTTAGCTTACATGGATATCATCTGGCGCGTGAAGGAAGCAACTAACCTGCCAGTTGCTGCTTACAACGTTTCTGGGGAATATGCGATGGTGAAAGCCGCCGCCCTCAACGGTTGGATAGATGAAGAAAGAGTAGTGATGGAAACTTTGACAGGATTCAAGCGTGCGGGTACTGATTTGATTTTGACTTATCACGCCAAAGACGCCGCCCGCTGGCTGCAAAACTGATTCCCTCGATTAGAGATTAGAGATTAAATAATTGACTCCACAGCACAATCTTCTGGTGTTTTCGTGGAGTCAATACCTCTATCGATAGATGATTGTTGAGCCATTACGCAACCTACTAGCTATCGCTTACGCTTACCGATAAACGACGCCTCAAAACCGGGTTTTTACCGTTGCGGTGGGCTGTAACGAAATAGACGTGAGAAAAAATCCGGTTTCTCTGCAGACAAACTCCAAACCCTAAAAAATCAGTCATTCGCCATCTAAAATATCAAATATCAAATATCAAATGTTATGAGTTATAAGTTGGGAATTTTGACTCAAAGACTTTTTTACAAAATTCACCCCAAAAAGTATTAATCATCACCGAAATTAGTTAAAAAATATGTATGAATGAAAATAGTTTTGTAAATCGGGGAGTCAATCATTGATTGTTCCCACGCAAAATCAACTTTCACTCGTGTAAAACAGTAAAAGTAACACAGTTTAGATACAACTTGAAGGCAGATTGAGCATGACATCAACGACGAGGGATTCCAGTCACATTCAATTTTGTATAGGTCGCGAGCGCGCAGACATCGTACAGATCCAAGAACTATTTAAAGCCGCCGCCTTTTGGGCGAGGGAACGCAAGATAGAAGATTGGGAAATTGCGATCGCCAACAGCGAACCAGTTGTTACAGTTTGGGACGGCTCACGGGCGATCGGCTTTGCCAGAGCCACCTCAGATGGGATCTATCGAGCTACCATCTGGGATGTCGCCATTCACCCCGATTACCAAGGTGCAGGACTCGGCCGCAAATTAGTGCAAACCGTCTTGAGTCACCCTCGAATGTGCCGAGTAGAGCGAGTTTACCTGATGACAACTTACAAACAAAGCTTCTACGAGCGCATCGGCTTTCAGCAAAACGCTAGTACCACCATGGTACTGGAAAATCAGCTTCTAGAAGAGCATCTCGAATTAGAAATTAGCAACGGCGAATTGCTAACTGCTAATTGTTAAATAATCACCCGATTGGCATCAAAATCTATAATATGTAGGGTGCGTCAGGGCGCACCTTACTCCCTATAAATAATTTCCTTCTTTCATCTTCCCTTTTCCATCTTCCCGCCCTCCGTTAAATCAGTTAAATCCCTTGCCCTCTTCCCCACCTCCGTTACATCCCGTAGATTGCTCGTGGCAGAACTTCCTTCATCACCAAGTTGCCAAAGGAATAGAACACTGAGTCCGGTTAAAATTGGACTCTTCGGACTCAGAAGGCACAGCCAGAACCTCCAACTTTCCGCTCATCAAACTTAAAAGAGTCTGATTCATCAATAACCTCATTCCAGAAGATACCTGAGAATTATCGCTGCTCTTACTAGCATCACACTCCAAATCGTGCTTCAGCAAATCCCAAGACTCGCTCCAAGCACTCACTGAACGCTGATCGTCCACCCAAATTTGAACGTATCCAGATTCCGGCGAAGCATGGGCAGACACAGAAATACTGCCCTCCTCCATCTGAGCAACAGCAGTATCTACCAAATTGACTAAAACTTGCCTAAACCTCGGCAAATCTGCCAATACATAAATCCCCGGATCTGGGGGCAATATCTCCAAACGAATGCCGCGATTAGCAGCTTGCAAGTAAGTTAAATCATCAACCTCGTCAAAAACCTTAGCTAACTGAATCGGCTCAATATCCATCCTTTCAGTGCCGTGTTCAGTTTTAGCAACAAAGATAATTTCATCTATTAATTTCACCAGCTTGAGTGCCGCGGCGTGAGCTTGCTCGACAAACTCTCGTTCCTCAGCCGGATCGTCGCACAAATCCGAGAGAATTAATTGCAGCGTACCAATCATAGTGCTCAGGGGCGATCGCAACTCGTGAGAAGTTCTAGCCAAAAAACCCGCCTTAAATTGGCTCATCTCCGATGCCATCTGATAAGCCAATTGAGTTTGCTTAAGTTGCTCGGAAAGGGCATCAAACTTCTCTAAGTGAATTTCTTGAGGAGGTGGGGCTACTTTGGGCGCCGGTTCGGGCGGTTGCGAGCTTTTTTGCCGCAGGCGCCAAATCAAACTGCTTCCCAAACCCAGCCCCAGTCCCATACCTAAATATATAAAGTCGCTCCAGCCGATCGGCGCCATATTGCTTTGCCTTGGAGTTTAGCTTTTAGCATTCTAACTCGATCGTGCCTTGTCGCAAGATTTCCCACTGGCTGCCCGTCCATTTAGCCACAGTCGAAGGCAAACTCGAAGCTGTTGTCGCTGTTGCTAATTCAGAAGGAACTAATGTCAAGACTTGCGGAAACTGAGCCTCAATTTCTGCCACCGATTCCAGAGGCGGCTGGCCGGATAAATTAGCACTGGTAGTAGCCAAAGGGCCTGTCTGCTCTAGAATTTTGAGGGCCAGGGGAAAGTTAGGAACTCGTACTCCGATTGTAGTCGGGTCGATCGGATTCATGGCCGCCGGGACTTTTGCCGAAGCCGGCAGTACCAAAGTTAACGCCCCCGGCCAATAGGATTCGGCCACTTGCTGCCACAACTTTAACTCTGCTGGACTCCCCTGCACGTAAGGCCATAAAGCCTCCGCCGAGGCTGCCATCAAAATCAGCGGTTTGTCTTGGCTGCGGCGTTTAGCTGCAAAAATCAGCTCCGAGCGATCGGGGCTGGCAGCCAAAGCGGGTACAGTATCAGTGGGAAAGCTGACAATATAATCTCCTGAAATTGCCCCTTGAATCAAGGAGTCGATCGAAACTTGTGTCATTCGATTTTAGATTTTAGATTTTAGTTTTAGATTTTAGAAGTACGACATATTCTTGAAACCTAAAGACGATACGCTAAGGCAAACCGATCGATCCCTGCTAAATCAGAAAATATCTGAACATCACAATAACTCCCGTGACTGTCCAGCATATCAGCTACCGCCTCAGCCTGTCCCGCCATCATCTCAACCAACCAAACTCCCCCGGATTCTAAATAATCGGGAGCCGTTTCTACCAAATGCCGGATGCACTCTAACCCGTCAAAACCGCCGTCTAAGGCCAGATGAGGTTCGTGCTTCAAAACTTCCGGTTGCAGAGTCAGCACCGTGCTGCTGGGAATGTAAGGCGGGTTAGACACCATGCCGCTAACGCGACCTTTAAGAAATGCTAACGGTTCCCACCACGAACCTTGATAAAAATTAATTCGCGATTCCAAGCCCAAATTCTCAGCATTCAGCCGAGCAACTGCCAAAGCTTCCGAACTGCAATCTACTGCATAAACCCTAGCATTTGTCAACGCCGAAGCCAACCCGATCGCGATCGCCCCGCTGCCCGTCCCCAAATCCACCCAATGCGATTTGGGATTGACACCATAGCTTTTAACAGCTTCCACAGCCAAATCGATCAGCAATTCCGTTTCAGGACGCGGAATTAGCACCGCCGGCGTTACTTTGAGCGAAAAATGCCGCCAATGTGCAACTCCCGTTAAATACTGCACCGGCACCCGTTCCTGCAAGCGCCGCTGCCACAATTGAGCCAGTTCAGATAAAGACAACTTTAATTCAATTTTTGGCAAATCTTTAAACGACTCCAAACGCAGAGCCAACCTATCCAAACCAGCCAGCTCTTGCAGCAGCCAGTCGATTTCTGCTAGGGGAATGTCAGAGGATCTCGCCTCGGTTTTAGCTTGATTCACCCACTGCCAAAGCTCTAAACCAGAAACAAACATAAGGCTTTTTGGGAATTGGGCATCGGCCAAATAGGGCATCGGGAATTGGTAACTAATGACAACTGTCAACTGTCAACAGTTAACAGTCAACTGTCAACAGTTAACAGTCAACTGTCAACTGACTAACTATTAGCGAGCCGGTCGAGCTGGAGCCGGAGAGGCTGGAGCCGGCCGAGTTTGATTCGGAGCAAGCCGTGGATTTTGGCCCGCACCGGCAGGTTGGAGCGATCGCACAAATTCCAGCGACTCCCGCGACGGAATCAAAATCATTTGGGTCAAAAACGGGTCGTTCTCAGTACGCAAAGCTTCCAAAACGCTCTCCAAGTTCACCACCTCAATCTTAATTGTGGCAGTCACGTTCGGCTGCTGCTGCTTAAAACGATCGACCATTCCCTGTAAATCCTCCTTGTTAAAAAACAAGGGAATCACCTCTTGCTGACCCCGCTGAATCGTCAAATAACCATTTTCTGCGCCGCCTCTTGCCAAAAATAGAGGTACACCGTTGAATTCGTTAACTTGTTGACCAGTCTGCTGAAGTACCGTTTTAGCCGACTGCACCTGCTGCGGAGCCGGAACGAAAGCAAATTGCACTTCCTCCGGCTTGCCTTTATTTGCTTGAGTGATCTGATAAATTTCCCCCAGCGACACCGGCATCACGCGCACCGAGGCCGCCAACTGAGGATTTCTGGTTTTCAGTTGATCCACAAAAGCTTGAGCGTCTTTCTGGCTGATGAAAATTCCCGCCACGGAAGCATTACCAGTTTGACCCTGACCCTGCTTGGGAACAGAAGCGATCAGGGGCGCACCCTGAGCGTCTGTAATCGTAAATACTGGCACCGGGCGCAATTTTTCCAAAATTTGCGGCTCCGGCAGTGCCAGTGCAGACATCTTGCCAATTGGGGAGGGGCCTAGCAGAGTGCTGCCGACAATTCCCAATATTGCGCCCAAACGAACTAATGATTTCATGTTTTTTCCATCAGGAGCGATCCTGAAACACATTAACGCAAAGACTCGCGCTTTCACACGATCGGCAAAAACTGCCTCAATTTGTTTTCATTTTGAAGAAATGGAAACATCAGAGACAGTTCTGCTTCAATCTATTATTTAACATTGTGCGATCGGGATGACAGGATTTGAACCTGCGACATCCTGCTCCCAAAGCAGGCGCGCTACCAAGCTGCGCTACATCCCGGTGTTATAGTTAGCTAACCTCTAACTATTAACGCACAAAACCGCTTGCTTGTCAAGCTTTATTAAATATTTAGCTCTCTCAGCAGCTAAGGCGAAGTTTTTTTTCAGGTTGTGCGGTTTGACCCCACCCAAAAACCGATACCAGCCGCTGACTCCTATCGTGAGCAGCTCACAATTTTAGACCCTAGTTCAAGCTCCCAGATTCATCTGTGGAATAAATCTTAAATCTCAAATAGTTCCTTCGACTGAGGGCAACTCGACCGACAGGGACTTGACCTCTCAAGTGAGCGCCGATCGTCGTCCCATTGGTCGCCGAATGGCTCGCCCAAGTGTCAAATCTCAAATCGACTGACAATACTTGCACAGCTTCATAATCGCCCTGATGGCTAGATACATCCACGCCTAACTGACCGCAGGGCAAAGGTGCATTCGGTGTTGGCAGCGTCAATATTGTATTGTAGACCCTCAACAAATCAACGCCGACCTGCACCTCGCTCGCTAATCAGGATACCAAAACATACCTTTAATCCCCTCTGGATCGGCCATAAAGCCCAAATTGCGGTAAAAATCCACCACATGAGGGTCAGCAAATAAGGTAATGTTGCTGATATCTTCACTGCGGAGTTTTTTAATGATGTATTTCATCAGTGCCTTGCCCATGCCTTTGCCCTGGTAGTCGGGATGAACTACCACATCCCAAAGCGTGGCATTAAAAGCATGGTCTGAAGTCGCTCTGGCGAAACCCACCAGCCGTCGCTGGCTGCCCCGCATCTCCCACATAGAGACGACTAAGAAGCTGTGCACAATAGCTTTTTTGACTTTACGCAGGGGACGGCGGGACCAACCCACTGCATTACAAAGTTCTTCGAGTTCGTAGAGGTCAATGTCCCGATCGCAACTGAAAAAGATGCGAGCGTTGCCGCTGGCGGGTTTGCGAAACGTTGGGGAAAGCGGATCGCCTAACCCAACAGCCACATCTTCCTCAAAATCCGCTGTTTGGGGTACAGAGGCAGACTCAGAACTACTAAATAAGTTTTTCCAAAAACCCATGCAGGCGCGGTTAAGGTAGTAGAAGTTGGACGACGAGAAAGAGAACCAGACAGATAAACCCACTCCGATCGGCGTAGGAGCAATTGCCGGTAGCCTCTTGAGGAACAGTTTACGGTACACTCATCTTACGCCGAAAACAGGGATTTGTCGTCCAACATTGAGTCTGCGCTTTTTTGATTCTCGTCAAGTTTGGTAGAACTGTTCTGCTAGCCAGTGCCCGGACAACCCGCTTTTAAGGTAAAATTTGTTGCCGAACCAGGACAGAGGCATTTTGGGAAATGCTTCTTTTGAGTGCCGCCGATCGCGCCGGAACTTATACCCTTGGTGGGAAATACCACTGGAATGGCGCAACGGTGACATTCTCGTGATAAGTTCTCAGACAGATTTGACTTTTGCTTTTAGTGAGGAGACGGGCACAATTTAAGTCGAATCGTCGAATCGAAAATCCCATTGCCATAAGGCATGGAAGAGCAAGACTTAAGTGCCAAATAGTTCGCTAAAAATATCTATAGTTAATCATTGAGGAGAATTTTTGTGTTTGCCGTCAAGCGAGCGCTCAAATTGAATAACCCGGAAGCGACTTTGATGGCAAAACACGCAGGATTTAGGCGGGTAGTGTTTAACATGGGGTTGAGCTTGCGGACTCAAATGTATAGCGAGGGCCCATTCACAGACTCAAAGGTACTCAACGAAGTTAAAAAAGTTCTGACCAACCACGTTAAGAAACAGTCTGAATTCGGCTGGATGAACCAGTTGTCTAGTCGAGTTTACCAAAATGCGTTAATCGATCTAAAAGATGCGTTTAGTCGGTATCGCTCTGGGAAAGCAGGTCATCCAAGATTCGCTAGTCGCCGCTGGGGTCAATCTTTTACAGTCGATTCGTCGAACGGAAAAGTTCTACTAAGCGCTGGCAACACTATAAAGATTCCTACCTTGGGAACTTTTCGGCTCTACGAAGCCCTAGAATGCGGTTACGTGTCTCAAACTTTTACGATTTCAAAAGAAGGAAGTCGTTGGTTTGTGTCATTCTGCGTAGATGCAGAACTTTTGCCTGTTCAACAATCTGAAAGCTCTGTAGGAATCGATGTAGGAATTAATTCTTTTGCCACGCTGTCAAATCAGCAGGTTTTTGATGGGCCAAAGCCGTTAAAGCAAGCGAAAACCAAACTTGCTAAATTGCAACGCCAAGCATCTAAACAGGTAAGAGGTTCTCAAAACCAGCGTAAAACCTACGATAAAATCCGTCGGCTCCATGCACGGATAGCTAATATTCGTTTAGACTTTCTTCACAAGCTAACAACTTATTTAGCCCAAACTTTTAAGCTAATTAAGATTGAAAACTTGAATGTTCAAGGAATGATGGCGAATCACAAGTTAGCTGGGGCAATATCGGATCTAGGGTTTTACGAATTCAAACGTCAACTCGATTATAAGTGCAAAATGTATGAGGCAAATTTAGTCTTGGTAGACCAATGGTTCCCCAGCACTAAAACTTGCTCGAATTGTGGCACTAAAAAAGGTATGCCACTAAGCATTCGGACTTTTGACTGTCCTGCTTGTGGCATATCTTTAGATCGTGATTTCAACGCCAGCATCAACATTTTAAACTGGGAACCCTCGGCTGGAGGGGGATAGCCTACTTATCTTGGGATCAGCCGTCTACCCAACAGCGTAGGAAGTGAACTCGAATTGTGTCTAAAAATGAGTTTAGATAAGTTTAGGCAAGTTTCATAAAGCAGTCAATACCAGTATATCTCCCGCACCTTCTCCTCAATTATGGCTTCGGGTTTAAAACCATCTACACTAGAACTTCTCAAGCGCTTTAACCGAGCGTTTCCGCAGTTTTACGAGCAATTTGTCAGCAGCGAAATCCAGTTGCAAAACCTCAAATTGGCTTACCAGCTTTACAAAACTCGGCAAGCAGTCATCGAAATCCGAGCCGAAGGTAACAAAAGTGCCCTGCATTTTGCTTACCGGAACCAGTCTTTTCTATTGAGCGATATTTTTGGAGTGCTCGCGGCCTACGGACTGACGATTCACAGTCTGAGTCTGTACGGTCAAATTTACCCGCCCATGCTGGTATTTATCAAATTGGTCGTATCTCGCGGTGGCAAGGTACTGGCAGATAAAACAGCAGAAAACGTCTGTAGAGCCGTTCGAGAGGCATTGGCGGGACATTTTGAGGTTGAAGAGATGTTGGCGGTGGAATTTAATTTAGACGCGGGTTTAGAAGATGTGGCGACTGAATTCTACGTCGATCCGGTTTTCCACTTGCCAGCTTTGCTGATTGAAGCAGATAATCAACCTGGACTTTTTTACAAAGTTATGTATGCCATTTGGCAAGAGGATTTGTTGGTTGTAAATGCTAATTTGCTGGTTTGGCGGGGGCGAACTCGCCTAATTCTCTACTTGTTGGGGCCCAATGAAAGTTTAATTCCCGAATATCTCGGGCAGAAAATCGCTGAGGGGGTGCGACAAAGATTGCTGGGCGAGCGATTTTAGGACAAGCTGCCGATGCTCCCTAAATAACTAGATTTCTATAAGTAGACATTAGTTTGCAGAAGTTTTCCAGTGAGACAGGATAAAAAGCTCGGCAAAATTGTTCGTACAAACGAGTGTAGATAGCGGTTCTCATAAACACGGGACACGCCGAAACGATGTTGTCAAGCTTTTTAAGTTTGATGGTGTATTTCATCTACAAAATAACCGCCATAATAGAAAAGACGTGCCAGAGAAATAGGCGAGTTTAACAAGCAATAGTCCGGACTGTTTTTAGTTCCTACTCACAAAACAGCGATTTTCTCTTGGTAGCTCGATTGCCGAATCGCTTAGAAAGCCTTCTACGGTTGGCAATCAAAAACTGTCCCAAGTATTGAATAAGTGCTATAGCCTTGCGATCGAAAGATGAGGTACTCTAGGGCATAGACCTCCGTGGGCATACCTCACTTGTTTGAGAAAGGCTATACTTTCGTTTAAGACGGAATTAAAACCTCATAATAAACAGGTTTTAATTCCGTCAACATTCTGGAGTAGCAAGACACGCTGACAATTGGGAGAACGGGATAATGCTGGAAATATTGGCGTTTAGAGCAACGGATCAAACCGTAAAACTCCCTACAGCCAGGGAATGACACAAACGCTGGGCAACTAAAGTTAAAAGTTCTTATCAGTGTTATTACAATCAATTGTTTAAATCTTAAAATTATCTCTAATTTGGCTATTGTAAACTGAGTTAATAACCGCTTAAAATAAGAATTTATTCAGATTACAAACACCCAAATTATCGAAAATAAATCGCATAAAAGGGCAAGCTAGGCCAAGATTGCCAGTGAAGTGGACAAACATCTTGTAGCGTCAGCTTAAGACCGCGCGTTGCAGCAGGAAGTAATCGGTAAATCGATAAAGTTGAGTATTTTTGGCTTACTTATAGCGCTTCTTGGGTAGATGAGGTAAACAATTCAACTGAAAAAGCTTGAGAACACAGGATTTCGACGTACTCCTTCTTTCTGAGAAAGGCTATACATAGGTTTACATAGGTCTTATGGAGCGGGTAGGATAAAAGTATGGCAACAATCGACATCCTAGGGGTTCGGCACACTTACGATTTGACGGCTCCGACTGCAACTTCCCCGGTTCTGGTATTTGTCCACGGCTGGCTGTTAAGCCGCCACTACTGGCAACCTTTGACCGATCGCTTGGCATCAAACTATCAGTGCCTTACCTACGATTTGCGTGGGTTTGGCGATTCTCAATCGGACGGTGGCGTTCATCACGGGCATTCCGAACCGCTAAATTCCTGCTACACTCCCGCAGCTTACGCTCGCGATTTGGAAATTTTACTCGAAAAACTCGATATATCTTCTGCTTGGCTGGTGGGACACTCTCTCGGCGGTACGATCGCTCTATGGGGAGCCAGCAAAGTGTCCGATCGCGTTAAAGGCGCGGTCTGCATCAATGCAGGGGGCGGCATCTATCTTAAGGAAGAATTCGAGCGGTTTCGAGCGGTCGGCAAGCAGCTAGTGACAATGCGTCCCGGCTGGCTGCCTCACTTGCCGTTAGCAGATTACGTGTTTGCCCGCGATTCTGTAGCCCGCTCGATCGGCAGATCCTGGGGCCGGCAGCGCTTAGTAGATTTCGTGGGAGCTCATCCAGAGGCAGCTTTGGGGGCTTTGTTGGACTCGACAACAGAAGCCCAGATTCACCTCTTGCCACAAATTGTGTCCCAACTCAAGCAGCCTGTTTATTTTATTGCCGGTACTAAAGACAAAATTATGGAACCAAAATACGTGCTGCATTTGGCTAGCTTTCACTGGATGTTCCAAGGTTGTGGCGAGAATGTCCTTCAGCTTCCCGATTGTGGCCATTTGGCAATGGTGGAACAGCCGGATGCAGTGGCTAGTTACCTGCAAAATATTCTGAAAGAACACACGTGAACTACCAGGCATCGACCGCTAAGCGGTACGGTGCTGGCTTCCAACTTCAACCGGAACAGCCGATAACACGGAAGATTTCCTTCCAGCCTTCGGACTTACATTCCGTCCATTGGCAGTAGCGCTAGTTCCTAACGCTAATATTCGCAAGCCTTTCTCTCGAATGTTGATAGCTGCATTTACGTCTCTATCGTGCTTTGTCTGGCAGTTGGAACAAGTCCAACTGTGCATGTCTAGAGGAAGACTACCCACCTGATTTAGGCAAACGTGACAAGTCTTACTCGATGGGAAAAACCGACCAATTTCTAGATAGGTTTTACCGTCTCTTTCCGTCTTGTATTTGAGTTGACGGGTGAATTCTGACCAGCCACAATCACTGATTGCTTGATCTAGGCAGTGATTCTTCACCATGTTCTTGACTGCCAGATTCTCGACAATGATGACTTGGTTCTCGTTCACCAGTTTGCGAGATAGTTTCTCCTGGAAGTCCTTGCGAGAATTTGCAATTCTTTCATGCACCCGTGCCACAATGCGGCGGGCTTTCTTGCGACGATTTGAACCTTTCTGTTTACGGGATAGTTTTTGCTGCTTACGCTTCAGGTTTTTAGCGCGTTTCTTCAAGTGCTTGGGATTGTCGAACTTAGACCCATCAGACGTAATCGCAAAATGAGTTAGCCCGACATCAATTCCCACCGCTTTACCGTTTGAGGAAATCTCAACATCCGGTAAGCCATCATCAAATAACAAGGAAGCGTAATACTTCCCTGTACGGTTCATGCTAACTGTGACGGTTTTGACTTTTCCCTCAAATCTGCGATGAATCTTGGCAGAAACAACGCCTAACTTGCCGGGAAACTTCAGATGACCATCATCAACAATTTGAACTTTTTGTAGGTACTGAATCGATTGTTTATCGTGCTTTGATTTGAATTTGGGAAATGATGCCCGTCCTTCAAAGAAGTTGATAAACGCTCTCGACAGGTTCAGTGAGACGCTTTGCAGCACTTGGCTGTAGGTTTCACCTAACCATTCATACTCTTTCTCGATCGCAGGTAAGCGACTGTTCATCCCAATCTGGGATAGGCCTTTACCCGTCTCTTTGTAGAGCTCGTTCGTTGCGTTCAGTGAATTGTTCCAGTACCAACGGGCACAGCCAAAGGTCTTTGACAGCGTTTCTTTCTGCTCATTGGTCGGATAAATTCGTACCTTGACAACGTTTTTCATATATCTAGTTTAACACGAATCCCATTTACCGTAACTGGTTGTGCCGTATAAGAGGTTGGCTATTTCTTGCCTATCCCGATTGTTCTACAGCTTCGGTGAAGACCACAATCGGGACGGGAAGAAATAGCCTGGCTTTCATCCCGACGCTCAATCGAAGCGATTAGAGCGCGGGACGAACCGCCGAAGAGTTAAAACATTCTTCCCTGTTCCTTGTTCGTTCTTGCCTGTTCATTCTTGCCTGTTCCTTCTTCCTTCGCCTAAATCTGTTATCTTAAATAGATAAGTCTGCCCGATCGCCCTCTTGGGACAGACGTTTCGATTAAATAGTGGCTTTCAACTCTAAATTATAATTCTGCTTAAATATCTGTGCGCGTTAACCTCACCGATCGGCAACAACACATCCTTTGGGCAACGGTTCGCCACTACATAGCTACAGCGGAACCCGTTGGCTCAAAAGCTTTGGTTGACGAATTCAACCTCAGCGTCAGCCCAGCTACAATTCGCAATGCGATGGGGACTCTTGAAAAAGCTGGACTGCTTTATCAGCCCCACACTTCGGCAGGACGAGTCCCCTCTGACTCCGGCTACCGAATTTATGTAGACCAGTTGATTCAGCCGTCTGATACGCTGGCCCGCAAGGTGGAACAGGTACTAGACCAGCTCAATTGGTCGGATGGTCGCATGGACGCGGCACTCCGCGGCGCTGCTCAAATCCTGGCAACTATCAGCGGTTACATAGCCATGATCACGATACCGCAAACCAATATGGCTTGCTTGCGCCACTTGCAACTGGTGCAGCTAGAGCCGGGAAAGGTGATGCTGATCGTGGTGACGGATGCTTACGAAACTCAGTCGGTTTTGGTGCAGTTGCCGAGGGACGCAGAAGGTAATACGCCTGATGTCGAAATCGTCGATCGCCAGTTGCAGATTTTGTCGAATTTTTTGAACAGCAAGTTGCGGGGGCGATCGCTCTCGGAACTATCGGCTGTAGACTGGAGCGAGTTAGACCGGGACTTTGAGCTGTACGCTGAGTGGATGGGAACCATGCTGACTGCTTTGAGCAACCGCCAAAGCAATCCAACCTACACGCGGATTCTGATCGGCGGTTTGGCAGAAGCGCTGCGCTTGCCTGAGTTTTCCCAGTTGCAGCAAGTTCAAACCCTGGTGCAACTGCTCGAACAAGAGCAGGAATTGCTGTGGCCTTTGATTTTTGAATCGCCTGAGTTGGAGACCCCAGGGAAGCGGGTAACGGTGCGTATTGGCTCGGAAAATTCCTTGGAACCAATTCGCGGCTGTACTCTGATTTCTTCGACTTACCGCCGGGGATCGGTGCCGGTGGGTAGTGTTGGGGTTTTGGGGCCGACGCGGATGGTTTACGAAAATGCGATCGCGGTGGTGGAAGCTGCGGCTGATTATTTGTCAGAAGCTATTGGCGGAAATCGAGTTAGTTTTCCTGATGGGGAGCGAGGGCGATCGGATCATCCCTCGTTAGATGCCCCCTAATTTGATAGCCCCAAGCTTAACTGCCTTGGGGTTTTATTGTCTGCGAAGGCACTCGCAACCTCGATCGACCGGGTTTTGTGACAAAAAACCTAGGCTTTTATCCCACATTCCACACCCTGGGGTGTCATACAGCAGAATTACGCAGAAAAATATATCTTCAAAGTAACAAATTATGCCTTTAAAAAGTTATTTATCCGTTAATATACGGTATTACAGTATGATTTATAGTTTTATTGCTGGCTCAAAATAAGTAAAAACCGATAGTGACAGTTGAGGGTGCGGAATGTGGGTTGGATACTCTTTTTGAGGTAAGAAACTAAAGCTTCGCGCTTGACAAGAGAGTTTCGTAAAAAACCCTGTTTCTGCGTCCACGAGCGGCTCGGAAAGTGGCAGGAGTTAGGGGCGATCGACTTTCCAGCGATCGCGAGAAAGAGATGGCGATGGTGAGCGATCGCGCATTTACAGAAAGTGGTCGCGGAGTGTTAGTCGAACGGCGGGTTTAGCAGCCCAACTGACGAGTTTTGTTGCAAGCCTGGTGGGCGCTCGCCCGCTCTAGGTATAGTGGCTGCGACCAATGAATAGATGAGGCGTCCACCCTGGGATCGTCGCTTCCCAAGGCAGCAGAATGTCAAAATATTAAGACATTTTAGAGAGTTCGTCAAAAACAACTAAAAAAGATTAGTGTGGAGATGAAAGCAATATTTCTTTTGGGAATAGCCCGGGTTAAACAATTGCAAATAACTTGCAGTGAATTTGGCTTGATTGCCACTCAAAAAAAAATTAACCGCTGAGTTAAGATCGAAACGAAATTTAGGGAATTTTCTTTTAGCATTCAATGAAATCGACTGATAAAACTAAGAATACCTTTGCGATAACAACGCCTCTGTATTATGTAAACGATTTACCTCACGTTGGCAGCGCTTATACGACTATGGCTGCGGATGCCCTAGCCCGATTTGAGCGGCTGCGGGGCAAATCTGTTTTGCTGGTTACGGGGACGGACGAACACGGGCAGAAAATTCAGCGGACAGCCGAGAGTTTGGGACGATCGCCCCAAGCTCACTGCGATTCAGTGGTTCCGGCGTTTGAGGCGCTGTGGGAGCAACTCTCTATCCAGTACGATCGCTTCATCCGCACAACTTCGCGGCGCCACGAGTACATTGTCAAAGAATTTTTCCAGCGCGTCTGGAACTCCGGCGATATCTACTTGAACCAGCAACAAGGCTGGTACTGCGTCTCCTGTGAAGAATTTAAGGATGAACGGGATTTGTTGCCGGGAAATCGGTGTTCTGTCCACACCAGCAAGGAAGTTGAGTGGCGCGACGAAGAAAATTACTTTTTCCGCCTGTCGCGGTATCAAGACCAACTGCTGGCCTTGTACGCCGAACGTCCCGACTTCATCGCGCCGGAAAGTCGCCGGAACGAAGTGCTCAGTTTCGTCAACTCTGGACTGCAAGACTTTTCGATTTCTAGAGTGAATCTCGAATGGGGTCTGCCCATGCCAGTTGACCCCAGTCACACCATCTACGTCTGGTTTGACGCTTTGCTGGGATACGTCACCGCCTTGCTAGATCCGGACAGCGACCCGATTTTGGAGAAAGCTTTATCTAAATGGTGGCCGATTGACCTGCACTTGATCGGCAAAGATATTCTTCGCTTCCACGCAGTTTACTGGCCGGCAATGCTGATGTCAGCGAATCTGCCGGTGCCGGGTCGCGTCTTCGCACACGGGTTTTTGACCAAAGACGGCAAAAAAATGGGGAAAACGGAGGGTAATACTTTAAACCCTGTCGAATTGGTCAACAAATACGGCCCTGATGCAGTACGTTACTATTTCCTCAAAGAAATTGAGTTCGGAGAGGACGGCGATTTTAACGAAACTCGGTTTATCAATATATTGAATGCTGAGCTAGCAAATGATTTGGGAAATTTGCTTAATCGTACCCTAAACATGGCTCGCAAATATTGCGGTGGCTGCGTACCGAATGTGTTGGGAGAAAACATTGAGGGCGACAACCTTCTCAAGGCCATGAGCCTGGATTTGGGCGAGCAAGTAGCGGGTTTTTACGAAGAGTTGGCTTTTAGCAAGGCTTCCGAAGCCGTGCTTGCATTAGTTCGAGCCGGTAACAAGTTTATTGACGTGCAAGCACCTTGGAGTTTGTACAAGCAGGGACAGATCGAAGGTGTCGAACAAGTGCTATATTCTGTTCTGGAATCTGTTAGACTAGCATCTTACCTTTTATCGCCGATTATTCCCAATATCAGCAACGCTATCTATCAGCAGCTAGGTTTTTCAATTGACTTTAACGATCGAGTTACAGTTAACAGTTTAGCGAATTTTGCAGCTCATGCTGCCTGGGGCGCTTTGCCGGCAAACCAAACTCTGGGGGAACCCCAACCTGTTTTTAAGCGGCTCGAACTGCTGTAAACAGTACCTTCATAGTTGGCAGCCAGCGCTCTGGGTGTTATGACAGACTACGAATTAGCAGTTATTTCCTTACCAATCTTTCATAAAAATTGAGGCATAACAATCATGTTGAATAGAATAGAAAGCAACGACCTTTTTACGCCGGAACAGGTTCTAGAAAATCGGGGTAGAGTGGCAATTTTTATTGACGGCTCTAACCTTTTTTACGCGGCTTTGCAGTTAGGAATTGAGATTGATTACACTAAGCTGCTGTGCCGTTTAACTGCGGGTTCGCGACTGCTGCGCTCTTTCTTCTACACGGGTGTCGATCGCACTAACGAGAAACAGCAGGGGTTTTTGCTGTGGATGCGCCGCAACGGCTACCGGGTGATTTCTAAGGATTTGGTACAGTTGCCTGACGGTTCTAAGAAAGCCAATTTAGATGTAGAAATCGCTGTTGATATGATGGCTTTAGTGGGGTCTTACGACACGGCGGTTCTGGTCAGCGGTGACGGCGATTTGGCTTATGCTGTGGATGCTGTCAGCTATCGCGGCGTGCGGGTTGAGGTGGTGAGTTTGCGATCGATGACGAGCGACAGTTTGATTAATGTAGCCGATCGCTATATCGATTTGGAAATGATTAAAGACGACATCCAAAAAACATCGCGCCCTAATTATGCTTACCGCCCTTTGTCGGGTCTGAGCTTGATGGAGGAACACGACGACAGATAGGGATTTGGTAATGGGTAATGGGTAACGGGTAAGGGGTGAGGGTTAATAGGTTGAATCATTGAGAATTAAAAGTTAAAAATTTAGACCAAACATGACACATTTTTAATTTTTGATTAAGTGTTTTCCAATAGCCAATTATCAATTACCAATTCCCCATTGCCAATTCCCAATTACCGATTACCAATTCCCAATTGCCAATGATTAATCTCAAATCCCAAATTCTCAATCTCAAATCCCCAAAATTGAGGCTGCTATTTTTAGCAGCACTGATTTTGGGGATTGGTGCTTGTGCGGTTCCGCAAGAGACTCAAAAGAACAAATTAGCTGAGGATCTCAAAACCGCTCAACAGTCAAACAGCACTTTAACTTTGAACAAAGTAACTCTAGAACAAGCAAACGAAAAGGGCGAGACGTTCTGGAAAGTAAACTCGCAAAATGCAGTTTACAGTAAAGACCAAAAAATAGTTAACGTTCAGAAACCTGTGGGCAAATTGTTTCAAGACGGCAAAGAAATTTACGACATTCAGGGAGAAACTGGACAGGTATTTCAGGAAGGAAATCAAGTTTTTCTCAAAGGTAACATAGTCGCTACAGACCTTAAAAATGGAGTGGTATTGCGCGGAAATGAGTTGGAGTGGCGACCAAAGGAGGATGTTTTAGTTGTCCGCAACAATTTGACGGGAGAGAACAAACAGGTGACGGCTTCAGCGAAGGAAGCGCGGGTTTTCAGCAGGGCTAAGAGGATGGAGTTATTCGGTTCTGTGGTGGCAAATGTTAAAGATCCGATTTTGCAATTGCGAACCGAGCACTTAGTGTGGTTTGTGGAGCAACAAAAGGTAAACAGCGACAAACCGACTCAAATTGACAGATACAAAGATAAAATAGTAACAGACAGCGGTTTTTCCGACCAAGTAGATGTAGACTTAAAAACTAAGATTGCGACGCTGACAAAAAACGCTCAGTTGATGCCATCAGACCCGCCGCTGCAAATAGAAAGCAGTTTGATGAGTTGGAATTTTCCGGCGCAATCTGTGGTATCGCCCGGGCCTGTGAAGGTTTTTCACCGCGTGGAAAAGGTGACGATGACTGGCGATACGGGGCGGGGAGATTTACAGAAAAAAGTTTTTTATTTGACGGGCAATGTGGTAGGAATTGGGGAAAAACGTCAAGCTCAATTAAATACCGATCGCGTAACGTGGTATTTAACTAACCAGACTTTCGACGCCGAAGGAAATGTGGTTTACAAGCAACTAAATCCGGTGTTTAATTTGACTGGGCCGAGGGCGGCGGGAGAGTTGAAAAATCAAACTGTGATTGTCAAAGGCGACGGCAGTGGGGGTCAAGTGGTTACGGAATTTGTACCGGACGAGTACAAGGGAACTTTGGGACAGTAGATGGGATTGCAACCGCAGATGTCGGCAGATGAACGCTGATGAACGCAGATATAATTAAGATTGGATTGAGTAAGGAGGGGTTGGGATGACGACAACTTTAGAAACAACTTTAGAAAGGGTGGATGAACCTATCTTAATTGACGGATTAAGTTGGAGAGAGTTTAAGGCTGTTGAACAGTTGCTCTCGCGTCCGGGGGTGAGGCTGTCGTTTTTAGATGGGGTGTTGGAGATTAGACGTATGCCTGGAGAAAAACATGAATCGATTAAAGAACGAATTGGTTCTCTACTCGATCTTTATCTGCTTCAAATGGGAATTGATTATCAGCCCACGGGATCGATGACCCTGGAAAGCCCGTCGGGATTGGTGAAGCGAGAAGCTGATAAATCCTATAAATTGGGAGCTAACCGAGAACGTCCTGATTTGGCGGTGGAAGTGGTGGTGACTAGCGGCGGTATTAACAAGTTGGAAGCTTACAAACGCCTGGAAATTCCTGAAGTTTGGTTTTGGGAAAATGGCGCACTTCGTATGTATTCCTTGGGGGATGATGGATATGCAGAGGTCGATCGCTCTCAAGTTCTGCCAGAGTTAGATATTGTATTATTGGCGCAGTGTATCAATATTGAAAATCACCTTCAGGCAATGCGGGAATTCAGGCAAGCTATTCAAAGTTATTAGAAAAATTCTTAGAGAGTATTTTCGTTTGAAGGAGCAGTTGGGATGACGACAACTTTAGAAACAACTTTAGAAAGGGTGGATGAACCTATCTTAATTGACGGATTAAGTTGGAGAGAGTTTAAGGCTGTTGAACAGTTGCTCTCGCGTCCGGGGGTGAGGCTGTCGTTTTTAGATGGGGTACTGGAGATTAGACGTATGCCTGGAAGAAAACATGAAACCGCGAAACAGCGGATTTCAACGCTGGTGGATATGTATTTGGAATATGCAGGCATTGACTTTACGCCAACGGGTTCGGTGACAGTAGAAAGTGAAACTGGAAGGGTGAAGCGAGAAGCGGATTTGTCTTACGAATTGGGATCTAACCGAGAACGTCCCGATTTGGCGGTGGAAGTGGTGGTGACTAGCGGCGGTATTAACAAGTTGGAAGCTTACAAACGCCTGGAAATTCCTGAAGTTTGGTTTTGGGAAAATGGCGCACTTTGTATGTATTCGTTGGGGGATGATGGATATGCAGAGGTCGATCGCTCTCAAGTTCTGCCCGACTTAGATATTGTATTATTAGCGCGGTGTATCAATATTGAAAATCACCTTCAGGCAATGCGGGAATTCAGGCAAGCTATTCAATAGAATTTGATTGTGCAATTAATTTTGTAATAATGACTTCTGTCTTTTCTTAAAGCTTTTAGTTACTAAGGACTAAAGTTCCTTACTACAACACATCCCAACGGGCAGCATACACTGCAAGAGCGGAGCGAAGTCGATCGTCCGAGACAGTAGTAAGTAAAAATACTTGGCGCGGTGACAACCCCTGTGAAACCTTGATGGTAAAAGCATTAAAGCCCCTGAGCATCAAAAAAGATAGGGGATGATTGACAGGCTAATTGACTCATAAAATCGTCCAAGCTCGCCTTGAACCTGATTCAAGGGATCTCGCCACTCTCTTTGATTGACTCACCCCCGCAAAGATATTTTTGCTTGGTCAATCAACTCAAAACCTTGACGCAGCTTTGCTTTTAACCGGCTCGTCACCCCGTCGCAGTGTTGAGTTTAGGGTTGGTTTAGGCACTATGCACGATAGACTATTAAGTTATTGTGCATTTAAGTTCCCATTTCCTCTATTTGAGAATCTTTGTGGGACGGGCCAGAGCTCCGGTTGAAAAAAAAAGCGCTATTTAGCTGGCGAAAGCTTAGGATTTACGCATATAACCCCCAAACCCTTTTTCCAAGAGGGCTTTCAAGTGCCCCGTTTTTTGAAGCCGTTCCCCCCTTTTTTAGGGCAGTACGGGGAAGCTGGGTTTCAAACCCTATAGTTCGTCAGTCCGGGAGCATCTGATATTTGTAAAAACACTGATTCTGGCTCCTGACTTCTGACTTCTGACTCTTTTCTCCTAGCTTCTGACTCCTGACTCCTAACTCCTATTTCTAGCGGAGGGCTGCTTTCATTGAGATGCTCCCGTAAGTCCTGACTATAGTTGTATGCTTAGATCAATTAGTATTGAGGTCAAGACCTACAAGTGAATAAAGGTGTACTCAATATCCAGGAAATCGGCAGGTAGGCTTACACTGCCACCCCAAGCAGAATATAGCATTTGACATTTATGGAGATTTCGTCTCAAATGGGGATCGGTTTTTTCTCATAAATTTGCACACTGTATCAGTATTAGCCACTCATTTGGGCCCGGTTATTCAACAATAAGATATCATTAAACCAATTGGGGTTCAAGACAGACGGAATCAATAATTTTCCTAGAGCTGACTTTAAATGACCAAGGGTGAGCGACTGTTGTTATTGAGGGAGCATCTCATATTTGTAAAAATAATTCTTCTGGCTCTTTCCTTCTCGCTCCTGGCTCCTTTCTTCTGACAATCAAGCATCCAGGATACAAGCCCCCGGATTCATCCGTCCAGAAATAAAAAACCTGTATCCGATGAAACTTGCCGAACGTATTTATCTCGCGCAAGTCAATGCTTCAATCTCAAATCTCAAATCTCAAATCGATTGACTCTTTCCTCCTGGCTCCTGGCTCCTGGCTCCTTTCTTCTGACTCCAAACTCCAATTTCTAGCTGGGCTGCTTTCATTGAGATGCTCCCGTTATTGAAATAATTCAAATACTAAAATGACTCCGCCATGACACTAACCGCAAGTGAGAATGAACTTGCAAAAAGCCCTCAAAAAATCCCCCTGCGCCTGGTATTAGTCGTACCATTCGTGCTGCAAATCTTTCTCGCTGTGGGACTGACAGGTTGGCTCTCGCTACGCAACGGCAAAACTGCCGTCAACAACGTTACTACCCAATTACGAACGGAGGTAGTCGCCCGCATCAATCAACAATTAAACTCTTACTTGGAAACGCCCCATTTGGTAAATGCCATCAGCGCCGATGCCATTCGCCGCTTTGGATTGTGGAATCGAGACAATATGAGTTCTATGAGAAGCTACTTCTACTGGCAGCTCAAGCAATTTTCCACTGTTAGTTACATCAGTTTTGGCGGGGAAAAAAAAGAATACGCGGGTGCTGGATATAAGGATGATGGCAGTGTGGTTATTGAAATAACCGATCGCTCTACTAATTTTCTCAATACGATCGTCAAGGTAGATAGAGAGGGCAACCCGACTCAGTTTAAGGAAACCCACCCAGACTACGATCCCCGCATCCGACCCTGGTATAAAGCCGCAAAAGTTGCAGGCAAACCCCAATGGAATAAAATTTATCAATATTTTATTCAACCTAGCCTGGGAATCTCCGCTAGCCAACCTGTTTACGACAAAAATGGCACTTTTATAGGAGTTGTAAGTACCGATCTGTTTCTCTCAAAAATCGGCAACTTTCTCCAAAGTTTAAAAATTGGTAAATCCGGAAAGACTTTCATCATAGAACGTTCTGGCTTTCTAGTGGCTTCTTCCACCCCAGAGAAGCCATTTATCAATAAAAAAAATCGCAAAAAAACGCAAAGATTAAAAGCGATTGAAAGCAGCGTGCCTTTGATACAGGGAACAGCGCAGCATTTAATAGAACACTTTGGTAACTTCACCGAAATTGATAGCAACCAGCAACTAGAATTTATACTAGAAGGTGAGCGGGAATTCGTGCAAGTATCCCCATTCCAAGATGGTCGAGGTCTTGATTGGCTGATTGTTGTAGTCGTTCCAGAAGCCGACTTTATGGAGGAAATCAATGCCAATACCCGCAGCACTATCTTACTCTGCTTTTTAGCGTTAGTGCTAGCGACGTTGTTAGGAATCCTCGCTTCCCGCTGGATTACCCATCCTATTTTTCGTTTGAGTAAAGCGAGTAGAGCGATCGCTAGCGGTCAATTAGACCAAAAAGTAGAGGTAAATAGCATAGATGAACTGGGAGTTCTCGCTGAATCTTTTAACCAAATGGCACAGCAATTGCGCGAGTATTTTGCTGCTTTAGAAAAGACCAACTCCGAGCTAGAAAATCGAGTAGAAGAACGGACAAGTGAGCTAAAAGAAGCAAAAATTGCCGCTGATACTGCTAACCATGCCAAGAGCGAATTCCTCGCCAATATGAGCCATGAACTCCGCACGCCCCTGAACGGAATTCTAGGATACTCTCAAATTATGGAACGCGATAAAACTACCACTCCTAAACAAAAAGATGCTATCCACATTATTCACCAGTGTGGTTCGCACTTACTCACGCTGATTAACGATATTTTAGACCTTTCTAAAATTGAAGCCAGTAAAATGGAACTCTACAGCTCAAGTTTTAATTTTTCTTCTTTTTTGATCGGGGTTGTGGAAATGTGCCGTATCCGAGCTGAACAAAAAGAAATTACATTTAGTTATCAAGTATTAAATCAACTTCCCAACGCTGTAAATGCTGATGAAAAACGACTGCGCCAAGTTTTGATTAACCTTTTGGGCAATGCGATTAAATTTACAGAAAAAGGAGGTGTTATTTTTAAGGTAGGCGTAATAGGTACGGGGGAAGACTCTGACCAATCACAACTTACTAAAATTCGTTTCCATATCCAAGATACGGGGATTGGAATGGCACCTGAACAGTTAGAAAAAATATTTTTACCGTTTGAACAAGTCGGAAATAGCCAGCAGAAGGCAGAAGGCACTGGGTTAGGATTAGCGATCGCACATAAAATTGTTCAACTGATGGGAGGCGAAATAAAAGTCGAAAGTATACTCGGTCAAGGCAGCATTTTTTCCTTTGATTTAGAGTTGACTCAATCATCCGATTTTATTGAGCAACCCCCGCTAAATACTTCTATTAATTTAACAGGTTTTCAAGGAAATAAAAATAAAATTTTGTTAGTAGACGATCGATTAGAAAATCGAGGTTTTATTAGAACTTTGTTAGAACCACTAGGTTTTAAAATCATGGAAGCTTGTAATGGACAAGATGGTTTAGATAAAGCCATTGATTTTCAACCCGATCTGATTATTACAGACTTAGTGATGCCAGTAATGGATGGATTTGAAATGTCGCGGCGCTTCCGAAAGTCATCAGAGTTTAAGGATGTAATATTGATAGCATCCAGCGCCAGCGTGTTTGAATTCGATCGGCACAATAGCCAAGAAGCAGGTTGTAACGAGTTCCTGTCAAAGCCTATCCAAGTAGAAGAATTGCTAGAAGTATTAAAAAAATACTTACAAATAGAATGGATTTACGACAAACCTGCGGATTTGGCGAACGCACAGCAGGCAGGTTTGACGGATTTATTAAACGTTCAGAGTGGTGAGCTTGTAATACCGCCATCAGCAGAGCTGGTAGCGCTGTTTAATGCAGCTCGTATCGGCGATATTGAAGTGGTTGAGCAGGAGGCCAATAGACTCAAGCAGATAGACGGCAACTATCTACCCTTTGCTAATAAAATCTTGCAATTTGCCAAAAATTTTGAAGAAAAAGAACTACTAGCTTTTGTCAAAAAACATTTGGGCTAATAAAATGGTTAACCAAAAAGATAATGTAATTTTAATTGTTGACGATAACCCGAATAACCTCAAACTTCTGTTCGATTTTTTGAAGGAGTCAGGCTTCAAGGTTTTAGTAGCTAAGGATGGGGAAAGTGCTATTGAGAAGTTACAAGAAGTTTCGCCAAATATCATATTGTTAGATGTGATGATGCCGGGGATAGATGGGTTTGAAACCTGCTACCGATTAAAAGCATCGGTGGCAACGAAAGATATTCCTGTGATTTTTATGACAGCTCTTACGGATCGCGTGGATAAGGTTAAAGGTCTGTCAATGGGGGCAGTAGATTATATCACCAAACCCTTTCAGCAAGAGGAAGTCCTAGCCCGCGTGCAACTACACCTGAGACTGCGAAATTTGACCAAGACGCTGGAAGAGCAAAATGTGCTTCTCAAAAAGGAAATTGAAGGGCGAAAAGAGGCGGAAGCGGCCTTGCAAAAACTGACTTCTGAGTTAGAGGAACGGGTGGCTTCTCAAACGGCTGAACTTAGACAAGCCTACAACGAGCTTCAACAGGCTCAAGTTCAGTTGTTGCAAAGGGAAGAAAAATTAGGACATGATGCTTTTCACGACGCGCTAACGGATTTGCCTAACCGCGCTTGGTTTATGAATCGGCTGCAACAGGCGATCGACTTGTCGTACAGACATGAAGATTATTTATATGCGGTACTATTTATCGATCTAGATCGCTTTAAAGTAGTGAATGATAGCCTCGGACATTTGGTTGGGGATCAATTACTAAAAAGCATTGCTCATCAACTGCAAGTTTGTTTACGCCATACAGATGCAGTTGCGCGGTTTGGAGGAGATGAATTTGTGATATTGCTGGAAGATATTAAAGATATTGATGAACCAAACAGGGTGGCTGAACGCATCCAAAATCAATTAAGGCAGCCGTTTAATTTGAATGATTATGAAGTATTTACCGATATCAGTATTGGCATTATCGTTAGCACAATGGGTTACGATCGCCCAGAAGACGTACTCAGAGATGCAGATATCGCAATGTATTATGCTAAAGCTCAAGGTAGAGGGCGTTACGAAACTTTCGATCCAGCTATGCAAACTGTGGCGATGACGCGCTTGCAGTTGGAGAACGACTTGAGAAGGGCGATGGCGCTACAAGAATTTTGCGTTCACTACCAGCCAATTGTCTCCCTTTCTACGGGGCAACTGAGTGGCTTTGAAGCTTTGGTGCGCTGGCATCACCCATCTGGCACAATCTACCCGCCTGCTGAGTTTATCCCTGTGGCTGAAGAAACTGGTTTGATCAATGAACTGGGGTGGTGGGTTTTGCAGGAAGCTTGTCACCAGATCGGTATTTGGCAGCAACAGTTTCCCCAAACACCTCCCTTGGCGATTAATGTCAATCTTTCCCCCGTGCAGCTAAAGCAAGCAAACCTACTCAATCGAATTGAGGAGATTTTGCAGCAAACTGGTTTTCCAAACTACCGTCTCAAACTAGAGATTACTGAAAGTTGCATTTTGGAAACAGTATCCAGGGAAGAAAAGATGTTGAAGCAGCTAAAAGCTCTAGGCATTCTGTTGTGTATCGATGACTTTGGCACGGGCTACTCTTCTTTAAGCCGCTTACACGAGTTTCCCATTGATACCTTAAAGATTGACCGCTCTTTTGTGAGCCGCATTGGGTTAGACAACAGCGGCGTAGAAATTATCCAGACAATTGTGACGCTGGCTCGCAGCCGAGGTATGGATATCGTGGCAGAAGGCATAGAAACGCCAACACAGCTACAGAAACTGCGAGAGTTGGGGTGTGAGTTGGGGCAAGGATATTTATTTTCTAAGCCTGTAGACAGCGAAAAGGCAACCGAACTATTAGGCATAAAAGTAGCGGTAGTAAGCTCGCCTGACATCTAGTTTGGCTCGATAAATTTTATGAAACTCTTGTGGGACAGGCCCAAAAGCCTACTCTCATCATCATGCGAACTCAATTCTGCTGGGAATTAATAGTTAGGAATGAGAATTAAATAACTTACACTCTTGAAAGTGGGGTGGGCCGATTCCGCCCGCCCTTTTTGGACGGGCGGGACGCCCATCCCACCATAACAATTAAAATTGTAAGTTATTTAATTCGCGATCCTTAGTTTGGGTGGGATTTTTGATATTTTATGAATTAATAAAATTTACGTGATGCCCGAACGTTAATTTTTAGGAATTCCTAACGGGTTTATGCTCGGCAACACAGAATTTTCGATATTTTGATTCACTATTGTCTCGGACGATCGACTTTGAGTCGCACTCTTGCAGTGTATGCTGCCCGTTGGGGGGTGCGGAATCTGGGATTGTGCGGATTTGGTATCAAAAGCTCTCTAACGCCACACTCGCCTTAAATTCAACACAAATCCTGGCAATACGTCTTCCCCGGATAACTCGGCAGGATTGATTAATATTTCTACTTCTACTTGTTGTCGATAAATCTCTACCTGCCGGTTTTGCGGGTCAATCAACCAGCCCAATCTTGCGCCGTTGTCGATGTATTCCCGCATCTTAGTTTGAAGGGTGGAGAGACTGTCTGATGCCGAGCGCAATTCTACTACAAAGTCTGGACACAGGGGAACGAAGCCTTGGCGCTGTTTTGGAGTTAGTGCCTCCCAGCGAGTTCTAGTCACCCAGGAAGCGTCGGGAGAACGGCGAGCACCGTTGGGGAGGATGAATCCGGTAGAAGAGTCAAAACCTTCTCCTAAATCCTCGTGTGCTTCGCACCAGCGATCGACTTGCCCGCTGATACTGAGATTGCGATTGCCTGATTCTCCTCCTGTGGGTGGATTCACGATTAATTCTCCTGCTGCGGTTCTCTCTAATCTCAAGTCGGGATTTGCCAATGCTAGGGCCTCGAATTGCTCGCTACTGACAAGAAGGGCGATCGCCTTTGGCAATTCGATAGATATGGTTTCTGGTTGAGTGATTGTTTGTACCATATTCAATTCCGGTTTTTTTTAGATTGAACTCGGCAACAAGAAAAAGTTAAAGGACTTTCGCGCGGGGTGGGGGCGGGTTTACGAGATTGTGTGTTTTAGGCAATTACGATCGGTGAACCCGCCCCTACAAATTTTTGACAATAGTGCAATATGTTTGACGCTTTCTACAGTTGTCCGAAACCTTTTTTTGGCTTATCTTTTTTCTTTTTCTTCTTCTGCTGGGCACCCATATAGCCGCGGGAACCGGGCTGCATTCCGGGGCCGCCCATTCCGGGCATTCCGGGCATTCCCGGCAATCCTCCCATGCCTGTAAAGTTGCCTTGACTCATTTGCTGCATCATTGTACGCATTTTCTGGAAATCGCTCACCAGCTTGGTTACGTCGTTTTCAGCGTAGCCTGCGCCTTTGCCGATGCGGCGGCGGCGGGATGGAGAACTTGCTAAAAGTTCGGGGTTGCGGCGTTCTTCAACTGTCATGGAATTGATCATGGCTTCGGTGCGTTTTAGCTGCACTTCTCCCTGCCGCATTTGTTCGTCTGAGAGTTTGTTCATCCCCGGAATCATTTTCATGATGCCGCCGAGGGAACCCATATTTTTTAACAGTCTGGTTTGTTTGAGAAAATCGGTAAAGTCAAACTTTGCCGTGAGCATTTTCTGCTGCATTTTCTCGGCGTCGGCGATGTCGAATTCTTCTTGCGCTTTTTCTACTAGCGTCAAGACATCGCCCATTCCGAGTATTCTCGATGCCATGCGATCGGGATAAAATGGTTGCAAGGCTTCCACTTTTTCGCCGACGCCGACAAATTTAATCGGCGCGCCGGATATTTGCCGCACTGATAAAGCTGCACCGCCGCGGCTGTCGCCGTCTAATTTGGTTAAGATTGCGCCGGTAATACCGATTTGTTCGTGAAAGGTGCGGGTTAAATTTGCTGCTTCTTGGCCGGTCATGGCATCAACAACTAACAGCGTTTCGTGGGGTTGTACTGTTTGTTTGATGCGGCCCAATTCTGCCATCATGTCTTGGTCGATTTGCAGGCGGCCTGCTGTATCGACGATGATGGTATCAATGCCTATTTGTTTGCCGTGTTCGATGCCTTGGCGGGCAATTTCTACGGGGTCAATGTCTTTGCCTAATTCAAATACCGGTACGTCGATTTGTTTGCCGAGGGTTAGCAATTGGTCGATCGCGGCTGGTCGATAAATGTCGGTTGCGACTAGCAGTGCGGTACGATTTTGTTTGCGGAGGTGCAGCGCTAGTTTGGCGGTAGCTGTGGTTTTCCCGGTTCCTTGCAAACCTGCCATCAGCACGACTGTGGGCCCGGATTCGGCGGTGGCGAGGGGTACGTTGGTTTCCCCCATGACGCGCACGAGTTCGTCGTGGACGATTTTGATGAATTGTTGGTCGGGACGGACGCCTGAAACTACTTCTGCGCCTTGTGCTTTTGCCGCTACCTCTCCGATAAAGTTTTTGACGACTTGGAGGTTGACATCGGCTTCCAGGAGGGCGCGGCGGACTTCTTTGAGCGCGTCTTGGATGTTGGACTCGGAGATTTTATTTTGTCCGCGCAGTTTTTTCCAGGTGGATTCGAGTCGATCGGCAAGGGCTTCAAACATAGGGCATTGTTGGCTAGTCAGTCTTTTTAATTTTAAGGCTAAATGCGGATGTTTGGATTAATGTTTTGCTAATTTTTGAATGATCCTTTCTGGGCGGGCTTCTAGCCCGCCCCACAAGCAAATTATTCATGTGTTGTGGAACAGCCCGGAAAGCCTGTTCTTAAAACTGCTGCCACAAAATTCATATATTGTGGAACAGCCCGGAAAGCCTGTTCTTAAAACTGCTATAAGATCATGTGGGTTTTTATGTATTCTGCGATCGCCGGTTGGAGTTGGAAGAGGGTGCGATCGCCTTTTTGGACTTTTTCAATTAATGACCTCCGCCTCAAGGATTCGACGGCTTTGAGGAATTCTGAATGGGATAATTCCAGAAGGGCTGGCTTTTTGGAGATTTGGGCTGCTTTGATTTGATTTGCCAACCAGGACATTACTTGTTTTTAGGAGTCTGACAAGCGCTGAAAATGTTGCTGCAACAAATATTCTAAGTCGGCTAAAACTAGGCTATCATAGGATAAAAAATTAGAACTTTTGCCGCCAAATCTGTCTTTAATTACAGCAGATACTATATTTAACCACAAGGTATTTACTCGGTAAATCTCTATCAATTAAGACTATTTTTCGGAGTCAGATCAACCTTTTTATGTGAAGATTTATCGCGTTGGTTCGCCTCAACTATTGAGTTGCAATGTTTGACAAGTTTTCGGTTGGCTTTCTAATGCTGCAATTTCTATTGGTTTTTCCCAACTAATCAAAACTAAGCAACTGTTGTGACATGATTCTGCTACTGTTCCTGCTACGATGCTGGTGAGGGAATCAAACCGCGAATAATCCCTATTCATAGGTGATTGCTGAAGAGTAAAAATTTTTATACTCCGAACAGTATAGATTAAAATAAAATTCCTGAAAACCAGAAACCCTGATGTTTTCAGATGATTGCGATTTTTATGACATTTCGTACATTTCGTATATTTCGGCCCTTGCCGGCATTACTAGGCCATATTTTATTTGTAGATGTTCTAGGTTAACCAGCTCGAACTGCATCCCGAAACACTTTCAAAGCTTCTTTTTCTTCGGACATTTGCAGGCATCTCCCCAGCAATTCTAGATCCAAATCCGGCAACAGCAGACTCCGAGAAACCCGATCGTAACCCTCCGAGTTCAGTTGGTAAATCGAAAATACTCCGTCTTCCCAAAACCAAACTTCCGCTACGTTAAATCTGCGGTAGTATTCCAGTTTATTAATAGTTCCGCTAGTAAAAACAACTTCGATCGCCAAATCGGGTATTTCTCGCTGCCGCCGATCTTCGCCAAAATAGTAAGATAAATCTGGTTCCTTGCTGCTGCCTTTTGCTTCTCCTTGAAGTGTAGCGCTGCCCGTCGGTCTAAAACTAATATCTTTTTCTAAGAAAAACTGACCTAGCAGCAATGCCAGCAGGCATTTAATGGTTTCATGTTCCGGCGAAAGTGTCATAATTTCCACATATCCGTCGAGGTAAGACAAGCGAACACTGCGAGTGTACTCTAGCAATGAATCCAGAGCTTTGAACTGCTCCCAAGTCATTGATAGCGGCAAAATCAACCGCTGTTCCGGGAGTGCAGTTAATTTGGGGTGAGTGGCAATTGTCATATATACTTTCCCCGAGTTTGAATTTCTACTTTTATATTAGCCTAAAAATTATTTAAAGGGAGAACTGTTTTAATATCTATTTTGCAAAGTACGGTTGCGTATAGATTCATTGCCCGCTATCTGTAGGGGACACGGCAGTGCCGTGTCCCCTACCCGGAACTCGCTCTATAGCCCGTCTAATTCCCTACACATAACTAAGCTAAAAACTGGAATTGAGAACCGTTAACTGCCAAAGCAAACGGACTCGCTTGTTCAAATGCACCAGTAAGTTCAAAGCTGTTGGTATTTAAGACTACCCCCACAATCTGTCCGGTAATTATGTTTTCAATCACCATGTCGTTGATAATTCCGTCGTTATCGTAAGCAATCAAATTATCGTCTTCAAAGAAAAGGTTGAGTTCTGTTAAACCGTCCGTCAAACCGATACGATCGCCCTCGTCAAAGTTAAAATCGGTAACGACATCTGCTCCATTTATACCAAATGCTTCATCGTTGCTTCTGAGCACGAATATATCAGCACCGGGGCCTCCCGTGAGCACGTCAACTCCCCGATCGCCAGCTAAGAAATCGTTGCCCTCATTGCCCTCTAAATCGTCGTCTCCTTGCCCTCCCCGCAGGATATCGTTCCCGAACCCTCCGAAGATCAGGTCATTTCCGGCGTCGCCCCTAACTACGTCGTTGCCATCATTTCCATCCAGGCGATCGTCATCTTTCCCGCCGTAAATTATGTCATTTCCGCCACCACCGCCGATAATATCATTGCCGTTATTTCCTAACAGACGTTCGTTGGAATCCGATGAACCTCCTATAGTATCGTTGCCGTCGAGTCCCCAAACTCCCCAGGGAAAAGACGACAAATTTCCATCCGCTACGTCAATCTCATCGGGTGTAGCGAATCCCAAAAGACGTGGACCGCCCCCAGCAAATACAGGAAATCCAGTCAGATCGCTGATGAGATTGTTAATCGTTAAAGCCATAAGTATGTCCTTTCAAAACTTCTCTTAGCTGTATTATACATTTTAATTATTACCTTGCCAAATAGCAATAATTTGGGAGTTGGACGGCAACTTTTATTTCCTCAATTAATGACAAGCAACCTGCTGGTCTATAGTCAATTACAATTACCAATACTTCGGCTGCGCGATCGTATAAGTTACCAATTACCAATTACCAATTCCCATTTACCAAGGCTGTGCTTCATTCAACCCAAACCTGCTATAGATCTCGCATCTGAGTCAAATAGCATTAGTTGCTGACACTATCCGCTACTGTCTACCGCTTATAATGGGTGTTACCCCCCAGGCGGTAAACAGGTTAATATCACCTATAACGTCGAGACTGAGAGGTTGTTTGTGAATCAAAGTAAAAGTCCCTGGGCCCATCATCCGAGAAAAAACCCAGTTTCCGATACCCATACACAAACTTTACAAACAGGATCTAAGCTCTTGACAAAGCCATAATCGCCGATCGCTGATATTCTTTGGCCAAATCCACTGCTTTCAGGTGTTTTACTCATGTCTACTCCTAAATCGTCTTCCCATCAAAACAACAACTCCGTAAAATCACTGCCAGCGACAGATATCGTCGCAACAAAGCAAGACAGTAACAATCTGCCCAGCGAACCAAGTATAGAACAGCTACTGGAAGCTTTGGCGGGCCAAGTACCCAGTCAATCTGCTGAAATTGAACCCTTGAAAACGTGGAAACAAGATTTAAAGCGACTGTTTCAATTTCTCGGCGATCGCCGCGTTTTAATCGCAGTAATGGAACCGGGAACTTTTGCCCTGCGTTACGCTAACGCGGCATTTTGTCGCTTGGCCGGTTGGGAGGGAACGTCCTTGGCAACTCAATCTACCAACGGTTGGTTTGCAGAAACCAGCATCACTCTGCTGGAACTGTTCGAGGATTGGGGCGGCAAAACAGCAGAACAATTGTACCGCCGCCACCTTTTGCACTGGGTATTGAAGCAATATTATCAAATTGACCTCGACATTTTGCGGGTGCTAGACGAACCCGTCACGGCGAGTGTAAAAAACCCCAAACACCGAGAACCCAGATTCATTGAATTTTGGCTGGGTTCGGAACAGTTAAAAATTACTCGAATTGACTCAAAAATAGATGAATTTGCGGATATTTCTTTAAGATTAATGCCTGTTGCGGAACGGGAAGCTTGGCTGATGCAGCCGAATCAACTGGAAAATTTAGCCGATCGATTGCAGTTGGATAATTACCGCGTAGAAGGTTTGCTGCTGCTAGAAGGTTTTAATGTCACCGTGCAGGAGCAAATTCGGCGCCTGACTCAGTTATTGATCGATCGAGATTCGATGCTGCGGCCAGACAAATTTGATAAAATCGATCGGTGTTTGCGATCGCTCTTCAATGCTGACGGCACTTTGCTGCTGCGCCCCGACGGCGACCACGTACAGCTATTAGTTGCAAAAGACGGCGAACATTTGCAGCCGATTGTTTATTCAATGCACTCCCTAGAAGCTTCTCACTTTTTGAAGGCCACAGCAGCAAATCAAGTTTGGAACGTGCCAGATTTGCGTAGGGAGTGCGAAACCGAGTGCGATCGAACTTTGCGGAAAATGGGGACTCGATCGATGCTGCTGATACCGCTGGTAGTCAAATCTGTCACCCGCGAGGGGTGCGGGCAGCGGATTTTGGGTGTCGTGGGGCTGTTGTGCGATCGGCCCAACCACTTCAACGGCATTGACGCTCAACACGCCCAAGAACTCATTCCCGCCTTCATTGCAGGCCTGCGGCAAGCCATCCAAGAGCGGTTTACCCACATTCACAACATCCACCCCGCAGTAGAGTGGCGGTTCGCCCAAGAAGCAGAAAGGCGAAGTTGGGGACTGCCCCCAGAAACAATCGTATTTGCTGACGTTTATCCGCTGTACGGAATTTCGGACATTCGCGGTTCTAGCGACGAAAGAAACCGAGCCATTCAAACTGATTTGCTCGAACAATTCCGCTTAGGTTTAGTCATAGCTGATGCCGTTTGCGAAACACAAACTACCCACCTCGGCGAGCAACTGCGGCTCGACTTGCTTGACTACATCCAGCATTTAAAAGAAAAAGTAACAGTCGATATGGAGGTGCGAGCAGCCGAGTATTTAAACGAGCGTTTAGAAATATATTTTGACTATTTTGTGCAGTGCAGCCCCAGAGTTCAGGCAGCCGTTGAAGCTTACCGAGCAGCCTGCGACAACGAACACAAATGCGTTTACAGCGATCGCAGCCGCTACGACCAAATGCTGAACCTAATCAGCACCAAACTCCAAGAAACCTGGGCCCGCTGGCAAGAAAAAATGCAGCAAATTCTTCCCCACTACTGCGACATCGAATGCACCGACGGCATCGATCACATGATTTATGTAGGAAAATCGATCGACCCCAAATTCAGCCCGTTTCACCTGCACAGTTTGCGGTACGAACAACTGCGAGCAATTTGCGACTGCGGCCGCACAGTTTTTCGCCTGCAAGCCGAGTCTCAAATTGACATGGAACTCGCACATTTAGTCTTAGTGCAGAATACCACGATCGACATTTTTCACAACGAAAATAATGAAAAAATGTTTGACGTAAAAGGCACCCGCGACATCCGCTACGAACTCGTCAAAAAGCGCATCGAAAAAGCCGTGGATAAGGACGCACAAGAGCGAATTACCCAGTCGGGGATGTTGACAGTCGTTTATTCAACTGAAGACGAATGGGAAGAGTACCAACAATACTTGCGCTACTTGTCTCGCGAAGGTTGGGTTGAACCAAAAGTTCAGACTGGCATGGTAGAATCGCTGCAAGGAGTCAGCGGTTTAAAATTCGCCCGCGTCCGCATTTTACCAGAGCCAGAATCACTTTCTACTATCTGTGAAGTTACGGTTGTTATCGATTGAGAACCCGCTCAATTGCCCGTTTAAGGCCCAGTGCGATCGCTCCCATCCCCTCCTATTTAAGGCCCAGTGCGATCGCTCCCATCCCCTGAAAAACGGTAGATCGAAAGCATTCGGTACTCACACACAAGACCGAGATTACATTTAATATGTTTTGACACAAACGAGCAATCCCGCATTTTCAGTTAGTGTATATTCCGTGTGATTGGAAATCGCCAAATACACGATCAAAATCACACCAAATCAAGATTAATTAGTGTTAATCTAACGATAATTAGCTCCTGTAATTTCTAACTAACTTAAGTGATGTTAACCTTATCCGAATACCAAATAAATTCTACTCTGCACGAAGGCGTCGAAACAATAATCTATCGCGGACAAACACCGACAGACGCGGCCCCAGCAATTCTGAAAGTTCTCAAAGCCGAATATCCCACCCTCGAAGCCATTACCAGGCTCAAACACGAATATCAAATCCGCCAAAATTTAGACAGCGAACAAATCGTCAAAGCCATCAGTCTCGAAACATTTGACCACCGATTAGGAATCGTTTTAGAAGACTTTGGCGGCGAATCCCTCGCCAAACTGCTGGAAAGAGAAACCTTGAGCCTGCAAGCAAATTTAAACATCGCCATCCAAATTGTCAAAGCCTTACATTACCTGCATTTTCAGCACATTATTCACAAAGACATCAAACCCAGCAACATCATAATTAACTCGCAAACAAAACAAGTAAAACTCACCGACTTCGGCATTGCTACAAAACTCAACAAAGAAAATCCGCAATTTAAAAATCCCAACTCAGTCGAAGGCACATTAGCCTATATGTCACCCGAACAAACCGGGAGAATGAACCGCACCCTCGACTACCGCACCGACTTTTATTCCCTTGGTATCACATTATATGAAATGCTGACAGGCAAATTGCCTTTCCCCAGCAACGACCCCTTAGAAATAGTTTACAGCCACATCGCAGTTCAACCAATATATCCCCATCAAATCAATTCAGAAATACCTGTCGCCATCTCAGAGATAGTGATGAAATTGATGGCAAAAAATTCCGAAGATAGATATCAAAGTGCGGGCGGATTGTTAGCAGACTTAGAAAGTTGTTTGTATCAGTTAGAAACCACCGGACAAATTGCCGACTTCATCCCCGGACGCTTAGATATTCTCAGCCAATTGTTAATCCCCCAAAAATTGTACGGTAGAGAACAACAAGTCAACGAACTATTAGCAGCATTTGAACGTGTAGGGGCGGGTTCACCCAAATCTTTGCCACCCAACCTAAATACAGAAAAACCCGCCCGCCCCAATGCAGAAACCCTTTCAGCCGCATCTTTGCCACCCAACCAAAATACAGAAAAATTCGCCCATTGCCAAAGCGAATTAATGCTAGTATCAGGCTACTCAGGCATCGGTAAATCAGCCGTAGTCAACGAAGTTAGCAAACCAATTACCAGGTCAAAAGGTTACTTCATCAGCGGCAAATTTGACCAATTAAAACGCAACATTCCCTATGCCTCATTAATCCAAGCATTTAACTCCTTGCTGCGGCAATTGCTAACAGAAAGTGCACTTTCATTAGAAATATGGCGCACTAAAATTTTAACAGCAGTGGGAACAGACGGCCAAGTAATTGCCGACGTAATTCCAAAAGTTGAATTAATCATCGGCAAACAGCCAAAAGTGCCAGAACTCGCCCCCGTAGAATCCCAAAATCGATTCAATCGGGTATTCAAAGAATTTATTCGCGTTTTCGCGCAAAAAGAACACCCCCTAGTTATCTTTTTAGACGATTTGCAGTGGGCGGATTCAGCAACTTTAAAGTTAATGCAAATACTGATAACTGACCCTGACCAGGAATATTTGTTGCTAATCGGTGCTTATCGAGACAATGAAGTTAGTCCGACCCACCCCTTAATTCAGACAGTAGAAGAAATTGAAAAAACTGGTACAATTGTCAACAATATCGTGTTGCAACCGCTGGATTTAGAAAATGTGACGGAATTAGTCACTGAAACACTTAACGATTGCACAGAAAAAGTAACAAATCTAGCCGATTTAATCTGGAATAAAACTGGCGGCAATCCTTTTTTCTTGACCCAATTACTCCAAGCACTTTATCAAGACTCTCTTTTAAGATTTGAATTTAATCACAGTACAAATGAGGGAAGTCAAAGTGGTTGGTATTGGAGTATCGATGAAATCCAAGCCATTGGAATCACCGATAAAAGTGTGGTGGAACTGGTAGCTTCTCGCATTGAAAAGCTGCCCGCACCCACGCAAGAAATGTTGAAGCTAGCAGCTTGCGTGGGAGATAAATTTGCTCTAGATGTGCTGTCACTTGTTAGCGAAAAGTCAGCTAATACTACAGCTACTGAACTTTATTCAGCTTTGCAAGCAGGCTTAATTCTACCATTGAGCGATGCCTATCGCATTCCTTTAGTTTTCGATCGAGCCGAATCAATCAATCTCAAGTTAGACACTTCGCGAGTTAGTTACAAATTTTTGCACGATCGCGTTCAGCAAGCCGCCTATTCGCTAATTCCCGAAGATCAAAAGCAATCTACTCATTTAAAAGTCGGTCAATTACTGTTACAAAATACTCCCTCAGACAAGCTCGAAGAAAACATTTTTGATATTGTCAATCAGTTGAATGCCGGAATTGACACGATTAGCCAGCCAGTCGAAAAAATTGATTTAGCAAGATTAAATTTAACGGCTGGACGCAAGGCAAAAGCCGCGAGTGCTTATGAAGCTGCTGTTAGGTATTTGCGGGTGGCTATGGAATTATTGCCTGCCGATTCTTGGCAAAGTCACTATGACTTAACGTTAGCAATTTACGAGTCAACGGCAGAATCTGAATACTTAAACATCAACTATGAAGATTCCAAAAATATGGTTGATATTGTACTGCAAAAAGCTAAAACCTTACTGGAAAAAGTGAATGTTTATGAACTTCAAATCCAGTCTTATAACGCTCAAAATAGAGTAGTAGAAGCACTGAATACAGGACTGGAAGTGCTGAAACTGTTAGGTCTTTCTTTTCCTCAAAATCCCAAGGCGCTAAATATTGTGGCGGGACTGAGTAATACCAAACTGAGCTTGGGATTGAAACGAATTGAGGATTTAGCTAACTTGCCAGAAATGATCGATCCCGAAAAACAAGCAGCCATGCGGATTTTATCAGGGATTCTCAGCAGTGCTATTCAGGCAAAACCCCCACTGATACCGCTGCTGGCATTTAGGATGGTCAAGCTGTGTATTAAATACGGTAATTCGCCTTATGCAAGTATTGCCTACGTTTATTATGGCGTAGTTATGTGCAAGCTAGGGGACATTAGTTTGGCATACCAATTCGGTCAACTGGCAATTAGGCTGTTAGACAAATTTCCCTCCAGTTCAATCAAAAGTAGAGTTTATGCAACATTTGGTTCTTTTATTCACCACTGGAAAGCCCCTCTCAAGTCAGGATTAGGCGATCTCAAAGAAGGTTTTCAAACTGGGATGGAAACTGGAGAGTTGGAATTTGCTGGTTATGCTATCGGTGCATATTGCTTAAACAAACTGTCGATAGGAGAGCCTCTAGATTTGGTGGATCTGGAGAGTGGTAAATATATGAAACTAATGGAGCAATCTCAACTTGAAATGGCTGTACAGTATATAAGTATAGCCAGGCAGACAGCCCTCAATTTGCGCGGTCAAGCTGTCGAACCCTGTCATTTAGTCGGTGAGAGATTTAATGAAGTCAAAACGCTCCCCATTTTAATAGAAGTTAAAAACTTTTTTTTAGTTGGTTTGGTTTATCATGCCAAAACTCAGCTTAATTTTATCTTCAGAAACTACACGCAAGCATTAGAAAATTCAAGGTTATTTGAGAAACATGAGGAGTCGGTAGCCGGATTTGATGTGGTTGCTCTGAATAATTTTTACTCCTCTCTCAGTATCATAGCTTTGTATCCAGCAACTGGCAAAGGGGAACAAAAGGAATATTTGGAAAAAGTGCTGCAAAACCAAAAGAAGATGAAAAAATGGGCAGTTCATGCTCCGATGAACTATCAACACAAATACGACTTGGTAGCAGCGGAAAGAGCGCGAGTTTTGGGGCAAAATACCCAAGCAATGGATTTGTACGATCGCGCAATTGATGGAGCAGCTACAAACGGTTACATTCAAGATGAAGCATTAGCCTATGAATTAGCAGGAGAATTTTATCAAGCTTTGGGTAAAGAGATAGTTTCTCAAGCATATCTGACTAAAGCCTATTATGGATATATTCATTGGGGAGCCATAGCTAAAGTTAAACACTTAGAATCAACACATCCTTTCTTAGCAGCACAGACGCGCACGATTCAAACCCCAACTCTCGATGTCACCCGCACTACCACTGGAAATACTACCAGTAGTAGTTTAGGCGATTTCTTAGACTTAGCTACTTTTATTAAGTCGGCGCAAGCCATTAACGGTGAAATTGTTCTCGAAAAATTGTTGACCAAATTAATCAAAATTATTTTAGAAAATGCGGCGGCTCAAAAAGTAGCGCTGCTGCTGCTGAAAAACGAGATCCTCTGCATAGAAGCTACCGGCAGTTTTGCGGAGGATACAGTGACACTTTTACCCTCTATTCCCGTAGAAAATAGTCAAGATGTTCCCCGGTCTGTGATTAATTACGTACACCGCAGTCAAAATCATCTGGTTTTAGACAATGCTACTGTTGCCGAACCTTTTAATGTAGATACCTACATTCAGAAATATCAACCCAAATCAATTCTCTGTTTGCCTATTATTTATCAATCTCAGCGGCGCGGCATAATTTATTTAGAAAATGCTTTGACAGTAGGAGCTTTTACAGCAGAGAGAGTAGAAGTATTCAAAGTGTTACTTTCTCAAGTTGCTATTGCTGTAGAAAATGCTGGTTTGTACGCGCGCGAGAAAGAAAAATCTCAACAGTTAGAAAAATCTTTCAATGAACTGCAACAGGCGCAACTGCAACTCATTCAAAGCGAAAAAATGTCGGCTCTCGGCAACTTGATTGCAGGGGTAGCTCACGAAATTAACAATCCGCTTGGTTTTATTGCGGGCAATCTTGATGCTGCTGCTGAGGCTAGCTTAGATTTGATTGATTGCTTACAACTTTACCAAGAAAAATTTCCTAATCCTGGAGATGAGTTAGAGGATAAAGCATCGGAGATTGATTTAGAATATTTGATCGAAGATTTGCCAAAAATGCTTTTATCTATGAAATCAGGTACAGATCGCATCCGCAATATTAGCAAGTCTTTGCGGACTTTTTCCCGCGCTGACAGTGCGAATAAAGTGTCAGCAAATATTCATGAGGGCATCGACAGCACTTTGATGATTTTACAGTATCGCCTGAAAGCTAAAGATACTCGCCCCGCGATTAAAATTATCAAAGAATACGGAGATATTCCGCCAGTTAAATGTTATTTTGGGCAACTGAATCAGGTATTTATGAATTTGCTGGCAAATGCGATCGAGTGTTTTGAGGAATTCAATCAGGGTCGTACTTACGCGGAAATTGAAGCTTTACCGAATACGATCGCCATTATTACTCATTTCTCCGAGGATAACAACAGCGTGGTGATTAAAATCAAAGATAACGGTCAAGGGATGTCATCGGAGGTCAAGTCGAAAATATTTGACCATTTATTTACAACCAAAGGAGTAGGGAAAGGTACGGGTTTGGGGTTGTCCATCAGCAGGCAAATTGTGGAAGAAACCCACGGCGGTAAACTAACTTGTGAATCGGTGCTGGGAGAAGGTTCGGAATTTGCGATCGCCCTGCCGCTGAATTAAGATTATGGAACTATGGCGTGTTTTAAAACCCGGAGATCCCCCCTCACCCCCCTTAATAAGGGGGGACAAGAGTATGATCAAAGTCCCCCTTTTTAAGGGGGATTTAGGGGGATCGAGACTCGACCAAAAACGGCAGAACACATATATGAAAATTTGTCAATGCCTAATTATTTCTGAAAAAGTCCGCTGTTCACAGTTTACATTCGGGAGTATGCAGTTACATTATTAGCTAAATGTAATAACTATATTTGATAGGAGTTTTTTGAGTGAACGCTGCCGAACAAGCCAAAAATATAGAAGTTGCCAGCAAAATTGCTGCGGTTGTTAATTTATTCAAGTCCGAATTCCCGGATGCAAAAGTCGATTTGAAACCTTGGATGAATGACGAGGATACCAGAGAACTTGTAGATCCAGATTCGATCGACATTGGCTTCCATTTTCCCGGTAGAAGTCGCTTGCTGCAAAGCCGCAGCATTTTGATTCAAATCCGATTTTACCAAGATCCGGTGGAAGGATATCGGCGGGCGATCGGGGTTGAGGCGGCCGGTTACGATCATAGCGGTCAGCAGTGGCACTTTTCTACTGTAGAAAATTGGAATTTTCTCGGCATAACCGAACCTGCGGTGGAGTCGGCGCAAAAACTCAAAGACTTTTGCCAGCAGATATTCGATTTGTTTAATCAGTCAATCGATTTTAGATTTTAGATTTTAGATTTTAGATTGAAGGTCATTCGGCGATTGAAATCGCTTCTTGTCGAACGAAGTCCACTCCAAGCGGACTAAGAAATAAGCTGGATTTGGTATTAGTCCTTGCTATTATCGCAATTGCCGATCGACTTACAGCCAACTGGATAAACAGATTTGTAAGTAGTCGATCGCTTGCCAAACAAAGTATAGCGGTTATCGCGGACTTGTTCGTACACGCGATCGCCCATCCACTTCATCCCCGGCATTGCCCGGTAAGCAGCCACAAACACCTCGCCAGCAGGAAGTATCCGCCCGATTTCCTCCGCCGCATCGCTGCCCTGCCAGCGCCGTTCCGGGGTGTTGCCATCTATCAAAATCATCCCCATTTCGCAGTCTTCAGACGTAATCCCAAAGCGATTTAATCGATCTAAATCTTGCATGGAAATATACTCAAAATTCTGGCCTTTATCTAAATTTTCTAGTAACTGCACCAAGGTAACGCAGAGATTGCAATTGCCGTCGTAAATTACGTTATATTTCATGGTTTTGGGGAATGGGGAATGGGGAATGGGGAATGGGGCATTGGGAATAGGTAATTGGTAGTAAATAACTACTGACTACTGACGGTTCCCTACAGGAATCTCGATCGCAAATTCCGTGCCTTGACCCGGTGCAGAATCGCACTTAAGCAGCCCGCCGTGTTTTTCCACCACAATTTGATAGCTGATAGACAGCCCCAAACCAGTACCTTTACCAGGTTCTTTCGTAGTAAAAAACGGATCGAACAGCCTTTTGTGAACATCTATCGGAATCCCCGGCCCGTTGTCAGCAATCCGAATCACAATATGAGAAGGATGCCGCATTGAAGCATCAGAAACCGCAGAATCTGCCTGCCTCACAGTATCCTGTTTATATTTTACATCCGTACAAATCCGCAGCGTCGGCGAAGGACAATAAGGAATAGGCGCCAGTTGTCCCTCTGCCCACTGTCCAGTCTCCATTGCCTCTTCCAAAGCATCAATTGCATTGCCAATAATATTCATAAAAACCTGATTCAACTGTCCCGCATAACACTGTACGCGGGGCAAATCTCCGAACTCTTTGAGCAGCACAATTTTAGGACGCCCTGCCGTTTCTTTCAACCTGTGCTGCAAAATCAACAAAGTGCTTTCAATCCCTTCGTGAATATCCACCTGCTTTTGTTCGGCTTCATCTAATCGCGAAAAATTCTTCAGTGACAGGACAATTTGGCGAATTCGCTCTGCTCCCATTTTCATCGAATTTAACAGCTTCGGCAAATCTCTGAGCAGAAAATTCAAATCGATATCATTTATCTCTTGTTGAATTGCTCCTGTGGGGTGCGGGTATTCCTGCTGGTAAAGCTGAAGCACTTTTAGCAAGTCTTTAAAGTAATCGTCAGCGTGCATAACGTTGCCGTAAATAAAGCTAACTGGATTGTTAATTTCGTGAGCAACGCCAGCGACTAATTGGCCCAAACTTACCATTTTTTCATTTTGAACCATCATGCTTTGAGTTTTATGCACGTCCCGCAGGGCTTTGGCCAATTCTTGATTTTTAGCCCTCAATTGACTTTCGGAAAGCTGCACCGCTTCTTCGGCGTGTTTGCGAGCGGTAATATCTTTGCGAATTGCTACATATTGATGGGGTTCTCCCCTGGTATTTAAGCAAGGTACAATCGTAGTATCCAACCAGAATAATGTGCCGTCTTTAGCTTGATTTTTCATTTCCCCCCGCCAAACCTTTCCCTGGCGGATGGTTGACCAAAGCTGCTTGAAAAAATCTGCTGAATGATAGCCAGAATTGACAAGTCTGTGGGTTTTGCCGATCAGTTCTTCTCGGGAATATTTAAATTGTTCGCAAAATTGATCGTTGACATAGGTAATGGCTCCGCATTCGTCGGTATTCGAGACAATTGCCGATTGATCCAAAGCAAATTTTTCAAATTCCAACTCTTTGAGAGTTTGGCGCAATTCTGCTTCGGCAAGTTTTCGATCGCTAATATCGGTAATCATCCGCAACACCCCGGAAAATTCGCCAGCAGCATCGAACATCGGCGTCGCCGACACGATCGCCCACAAGTGAGATCCGTCTTTCCGAGTAAACTTAAAATCGTGGCGTTCGCGAATGCCTTCCCGCCTGCGCTGGACGTAACTTTCAGCTATTTTCCTACAGTCGCAGTCGATAAACTCAAATAGCGATCGCCCCAGCATTTCCTCCACAGTATACCCCAGCATTTCGGCCATCCGAGAGTTAGCAAAAGTCGTGATACTTTCGCTGTCAAACATCCAAACGCCCTCCGAAGCCGTCTCGACAATGCAGCGGTAATAATTCTCCCTCTCCCTGAGTGTTGCCTCTGCTTGCTTGCGATCGGTAATATCAGTTTGCACCGCAATAAAACCTTCGAGTTTCCCATTTTCTTGATAAATTGGGGCGATCGAAAGCGCCACCCAATAACCCCTTCCATCCTTGTTGTAATTGTAGATTTCCTGATTAAACGGCACGCCCGCAGCCAAAGCCGATCGCAGTTGAGCAATAGTTAGCGGGTCTGTTTGAGCGCCTTGCAGTACATCACCCGGTTTTTTGCCCTGCATTTCTGCCAGCACGTAACCGCTAATCCGAGTAAATCCTTCATTCACCCATTGAATGCAGCCTTGAGCATCAGTAATAATCACACCATTTTGCGTTTTTTGAGCCACAATGGCCAAGCGCGACAATTCTGTTTCAGTTTTTTTGGTTTCCGTAATATCTTCAGCAATACCCAGAATGTACTTAGGCGCGCCAGACTCGTCAAACAAAGGAACTTTTTTCGTGTGCAAAATCCGCTTTCCCCCGCGCGGAAGTTCGATAGTTTGTTCTGGCAAATCGACGCCTTTTCTCGTTGCCAACACTTCTAAATCTTGTGCTTGCAAGTAATTTGCCCGATCGGACTCCAAAAAGTCAGCAGCATGGTTTAAGATAACTTCATCCCTGGAATAGCCAAACAATTCTTCGCTAGCAGTATTCCAATAAATAAATTTTTGCTCTACAGCATCTTTAATAAAGACGCTAATCGGTAGATTTTGCAGTACCGCATTCAGAAAATCTTGAGTGTTTCGCAGCTTTTCCTCAGCTCGCTTTCGCTCAGTAATATCCAAAATCACTCCGTCGAGATAAACAACCCGACACAGAGAATTTGCGATCGGCGAACTCGGCGAATTCGGCGAAACCACAGCCGACAAAAAGCCCTCAATTTCCCCTTGTCCCTCTTGTCTTCCTCTAGCCTCGTCCGCCTCGCAGCAAACAGCTTTGCCTTTTTCGTAAACCCAGCTAATTTCGCCGTCAGCCCGGACAATCCGGTATTCAAGAATGTACGGAGTTCGGGTTGCTACACTTTTTTTGACAGTAGTATCCACATTTTTCCGGTCTTGAGGATGGATAATGCTTGCCAAGGAACGGACGCGATCGTTGATAAAATCAGAAGAGGGATAGCCTGATATTTCTTGAACAGCCTCGCTCAAAAACGCCGCTGTCCGTGTTAATTCCCCGTCGTCCGTATACTCGCAGGTACAGCGGTAGACAGCACCGGGAATATTAGCTACTAAATTTTTATATCGTTCTTCGCTTTTTAACAAAGATGAGCCGTCTTCGTTATTGCGATCGCCGTTCTTAAATTTAGAAGAATTGGAAGAAATTTGCATGATTTTTTTTCACTTGTGAGTGCCGGGGCAAGTGGTAGAGTAGATGACCCTATAAAAAGTGAATTTAATGTGCGAAATAATTCGTTATAAACTAATATAGTACAAAATTAGTTCGGCGAACATTCAGAAAATTTGAGGGCGGGTAATAGGTAAAGCTAATCAAGGCTAGAGATGTAGAAAACAGTTCGCAAACGCATTGTCTAACGGATTGAACGCATTTAACTGAGATGTTGCACCATTCTCGGTTCAAAGGCCTGACGGGCTGTTCCACAAAGAATGAATTTTTTGTGGGGAGTAGGGGTTGGGCAAGAGATCCCTCCCCTAAAATCCTGATAGTCTTGGACACAGGTACTACGATTTTCTGTGCTAAGAGAACGTAGCGAACCAATATCAAACCCTTGATTTAACGACCTTGAGTGCGTAAGTCCTTCCTTATTGAGAATGGTGCAAGATGCGAGTTTAACTCATATGTTGCACCATTCTCAATTAGCCTTTTCTGAACAGGCTTTCGGGGCTGTGAAGCGAGAAAATATATTCTTTGTAAAACAGGCCGGAAAGCCTGTTGCTGACAATGGTGCAACATCTCAGTTTAACGGATTTAACGGATGGATGTTGAGGTTCGAGGGAAAGAGGGAAGATTATCCCACTTTCCCACTCCCCCACTCTCCCCCTTCCCCACTCCCTCACTCTCGTTAGAATAAGATAAGTTTCCTTGCTACCGACCAGCCCCTCAAACAAAACACCATGACTCAACAACAACCCCGGATTTGCATTCTCGGCGGAGGCTTCGGCGGACTCTACACAGCCCTGCGCTTGAGTCAGTTACCCTTCTCCACAACCGAAAAACCCGAAATTGTTCTAGTTGACCGCCGCGATCGATTTTTGTTCGTTCCCCTGCTGTACGAACTGCTGACCGGCGAACTCCAAACCTGGGAAATTGCCCCGCCGTTTGCCGAACTCTTGCAAAACACAGGTGTGCGCTTTTGTCAAGGTACTGTCTCCGGCATCGATGTCGAGGAAAAGCGAGTGCTCTTGCACGACGGGCCAGAAATTCCGTGCGATCGCCTGGTTTTAGCTTTAGGCGGCGAAACGCCCCTAGATATGGTCAAGGGTGCAGTTGAATATGCTTACTCGTTTCGCACTCTCGACGACGCCTACCGCTTAGAAGAAAGACTGCGGTTTTTAGAAGCCAGCAACAACGACAAAATTCGGGTGGCGATCGTCGGGGCCGGTTATTCGGGAGTAGAATTAGCTTGTAAATTAGCCGATCGACTCGGAGACAAAGGTCGCGTGCGGTTAGTCGAGCAAACCGACATGATTCTGCGGACATCGCCGGAGTTTAACCGCGAAGCCGCCACCAAAGCTTTAGAAAAACGGCAAGTGTGGATCGACTTAGAAACAGCAGTAGAGGCGATCGGATCGGACACAATATCCTTACTTTACAAAGGACAAGTAGATGTTCTGCCCGTAGACATAGTGCTGTGGACAGTAGGAACTCAAGTTAGTCAAGCAGTGCGATCGCTACCCCTCAAACAAAACCGCCGCGGTCAATTAATAGTCAATTCGCAAATGCAAATTATCGACCATCCAGATATATTTGCCTTGGGAGACTTAGCTGAATGTCACGATGCAACTAATCAAAAAGTCCCCGGAACAGCCCAAACAGCCTTCCAGCAAGCTGACTACACCGCCTGGAACATTTGGGCCTCCCTCACCGGCCGCCCATTACTTCCTTTCCGCTATCAGCCGCTAGGAGAAATGATGACATTAGGAAATGACAACGCCACCCTGGCAGGTTTAGGAATTAAACTCGACGGACAACTAGCCCACATTGCTCGCCGCCTAGCCTATCTCTATCGGATGCCAACATTTGACCATCAACTAAAAGTTGGTTTCAATTGGATTAGCAAGCCGATTCAGGAGTTGCTTAAAAGTTAATCGATGCTTCTTCAAATAGATACAGCAGATTCTACGTTTATGAAGTACACCCCCGATCGATCGATACCCGTAGGGGCACTCCAAGAGTCCAAGGCCTGTCAATTGAAGTCTCTTTCCCTCAGTCCGTTAGTCCGGCAGGGGTTGAAACCCCTGCCTCAAAGCTGAAGTCCTCTAAAAGAGGACTAATAGATTTCTCCTAAAAAAACTATGGAAGCCTTGCCGTATTTGGACAAAAACCTATTTTTGGGAGATGTCTAATGAATTATTCAGTCCTCTTTTAGAGGACTTTAGCTATTAGACAGGGAATTCATTCCCTGGCGGACTAGCGGGCGAGTGCGACAGCTAGAGAATCTTAGCCAAAACAAACAATGCAAACTCATACATTTCAACAGTCAAAAACCGAACTTCCACCGTTGATAGAGCGGGAAATTCTGTTCGGAAACCCCGAAAAAACTAGCCCCCAACTTTCACCCGACGGCAAGTATCTCGCCTACATTGCACCAGATGAAAACAACGTCTTGCAAGTGCAATTGCGTACCGTCGGTCAAGCAGACGATCGCCAACTGACAGCAGATAAAAAACGCGGCATCCGCATCTTTTTGTGGACTTATAGCGGCGAAGAACTCATTTATCTTCAAGATACCGACGGTGATGAAAACTGGCATTTATTCTCAGTCAATATCCAGTCAAATCTGGTTCGCGACTTGACACCATTTCAAGGCGTTCAAGCTTATCCGATCGCCCTTGACCGCAACTTCCCCAATGAAATATTAGTGGGAATGAACATCCGCGATCGCAGCAAACACGACGTTTACCGCATCAACCTCAAAAATGGTGCAGTTGAATTTGACACCGACAACCCAGGTAACATCGTCGGTTGGACTGCTGACGCCCAATTCCAAGTGCGGGCGGCCACCGCCACAACTGCCGACGGCGGATCGGAATTGGTGTTTCGGGAAACTGCGGACAAGTCTTGGGAAAGCCTGCGAACTTGGGGGCCCGATGAGGAAGGCGGTGCCCTCATGTTCTCAGAAAACGGCAAAATTCTTTACATCATCGGCAATCACGATGCTAACGCCGAACGTTCGATCGCATTAGACTTAGAAACCAAACAAGAAACCGATCTCGCCTCTGACCCAGAATACGATGTCGGCGATATTTTGATACACCCCACCAAGCGAGAGATTCAGGCAGTTTCCTTCTACAAAGACAAACAAGAGTGGCAGATTTTAGACCAAAGCATAGCAGATGATTTTGAGGCGATCGGCAAATTCCGTCCCGGCGAATTCGACCTCACCAGCCGCAACCTCGCCGACACTACTTGGCTAATCGCTTACAGGACAGACGACGGCCCAGTTTACTACTATACCTACGATCGCGCCTCCAAAACCTGCACCTTCCTGTTCAGCAACCAACCAAAACTCGAAGGGCTACCGCTATCATCAATGGAACCCATTTCTTACACCGCAAGAGATGGTTTAACCATTCACGGCTACCTGACAAAACCTGTCGGAGTCGCCACACCCGTACCGACAGTCTTGCTAGTACACGGTGGCCCCTGGGGACGCGATACCTGGGGTTACGATTCAGAAGCCCAATGGCTGTCAAACCGAGGTTATGCCGTTTTGCAAATCAATTTTCGCGGTTCCGCCGGCTACGGCAAAGCCTTTCTCAATGCCGGCAATCGCGAATGGGCCGGTAAAATGCACGACGACTTGCTAGATGGGGTAAACTGGCTGGTAGAAACAGGAATTTCCCAACAGGATAAAATTGCGATTATGGGCGGTTCCTACGGTGGTTATGCTGCATTAGTCGGAGTGACTTTTACTCCCGATGTTTTTGCCTGCGCCGTCGATATTGTCGGCCCTAGCAATTTGATTACAATGATGGAAACTATTCCTCCTTATTGGGAAGCGCTGAAAGCAATGGAGTATCACCGCATCGGCAATTTGAAAACAGAACCGGAGTTTTTGAAATCGCGATCGCCCTTATTTTTAGTCGATCGCATCCAGAAACCTTTACTAATCGCCCAAGGTGCTAACGACCCGCGAGTAAAAGAATCAGAAAGCAAGCAAATTGTCAATGCCATGAAGCAAGCCGGCAAACCTGTAGAATACGTGCTGTATACAGACGAAGGACACGGATTTGCGCGGCCGGAAAATCGCCTGCACTTTTATGCGATCGCCGAAGAATTCCTAGCCAAATATTTAGGAGGCAGATTTGAACCGGCGAGCAACATTGCCAATCATTCTGGCGTGGTGAATCCGCAAACAACTAATTAGAATGAACAAGAAAAAAGCAAGAAGAAAGAAGGAATTAATCAAATCTCTATTCTCTTATATTCTCTTTTTTTCTCTTCTTTTCTCTTCTTTTCCTCTGTGTTCTCTGTGTCCTCTGTGGTTAAATCATTCCGATGCAACCGGATGTGCGATAAGTCCTCTTTCCTCTTCCCTTTTTCTTCTCAAATGACCAAAATTATTTTTATAGATGCCGCCGGTACACTATTTGACGTGCGCGGCAGCGTCGGCGAAGTCTACGGAAAATTTGCCCATAGGTTTGGAGTAACAGTTAAGAGTGAAGAGTTAAATGCAGCATTTTTTCAAAGTTTTGCCGACTCAAATCCGATGGCATTTCCCGGAAGAGAATTAGCCAAAATTCCCCAGCTAGAATTTGAATGGTGGCAAGCAGTTTGCGCGAACGCTTTTCAAATAGCAGGCGTTGTCAATCAATTCTCAGACTTTCCAAAGTTCTTTGCGGAACTATACGCTCATTTTGCCACCGCCGAACCTTGGTTCGTCTATCCCGACGTATTGCCAGCCTTAAATAAGTGGCAGCAAAAAGGAATTGAATTAGCAGTAGTATCGAATTTCGATTCCCGAATTTATCCCGTATTAAAAGCACTAAATTTAGCTGAATATTTCACATCAGTGACAATTTCCACCGAAGTTGGTGCAGCAAAACCAGACTCTCAAATTTTTACTGCGGCTTTGCAAAAGCACAACTGTATTCCCGAGAATGTGTTGCATATCGGCGACAGCTTCAAAGCAGATTATTGCGGTGCTAAAAATGCCGGGTTAAACGCAATTTGGTTGAATCGCCAACAGGAAAAAATAGATTCAGGAAAGTTGAATTTAACTGATTTCCAAAAATTAGAAGAGTTTCCCAGTCTGGATTTTATATAACTGACAAAGAAACCGGGTTTTTTACCCGGTCTGCGGGTTGTAACGAAATATTCGTAAAAAAAACCGGTTTCTGGGTTTCCAGGAGTCCAATAAATATGAATTTTATGAGGTTAAGGTTATGATTTTTATGAATTGACTTTGAGAGCTGCTTATTCAATAATGCTAATTATATGAATGATTTAACCGCAGAGAGCGCAGAGGGCGCTGAGTTCGAGAAGAAAAAGGCGATCGCTATATTTCACTTTCTAGTGAGAAAGAACTTTAGGAATGAGAATCAAATAACTTACAATGCGTGATGCTTCTTGTGAGATGGGCTCTTATAGCCCGTCCAGAAAGGGCGGACCCGACACCCCACAAACTTGTGTAAATTATTTAATTCGCGATCCTTAGCAACCCGTGATATTTTTGTGCAGCAATCTCAAACAATGGCACAAATCGCCCGTCAATTACCCGACGCTGTAAGGCAAAGTTTAACAGCAGAAGAACTAGCATGGCTGGATCAGGCAATTTTGTGGAATTAGAATCGTTTACGCCGCAGCGGTTGTTGCGGGTAGTGAATTATGGACTTGCTCAGAGTGGCAATCCGCAGACCAATGACGGCTTAATATTAGTGGATAATGCTGTCGGATATGGTGGTGGCTATGTGTTTGTCTCCGATAGTTTTAGTTAGGGCGTGTTTTCAAACAGGGTAAGCGCATCTAATTTGGTATCAAATGTAACAGACACTAAAAAGAGGGTGCAGTATTATAGCAGCCCGGTTTGTCCGAGAGATTCTATAATAACTCTCAAGCTCAGTAGAAAATCTGGGGGGGTGACAAAAAGGTCTACGAGATAGACTGTATAAGGGTTGCGGCCCGCATACCTTGTTGATAAAAGCGCCGTTTATTTGGAGTTAACTTGCGTTTACTGTTCAACCTCGTCAGAATATTGTCCCTTGATAATTAACCCACTTTTCTCCATCTAAACCAACACCAAATGTACTCCGTCTTCGATATCTTTTTTTAGGTTCTTTGCGACGAGATACATATTTTTGTACCTGCTTTTTCTTCAGTTCAGTGCCTTGAAATATTGCCCAAGTGTACGCAAGTGTCATGAGCAGAATCATGTTAATAAGTCGGTCTCCTTTTAAGCTAGTTCCTTCAAGATCGTAGCCGACTGTTTTACAGTCTCGGAACATTTCTTCAATACCCATCCGTTGCTTGTAAGCATCGATCGCTGCCTGTAATGAACCTAAATCTGTGAGAATAAACCACGCTTCATCAACCTTCCATGCCCCATAGTTTCTTTTCCACGCTACTTGCAACATCAAATCCAGTAGCCGGCTGAGTTTTCCTCACTCTTTTACCTTGAAAATATAAAGAGGTTCCCGGCACTATTCCTAATTCATCTAACCGCTGCCAAACTAAATGTTCTATTTCGATACAATGATTCCTCTTTATTCTTAAGCAAAAAGACACACCCTTTTCCTTCAGCCAGTTTCCTAAATCGACCGAACAAAATTCACGGTCTCCTAAAACGATGACTTTATATTCTGAAAACAGCGGTAAAACTTGCTGTAGATTTGTAGTTTGTGACTCGAAGTTGCTGCTGCCCAATTTCGGCAACAATGACCAGTACAATGGAATTGCTCTTCGCTCCCAGATTAAGCTAACCATGAACAGATTAATACAGCCCCATTGACTGCGATCGATTGATCTTGATAAGCGAGTACCAACACGGCAATAAGTGGTCAACCAATAAGTAATTAATGGGAACCAAATTAATTCGATTGTTAAGTGAGGTAAATCTAAAAATCTTTGTAATTTACGTCGCCGACTTTCGGCTGTAATTAGACAGGGAAATACTCGGGAGAGCCGCTCTAATCTCACTTGTTTTTCTGATTGCATCAAGGATAGCAAAATTGTCATCACCAAAAACTGAGATGGCGTCAGGTGTTTTTGTCTAGGAGTCTGGTAGAATCTTGGTATCATTATTTTTTTGGATAGGCAAGCGTGTAACAACTCTGCTGCCTATCTTTTTTTACCACAAGTTGGCTCAATCCTTACTAAGGAATGAAAATTTAATAACATCAGCGATGTATAATAAATAAATGAGTGAATATGAATAGGTTTATATTTCGGTAGAGATGTCAAATATTATACCTACTTGGTTCTTCTTATGTCGCCCAATATTTTTTGATTTCAATCATTTCTTACTAACTTAATTTATGTGTTACTCAGACGAAATTACTGATTTAATGCGAAAACATTATCAGTCTTTATCTGAAAAAGACCAAAGAAAATATGCAGCGATAGAAGCTGTCAAACAGGGTCGTGGTGGAATTATTTACATAGCCCGAGTTTTGGGAGTAAATAGGAATACAATAGCCAAGGGAATTAAGGAGTTAAAAAGTGAATCAGACACTACTTGTAATCAACAGAGAATTCGTCGACGTGGAGGAGGAAGAAAAACTAGGGAGTCTGAGATACCTGATTTAAATGAGCGTTTTTTAGAAGTCTTAAAAAACCACACAGCCGGAGATCCAATGTCGGAAAAAATTAAATGGACAAATCTTACCCAGCAACAAATAGTTGAAGGTCTGAAGGCTCAGGAAATAATAGTCAGTACAACAGTTGTTCAAAAACTGTTAAAAAAACATGGATATGTGAAACGCCAAGCTCAAAAAAAACAAACAACCGGAGTAACCAAGAATCGTAATGAACAATTTGAAAATCTTGCCAGAATTACCGCCGAGTATGAGTTGCAGGGAAATCCGATTGTTAGTATGGACACGAAAAAGAAGGAATTTATTGGAAATCTATATCGAGCAGGAAGTCTATATACTACGGAAGCTATTACGACATTTGACCATGATTTTTGGAGTTTGGCTGAAGGAAAAGTAGTACCTCATGGAATTTACGATCTGCAACATAACCGAGGATATTTAAACCTGGGAATCAGTAAAGACACGAGTGAATTTGCTTGTGAATCGATTAAATTATGGTGGGTTAATTACGGAAAATTTATCTACCCTCAAGCCGATTCAATTTTGATAAAATGCGATGGCGGTGGCAGTAATAATTCCAATCATCATATCTTTAAATCGGATTTACAAAAATTAGTTGATGAGCTAGGAATAGAAATTAGAATCGCACACTATCCCCCCTATACATCGAAGTATAATCCGATTGAACATCGCTTGTTTCCTCACGTAACCCGAGCCTGTCAAGGAGTAATTTTTACCAGTCTGGAGTTAGTGAAAAAACTCATGGCAAAAACTCATACTAAAACCGGGCTTTCTGTGGTAGTAAATGTAATCGATAAAATTTATGAAACTGGTCGAAAAGTAGCTAAGGGATTTAAAGAAACCATGAAAATTATTTTTGATGAATATCTACCCAAATGGAATTATCGTGCAGTTCCGACTATTTAGGAGACGCTAAAGTTATTAAATTTTCATTCCTAACTATGGGTTTGGGGCGGGTCGTCACCCCAGATGATAAACAACTGCAAAACCTTTTTCCCCAAACAAAAAGCGCCCCTATTTCTAGGAGCGCTTTTTGTGATTAATCAAAAGCTAAAACTTAGCCGTTGATAGAAGGAGCAACCAAAGCTACAGGAGTGGTTTGTGCAGCAGCCAAGTCGAGAGGGAAGTTGTGAGCGTTGCGCTCGTGCATTACTTCCATACCCAAGTTAGCGCGGTTGATGACATCAGCCCAAGTATTGATGACGCGACCTTGAGAGTCGATAATCGATTGGTTGAAGTTGAAACCGTTCAAGTTGAACGCCATCGTGGAGATACCCAAAGCGGTAAACCAGATGCCGACTACTGGCCATGCACCTAACAAGAAGTGCAAGGAACGGCTGTTGTTGAAGGAAGCGTATTGGAAAATCAAACGACCGAAGTAGCCGTGGGCTGCGACGATGTTGTAGGTTTCTTCTTCTTGACCGAATTTGTAACCGTAGTTTTGCGATTCGGTTTCGGTTGTTTCGCGAACCAAGCTAGAGGTAACTAAAGAACCGTGCATGGCGGAGAACAAGCTACCACCGAAGACACCGGCAACTCCCAACATGTGGAAGGGGTGCATCAGGATGTTGTGCTCGGCTTGGAACACGATCATGAAGTTGAATGTGCCGGAGATTCCCAAGGGCATACCGTCAGAGAAGGAGCCTTGTCCGATCGGGTAGATCAAGAATACTGCGGTGGCTGCTGCTACTGGTGCAGAGTAAGCTACGCAGATCCAAGGGCGCATTCCCAAGCGGTAGGACAGTTCCCATTCGCGACCCATGTAGCAAAATACACCGATCAGGAAGTGGAAGATTACCAATTGGTAAGGGCCGCCGTTGTACAGCCACTCATCGAGGGAAGCTGCTTCCCAGATGGGGTAGAAGTGCAAGCCGATGGCGTTGGATGAGGGGACAACTGCACCTGTGATGATGTTGTTGCCGTACATTAAGGAACCTGCTACTGGTTCGCGGATGCCGTCGATGTCCACTGGTGGGGCAGCGATGAAGGCGATGACGTAGCAGATGGTGGCGCTGAGCAGGGTGGGAATCATCAAGACTCCGAACCAACCTACATAAATGCGGTTGTCGGTTGATGTTACCCACTCACAAAAGCGTTCCCAGACGTTGGCGCTAGAGCGCTGCTGTAAGGTCGTTGTCATGGTTTTATGATTGCGTATGAATTTGTCAATGTTCGGATGATGTTTATATTATTACGCCTATCGTTAAGGTTTGTAAAGGGGTGTGGCGACAGTTAAACTGATGAGTGTGATTAGGAAAGCTGATGTAAGGAGAGAGAGGGGGCGATCGCCAGGGGTTTTGTTAAGAAAGTTGAGGGTTTTGCTTTCTGTGGGTCAGCTCGTGATAATTTTCTAAAACCTGAAAGCGGGAAAGTCCGGTGCAATTCCGGCGCTGTGCCGCAACTGTAAAAGTCAGAATGCCGATTTCGGGGGCGCTTTGTGGGCGTTTACTTTTGGATTCCCTGCGTAGCACGGGGAGGAGATTATTTGTTAGCATTGACTGATTTGCCGACTTGTCCGGGTTTATTTTACGGTTCCCAAGCCCGAGACGGAGTTTTATCGAGAATGCGGATTCCGGGGGGAATTTTAAACGCGCAGCAGTGTTGGACGATCGCCGATTTGGCCGATCGATACAGTACCGGTTGTTTGCAAGTAACGAATCGGGCGAATTTGCAAATCCGAGACTTGAATTCGCCAGTTTCTGATGAAGTTTGGCAAGATTTGCTGGAATTGGGATTGGCATCTCGCCGCGTTGAAGTTGACCCGATTCGCAATATTATGGCAAGCCCGACAGCAGGGATCGATCGCCAGCAGTTACTCGATACTCGCCCGCTAGTGAAAGCTTGGGATGATTACCTGCAAACGCATCCCGAATTGTCGGAACTTTCGCCTAAGTTCAGTATTGGCTTCGACGGCGGGGAAGCGGTTTCGATCCGCGATTTACGCAACGATATTTTATTAGCTGCTGAAGCGCTTTCAACCCAATCAGAAATCATTTTTAGGCTGCATTTAAACGGCGACACACGAATTTTGATCCAAGAATCGCAATGTATTTCAGTATTAGCCGCCCTCGCTAGCGCCTATCTTGAATACACTAAAAATCGACCGCGAATTGATGGCAAAAAACCGCGCTTGCGTCACCTCTTGGCAGATTGGGGTGTTGAAAGTTATCTAGAACGGGTACAGCAGCATTTACCATTTTTATTGCAATTCACATCTTGCACCTTTCCCAAAAACAGGCAAGATGCCTGTGAAGCGAAGAGTGAATTTCCGTGTGGGGTGGGCATCTTGCCCGCCCGTTCGTTCGACTCATCTGCAAGGGCGATCGAACAATCCCGACATCTCGGCATTTACCCTCAGCAACAGTCCGGTTTCTCTTACATGGGAATTGCACTCCCCCTAGGTAAGCTAGAATCAAAACAACTGCGGAATTTGGCAAATTTAGCCCAAAATCTAGCCAGCGGTACCCTGAGACTTACGCCGTGGCAAAATCTGTTGATTTCTGATATCCCCAACTCCCAGCTTTTTGAGGTAAAAAAGCAAGTCGCCGATTTGGGATTGCACTCGTCGGCGACTCGTCTAGATTCGTGCTTGGTGGCTTGTGCCGGCAGCAGCGGCTGTGCGTCGGCGGCGACAGATACTCAAAGTCACGCCCTAGCAATGGTGAGGGATTTAGCGCAAAAATTGACGATCGACCTGCCGATTAACATTCATTTCAGCGGTTGCCAAAAGTCCTGCGCCCAGCATCGGCCAATTGATATCACCCTGGTGGGAATTCAGATAGAGCGAGGATACGAGACGATCGAAGGTTACGACATTTATGCGGGTAGAAAAGATTTGCCCTTCGGACGACCAATTTTTCAGGCGGTGAGTGCGGTCGAGATGCCCGGTGCGATCGAGCGAATGTTGCAGGTATATCAGCGGTTTAGAGAGCCTTGGGAGTCATTTGGTGAGTTTGTCGATCGGCAGGCGATCGACCAATTGCAGGAGTTGTCGATCGCCGAAAATCGGAATTGAAAGTGAAAAAATATCCCATAAAAACTGACAATTTTTAATTATTTCTCTTTCTATCTCTCTTGATGTTTCTTCCTTCGCTTCCTTTGCATCTTCGCGGTTGATTCAAAAAATCTCTTTCACAAATCAAACAAAATTCCCATAGCAGTTTTAAACAATGATTGACTACATTCGAGACGGAACAGAAATCTACACCAAATCCTTTGCCACAATTCGAGCCGAAGCAGATTTGTCAAGCTTGCCGCCCGATTTAGAATCGGTAGCCGTGCGACTAATTCACAGTTGCGGCATGACCGATATTGTTACAGATTTAGCAGCTTCCCCCGGTGCAGCTACCTGCGGACGCCAAGCCCTCTCCGCAGGCGCGCCGATTCTGTGCGATGCCCGGATGGTGGCCGAAGGCATCACTCGCAAACGCCTTCCCGCTGACAATCCGGTGATTTGCACCCTCTGGCATTCCGAAATCCCGGAGTTGGCGCGGCAAATGGGAAATACTCGATCGGCAGCGGCGCTTGATTTATGGCTGGACAACTTGCAGGGTGCGGTTGTGGCAATTGGCAATGCCCCGACTGCTTTGTTCCGACTGCTGGAAATGCTGGATGCCGGAGCACCCAAACCGGCTTTAATTCTGGGTTTCCCGGTAGGATTTGTCGGGGCCGCCGAATCCAAAGCCGAACTGGCCGCCAACAGTAGGGGAGTGCCATTTATTACGTTGCACGGGCGGCGCGGTGGCAGTGCAATGGCAACGGCGGCCGTGAATGCGTTAGCGAAAAAGGATGAATTATGACTAAGGCTACTGGTAAATTGTACGGTTTGGGTATTGGTCCTGGCGATCCTGAGTTGATTACTTTGAAAGCTTATCGGATTTTGCAATCGGTGCCGGTGATTGCCTATCCGGCGATGGAAAATGGTAAGGTGCTGGCGCGGGCGATCGTCGCAGATTATCTGCGCCCGGAGCAAATTGAGATTCCGATGCCGCTGCCTTTTAGTCCGACGCGATCGTCTCAACCTTATTACGATCTTGCTGCCGAGAAAATTGCCGCACATCTAAGCGAGGGAAAGGATGTGGCGGTGCTATGTGAGGGCGAACCTTTTCTCTACGGCTCGTTTATGTATCTATTCAACCGTTTGTCGGCGAGATTTACCACTGAAGTTGTGCCGGGAATTTCTTCCACAATGGCGAGTGCGGCTGCGTTGGGAGTGCCGCTGACTTATCGTAACGATGTGTTAAGTATTATGCCTGCGACGCTGGATGCTGAGGTTTTGCGCGATCGACTGGCGGTTGTTGATGCTGCCGTGATTATTAAGCTGGGCCGGCATTTTGCGAAAGTCCGGGACGTACTGATTGAGTTGGGACAATTCGAGCGAGCACTGTATATAGAACGCGCAACTATGCCGAATCAGCGAATTCGGGCGATCGCAGATGTCGATCCCGCTGAAGTTCCCTATTGGGCTCTGATTGTGATCCCCAGCCAGCAAAAGTCTGTATCTTAATATTTCCCTGCCTGAAGGCGACGTGCTTCCAGGCTTTCCCTACTTTTTTGTGCATTCTTGCCCATTTATCCAGCTTTATTCATATTGATAACTTAACTTTATACCTTCTATCAGTTAATCTGTTGTTAAAATACTTTACAAACCTTAGAATATGCTTTATGTTTATTTACATGGCGGAACACAAAGCCGTCACGAACATTGAAAACCAAATAAAGCAATCATAAACAAATGACAACGACCTTACAGCAGCGCTCTAGCGCCAACGTCTGGGAACGCTTTTGTGAGTGGGTAACATCAACCGACAACCGCATTTATGTAGGTTGGTTCGGAGTCTTGATGATTCCCACCCTGCTCAGCGCCACCATCTGCTACGTCATCGCCTTCATCGCTGCCCCACCAGTGGACATCGACGGCATCCGCGAACCAGTAGCAGGTTCCTTAATGTACGGCAACAACATCATCACAGGTGCAGTTGTCCCCTCATCCAACGCCATCGGCTTGCACTTCTACCCCATCTGGGAAGCAGCTTCCCTCGATGAGTGGCTGTACAACGGCGGCCCTTACCAATTGGTAATCTTCCACTTCCTGATCGGTGTATTTTGCTACATGGGTCGCGAATGGGAACTGTCCTACCGCTTGGGAATGCGCCCTTGGATCTGCGTAGCTTACTCTGCACCAGTAGCAGCAGCAACCGCAGTATTCTTGATCTACCCGATCGGACAAGGCTCCTTCTCTGACGGTATGCCCTTGGGTATCTCCGGTACATTCAACTTCATGATCGTGTTCCAAGCCGAGCACAACATCCTGATGCACCCCTTCCACATGTTGGGAGTTGCCGGTGTCTTCGGTGGTAGCTTGTTCTCCGCCATGCACGGTTCTTTAGTTACCTCTAGCTTGGTTCGCGAAACAACCGAAACCGAATCGCAAAACTACGGTTACAAATTCGGTCAAGAAGAAGAAACCTACAACATCGTCGCAGCCCACGGCTACTTCGGTCGTTTGATTTTCCAATACGCTTCCTTCAACAACAGCCGTTCCTTGCACTTCTTGTTAGGTGCATGGCCAGTAGTCGGCATCTGGTTTACCGCTTTGGGTATCTCCACGATGGCGTTCAACTTGAACGGTTTCAACTTCAACCAATCGATTATCGACTCTCAAGGTCGCGTCATCAATACTTGGGCTGATGTCATCAACCGCGCTAACTTGGGTATGGAAGTAATGCACGAGCGCAACGCTCACAACTTCCCTCTCGACTTGGCTGCTGCACAAACCACTCCTGTAGCTTTGGTTGCTCCTTCTATCAACGGCTAAGTTTTAGCTTTTGATTAATCACAAAAAGCGCTCCTAGAAATAGGGGCGCTTTTTGTTTGGGGAAAAAGGTTTTATACGGAACTTACCCCCTGCGGGGGGAGTTCCGAGGGCTGTATTCTTTTACCCATCTCGGTTGACGGGGTGACAACCCCGTCAAAACATTGATAAAATAAAGGACATAGCCCTTAGACCCCTCTGAAAAAACGGTAGTTTATTGCGCCTAATTCTCATTAATTCAGTAATAATATCTTGACAAAATTCCATGCCAATTACCCAAGATTGACCGTACAATCCTATCCAAAAACTACTATGACGACGTATCGAGCGCCCGCACTCAGTTACCCTACCTACATATTTTTGCACGCCCATTGTCTTGATTTTTTGACCTTGTATTATCGCACAACTGTAGGCGATCGCTATCAATAATATTAAACTGCTTAATCGTTGGTTATTAGCGTGACTTCTCTCGCGCATTATAACCACCAGTCTTACAATCTTTAAACATCGCTTCAATCCCACTGCGACATTTGAAAGTATCGATAGATTGTTTTAAACTGCCGACATTAGTCAAAAGATACCAACCTTCATCAAGAAAGTTTTCCTCGATATTTTCGTCGCCAATAACCAGCGATATCAAAATTCCCAAAACCTTTTTGTTTTGTAAATTTGGTCTCGGCTAAATAAAAGCTGGTTCCCGGCACTAAACCCATGTCAGATCAGCGAATGTACTCAGAGTTCTCCTCTTAGATATAGCGCCCTTGTTTGACTCTAAAAATAAACTTTACTTGTCTCTCACAGAGCCACGATGCGAGCTTGACACTACCAAATTCCCGCTCGCCTAACACAATCACTTCATAATCTGATAGCAACTCTAACACAGGAGTGAGTAGAGATTTTTGTTCGTCAATATTACTACATCCTCTTCTGTTTAGCAATCGCCAGTATAAGGGGATACTTCGTTTTTCCCAAATTAGGCTGACCATAAATACATTATGCGCTCGCCACTGCGTTCTATCGATCGCAAGTTTCAAAGGTTTAGATTTGTTAAATTTAGCTTGTTAAATTTCTTTAATAAGTGGAAACCAGAGGCTTTCTATGTTCAGGGAGTCTAATTTCAAAAATCTTTGTAGGCTACGCCTCCGACTCTCAAATTGAATCGGATAAGGCCAGAAAGAAGCCAATAATTCAATACTAACTTGTTTATGGCTCTGCAACAGATATACCAGAGCTTTGAGCGTATGGTACTCTGTCGGTTTGAGTTGTTTTTCTTTCTGGGTTTTGGTAAAATTGAGGAAACATAATTATGTAGATTGGGACACTTAAACAACGGAGACCCCATCTTTTTTTAGCTCAAGTTTGCCAAATCCGCCACCGGTGGGGCTTTTGACGGGGTTGTCACCCCGTCAGACCTCCGATATTAGTTTTGGCAACAGGTCTAAAAGCTGAATCTAAAAAACTTAATATTTATTGATTAATCGGGAGTTAATCTGGCGATGGTTAGGTTATATGCCAGGTCATTAAAGGGCTCAAAAAATCGGGATATAAACGGAATAGACGTGGAAAAAAAGTCTCGACATTGGAGCAAAACCTCTTAAATAAATGCTAATATTTGTTAATTTATTAGGTACAATATATAGAATTATATTCGATTTTTTATCATCAGGAAGCTCGTTTCAAAAATATGGAAGTATGCTTATTTATTGAGGAAAAACTGTACTATTTATCAAGGTAAAAAATAGAAAAAGCTATTACAATGCGGTAAAAAATCAATATTTATGCTCCACTATTCTCCAGATTGTTCTCCGATTGCAAATGTATGGTCAAAGGTTAAAGGTATTCCCCGTTCTCAGGGTGGGAGAACATATAAAGCATTAGAAAAAGTGATAGCAAGCGCATTTAAACAAATTGACGAGCAAGACCTCTGGAATTGGTTTACCCACTGCTGTTATTGTACCTCATCTATGTGAGAAAGGCTATAACAGAATCTTACCTGTCATCAAACGGCTTGAACCACAATGGATAACTTGTTAACTCGTATTACCCAAACACGCGGTCGGTGCGATCGAGATTTTTGAGGAGACGCGAACTGTTAATGCAGTAATCATAAGAGCTATGGACTACAGTCCAAGATTAGAAAGCCACAAAAAAACCTCGCCATGAGCGTAATTGCAGCTAAATGGACGATCGCCCAAAACCACCAAATGATATCTGCGGGTATCTGGGAAAATCGGCGCGTAAAATCACTAAAAAATGTAGAGACGAAAACCAAAATCTACGCTGGAGTCGGCATCCCCGAATACTGGGTAGTTAACCTCAACAAGAGACAGCTTATCGTATTTCGAGACCCTCAAGACGGGGATTACGCCTCTAAATTCACGCTAACAGGCGGAACAGCTAACCCGATCGCATTTCCAGATGTATCTGTATCCGTAAATGCGATCGTCAGCAATTAGGAGTAGCAAGTGGTCACAAAATTCAACCTAATTACCTTTCTGGCTCTGCTTCGGAATCAATTTCCCAGGAAACACGACTTTTCGTAGTTCTTCTGCTCCTAAAATGATGGGCGGACACACCAGCAATAGCAGCCATTGCCAGGGTGTTAAAGGTGCTGTCGCAAAGATGCTGCTTAAAGATCCGTTATTGATAATTAGCAGCACTAAGATCCATTCAATGGCAATTCCGAGCCAGATTTGTGGATTAGAAAAAAAGCCAAGACGAAAGATTGATGTGTGTTCCGATCGGCAAGCAAAGACATTGCCATCCTGACAGGCAACAATGGTTGCTAGAGTCATAGTGGTGGCTTGAGCGTAAATGGCGATCGCGGCAGCGTTGGCTGAGTGAGCCAGAATGCTTGGCGTTACAGTTTGCAATTCCCTCAAGCCGTACCCGTAACTCCACCACACCAGAAAGAATGCTGACATTCCTAAACCGGCTTCGAGCACTCCCAAGAAACAATAGGCGCGCAACAGCAGGGATCGATCGAGAAGCGGTTGCGATTTTTTCCGGGGAGGCTGCTGCATGGTTCCGGCTTCTGCCCGTTCTGCGCCCAATGCCAATGCAGGCACTATATCAGTTCCTAAATCAATGGCAAGAATCTGCATGATCACCAGTGCAGGCGGAATCTTCAACGCCACCATGACCAAGAAAGGCACTAACTCCGCGACGTTGGATGCCAGGATGTAGGTCATAAATTTGCGGATGTTTTGATGCACGGCTCGCCCCTCCTCAACCGCGACGACGATCGTCGCAAAGTTGTCATCGGTGAGGACAATATCGGCGGCTTCTCGTGCCACATCGGTGCCATTCATCCCCATCGCGATGCCAATATGGGCAGCCCTTAATGCTGGTGCATCATTGACTCCATCCCCCGTCACCGCAACTACTTCCCCGATCGTTTTATAGGCTTCCACCAGTCGCAGCTTGTGCTCGGGAGACATCCGAGCAAACACTAGCCCCGATCGATATTTCAGAATTTGTTGCAATTGAGCATCCGACAGATGCCCCATACCTTCACCCGTTACCACCCGTACAGAATCGGTCACTAATCCAATTTTGCGGGCGATCGCCTCAGCAGTCAGTCCATAGTCACCCGTCACCATCGTCACCTTAATTCCTGCCTGATGGCACTGAGCAAGAGCGTCTGTGACCTCTGGACGGGGCGGGTCAAACATCGCCACCAGACCAATAAAAATCAAGTTTTGCTCCAAGTCTTGCGATCGCAAATCCAACATTTCACTCCCCCCACGGCGAGCCGCCACCCCCAAAACCCGAAAGCCCTGCTGGGCTAACTCATCGTTGGCCGCCACTATTTCATGCGAGTCGGATTGAGTGAGTTCTGAGAGAGTTCCATTCCGCAAGATAGATGTGCAGTGTCGCAACACTTCCAGCGGTGCCCCCTTGGTAAAAGCCAGGTTCGGCAAATCGCTGTTCCATAGCGCGGACGATCGCCAGTCCAACACCACCGTCATCATCCGGCGACGAGAATCAAAAGGCACCTCCCGCAAGCGGGGAAGCTGTTTTTGCAAAGTTTCCAGATTCAATCCTGCTTTGGCAGCAGCCACCAGCAGAGCCGCTTCCGTTGGATCGCCAATTTCTTGCCAACGGCTAGGCGCTGTAAGGTGAATCAGCCGTGCATTCGAGCAAAGTGCCGCCCCCGCAAGCAACAAATTGACTTTCCAGGATGCTGCAAAATTCGCGGGAATGTGAACCTCACCAGCCGCAGGATCGTATCCAGCGCCCGTCACTTCAATCAGAGTCGGCGTCATCGATGGATGGGATTTCTGCTTGCCGTTCAGAGGTGGTGAGACGGCCGACTCTTGGCTGGCAGGATTTAGGCTGTTCTCTGAAGGTTGCCAGGGAAGCCAGAGATAATGCACCGTCATTTCGTTTTTAGTCAACGTTCCGGTTTTGTCGGTGCAGATCACCGTTGTAGCGCTCAGGGTTTCCACAGCCGAAAGACGGCGCACCAAAGCATTACGGCGCACCATTCGCCGCACCCCGATCGCCAATGACAAAGTAACCGTCGGCAGTAAGCCCTCTGGCACCAGCGCCACAATGATCCCGATCGCAAAAATAAAGCTCTCTTTGAGCTCCATCCCCACCAGCAGGTATGTCAGCAGAAATACCAGAACTCCCATACCGAGGGCGATCGCAGTGATGATCCGCACAATATCAGCAACCTGCACTTCCAACGTGCTGGGTTCCCGTTTCACAACGGCGGTGAGATGGGCTACGTGACCAAACTCGGTTTGTGCTCCCGTGGCATACACCACAGCCACGCCCCTTCCTGACGAAACTGTCGAGCCTGCGAGCACCAAATTTGGGATTTCCGCCAGATTGACCTTTTCTTGCAAGGGATGTTCGCCCGCTGGTATCGTTTTACCAGCCCGGATGGATGCAGCTTCGCGCACCCGCACCGGATGAGCGTTTCGGGCAACAGGAAGCGATTCGCCAGTCATTACAGAAATATCCAAATACAGGCTTTCGGCAGAAACTAACCGAGCATCCGCAGAGATGCGATCGCCCTCTTCCAATTGCATCACATCTCCACGCACCAGTTCCCGTGCCGGAATCTGCTTTAGTTCCCCATTCCGATACACTTTCACCTGCATCGGCAACACGTTCTTTAAAGCCGCTAAGGCTTGCTCTGCTTGAAACTCTTGCCAAAAACTGAATACAGCATTAATCCCGATCACCGCCCAGATTGCCCAACCTAATTGAGGGGTTCCCGAAATGAATGCCAAAATCCCTGCCACCCACAGCAGCAGGGCCATAAAGTGCCTTAACTGATCGGTAAATCTCAGCCACAGAGGTCGATGAGCCGGTTCTGGCAACTCATTCGTACCAAATTTTACGAGTCGATCGAAAGCTTCGTCATCAGACAACCCGTTCTCGCTGATTTCAAAGGATTGATATACATCTTCAGGCGATAGGGTCCAAATTGGTTGATGCGGTACTGCCATACATCCCCACCCTAGAAATAGTTACTGAAGTCAGTCTTGGCATATTTTTAGAAGTATTTGTGTAAACTTAATTTTTCTTACCAAGAAATTGGGTCTAAAGCCCCGTCCTTACAGGACGGCTTTAATCAAACTGTGAAGATTCGTTAAAGATACAAGCTGGCAAATAAAAGTTTATGTAAAAGTGGTAAACTATTGCAATGATAGTATTAGAGTTTAAATTGAAGGGCAAAGCAGAGCAATATCGAATCATTGACGACATGATTCGGACGGCTCAATTTGTGCGAGTGCGACGTGAAAGTCGTGTGTAGGTGCATCAGCACTAAAGACTGAGGAGCCGTCTCCTCTATGGGACTCCTTCCCCATATTCCCATGTAAAAGGGTCAAGTACCCCGCCTACCGAGATAGTAAGTAATGAAACTAAGGGAATGCAAGGCACAAAAGCTGGAATACGGACAGCTCGTTTGATATATCCGGCAAGGGAAAGGGAGGTAAGGGTTAACGAAAGTGAATCATCGTAAGCTCCGTGAAATGACAATGGCGAAATGAGCTGATACGCCATGCCAAAAGGCAAGCAGGTAAGTCGTTGAAGTTCGGACATCAACGATGAAGGAGTAAAACCCCTGTCGGAGTATAGATGGAACCCGAACCTCTCGCAGGTCACATACACGAAACACGGTAAACCCCACTAGCTCTTGGGTAAGGTCGAAAGCCCAAGTAGGTCAACCGTAAGGAAGACGGAACTGCCGAGGGGGTAAAGGATGCCAGAAAAAGCGAAAGCCAAGGGTAACGCCCTGGATAGGGGTTCAAAATTTGCCTCTCACCAAAAGGTGGCAGACTTCTGGTAGGTCTTCAGCGATAAATCAAAGTAAAGGAATTGAACCGACGTGAAAGATAGGGTCAGTAATGACATCGGAACGAAGGAACCGTTGAGAACATGGGAATCCATCAACTGGAAACTTGTGAATAGACGGATTAAAAACCTGAGACGGAGAATTTATCGAGCAACCCAGAACGGACAGTGGAATAAGGTTCGCAGCCTTATGAAACTGATGATATGTAGCTACTCCAACCTACTACTGTCAGTGCGGAGAGTAACTCAAGAAAACGAGGGGAAAAAGACGGCTGGCATAGACGGTCAGACGGCAACCACCCCCTCCGAAAGAGTAAAACTCGTCAAAGAAATGAAGGATTACACCCTGTGGAAAGCTCAACCCGCTAGAAGGGTATATATTCCAAAAGCCAATGGAAAACAAAGACCATTAGGGATTCCAACAGTTAAAAACCGTATAGCACAAGCAGTAATCAAGAATGCACTGGAACCTAGTTGGGAAGCCCGAATGGAGGGTAGCAGCTACGGTTTCAGACCAGGTAGAAGCTGTCATGATGCCATAGAACACTCTTGGATTCGCCTTAATAAACAAGGGAATGACAGGTGGGTATTAGACGCAGATATCAAAGGCGCATTCGACAACATCAGCCACAACTTCATACTCAAAACTATTGGAGAAATACCAGGCAGAGAGTTAATTAAACAGTGGCTGAAAGCAGGTTATGTAGAATCTGAGATATTCCACGAAACGAAAAGCGGAACACCACAAGGGGGGATAATCTCACCCCTTTTAGCTAATATAGCGCTGGACGGAATAGAACAATTCCTAAGTCAATTTAAGAAAAGGCAAGGGAAGAACAAGTCTCCTAGAGCGCCTAAATATGGATTTGTCAGATACGCTGACGACTTCATTATCACCGCCGAAACAAAAGAGGATATTGAGGAAATAATTCCCTCGGTAAAGGAACTCCTCAAGACAAGAGGACTGGAATTAAATGAGGACAAAACCAATATTGTTCATATAGAACAAGGATTCAACTTTCTGGGATTTAATGTCCGACACTTCCAGGAAAGCTGTCTAGTAAAACCTCAAAAGGAAAAAGTCAAACTATTCCTTAGAGAAATTCGGGAATGGCTAAAAACCAATAAACACGCCAGCCCGGAAGCAGTTATCCAATACCTAAACCCCCGAATCAGGGGGTGGGGAAACTACTATAAGCACGGGGTAAGTAGCGAAGTGTTCAGCTATGTTGACCACCAAATTTTTCAGGCAATCTGGAAATGGTCACTAAGCAGACATCCAAACAAGGGGAAGAAGTGGGTGGCAGGAAAGTATTTCATCACTGTCAATGGCAGGAAATGGAACTTTCATGCAGCAGTTGAAGACAGAAATGGGAGGAAGAAAAACCTAATCCTAACGAAACTCGGAGACTTACCAATAACCCGCCACGTCAAAATCAAAGGAACGGCGTCCCCTGATGACCCCAACCTTACCGAATACTGGGAAAAACGTAGAACTAACTACGGAAAAACATATTTTGCCAAAGGTTCAAAGCTATTCAATGTAGCCCAGAGCCAAAGCTGGAGATGCCCCGTATGCGGTGAACACCTGTTCAATGGAGAAAAGCTACACACCCACCACAAAATGCAAGTGAAAGATGGGGGAACTAATAGGGAAAACAACCTAGTCCACCTACACCTCACCTGCCACAAGCACGTACATACGGGTAAAAGTTCTGAGGTTCTGGAGGCTTGAGCCGTATGATGCGAAAGTGTCAAGTACGGTTCTTAGGGGGGAGAGATGCGGCGACGTATGCTCTCCTACCCGACAACAAAACTCTTAGACATTGGATAGACAATCAAGGAATTAAACTCGTAGACCTATACAAACAATGCGCCATCATGGCGAAAGAGTTTGAATGGGCTCTTAAGCTTAATTCTATGGCACGTCAGGCTTCCGCCGAACGTGCCATTTTTGCTATTCAGCGTTTCTTTGCTAATTGCCAAGCAAAAATACCAGGTAAAAAGGGCTATCAGCAATTTAAAAGACATACCCGTTCTGTTGAATACAAAACTTCAGGATGGGCGCTTTCTCCCGACAAAAGATGTCTAACATTCAAGGACGGCTTTGCTGCCGGGAAATTTAAGTTGATCGGCAGTCGGGATTTGCACTTTTATGCACCCGACGAGATTAAGCGAATTAGAGTTGTGCGCCGTGCCGACGGATACTACGCACAAATTTGCATCAATGCAGAGCGAAAAGAGGAATTTATTTCGACCGGTAAAGCTATTGGAATAGACGTAGGGCTGAACCATTTTTATACCGATAGCGATGGCGAAACGGTCGCCAATCCTCGCTATCTCCGAAAAAGTGAAAAAGCTTTGAAGAGATTGCAAAAGCGAGTTTCTCAAAAAAAGAAAGGTTCTAAGAACCGAAAAAAAGCAATTAACAAGTTAGGAAGAAAGCACCTAAAAGTCAGCAGGCAGCGTAAAGACTTCGCCGTAAAAACGGCGCTGTGCGCGGTAAAATCTAACGATTTTGTAGCCTACGAAGACCTTCAGGTGCGGAATATGGTGAAAAACCACAACCTTGCTAAATCAATTAGCGATGCAGCTTGGTCGCAATTTGCTCAGTGGTTGGAGTATTTTGGGAAAGTGTACGGCAAAACAATAAGTGCTGTTCCACCTCAATACACTTCGCAAGAGTGTTCAAGTTGTGGCAATTTAGTAAAAAAAACCCTGTCAACTCGAACTCACATTTGTAGTTGCGGTACGATACTGGATCGCGACCACAACGCTGGAAAAAACATTTTGACGAAAGGGTTGAAGCAGGCAGGTGTCAACTTAAATACGGTGGGGCACACCGAAATTAACGCTTAAGGACAGACCGATCTCTACTTTTTGATGGCAGCATCAACGAGCAAATCGACTGGTCGATCTAAGAATCCTCGCGCCTTCAGGCGCCCGGAGTGTCAAAACTCTAATAACTGGAGAAAAACCATGTTCGATCCGTTTTATCCGTTCGACTGGTTAGCTACTCAGATTGTGACTCGCCTCTTGGGTTTATCTATAAAATCTCACCTCGGAGCCAGTTTACATTTTTTCCTTTACGATGTACCTAAAGTTTTAACATTGCTGATTGTAATCAGTTTTATTGTTGGTACATTTCAAAGCTTTTTAGAACCAGAAAAAGTCCGGCATTGGTTAGAAGGCAAGCGCACCTTCGGCGGGAATATCCTGGCGGCTATTGTGGGCATCATTACACCGTTTTGCTCCTGTTCGGCGGTTCCTCTTTTTATCGGATTTTTGGAAGCAGGTGTTCCTTTAGGAGTCACATTTTCCTATCTGATCTCAGCACCAATGGTCAATGAGGTGGCGGTGGTGTTGATCTGGGGATTATTTGGGTTGAAGGTTACGCTTCTTTATATCGGCTTCGGCGTTGGATTGGCGATCGCGGCTGGATATATCATCGGATTACTAAAATTAGAAAAATGGGTGGAACCCTTTGTTTGGGAACTCCAAAAATCCCGATCGCTAGAGGCTCAAACAGAGGAATTTGAATCTAATCAGCTCACTTGGAACCAGCGATTTCAACAGGGATGGTTTCAATCTAGTCAAATTGTGCAATCCGTTTGGCTTTATGTGGTCTTAGGAATTGCGATCGGTGCAGGAATTCATGGTTATGTTCCGACTACTTTAGTCACCCAGATAGCAGGACCTGACAACCCCTTAGCCGTTCCTATAGCTGTTATTTTAGGTGTGCCACTCTATGCGAATATTGCTGGTGTGATGCCGATTACTGAAGCACTGGTTAACAAAGGAATGCCCCTCGGAACTGTGTTAGCCTTCACAATGGCTGTTACCGCTCTTTCATTACCTGAGATGGTCATTTTGAAAAAAGTTCTTCGTCCTCAACTTTTAGCTGTTTTCATCAGCCTAATGACTCTTGGCATAATCTGTATCGGCTATTTATTCAATGCTCTTCTTGCTTAGCTGCAACCTACTATCTTAGTTGAGTGCCACATAGCCTTCTGGGTTCATATGCAGGAAATCTCGACTGTATTTGGGGTCAACTATCCCCTGGGAATTCGCCAATACGGGGCTGCTATCAAAAACAGTTACTCGATACTCTGCTCAATTGCTCTCAACTCTCCCCCACAAAGCCAAGCCGCCGCCCCTTCCCCTAGCGGCAATTATCCCATCTTCTACCAGAAAATATGCAAAAAATGCCTGCTTCCCCACACTCAAACTAAAAAATTCCGCCTCCCGCGCTTCTCCACCGCGAATAAATCCTTGATACACAGTTTTACCCAACACTTTCACAGTAATTCTGGTAAAATCAAAAGCTAAAATATTTTTATTAACCAAAAACTTAGTCGGCCCGGAAAGAGTTAGTACGATCGCCCCAACTTGCACCGAATTCTCCACCCTGCCGGTTTCGCTATTCTCTGCCCCTTCAGCAACAGGTTCTGCAGAATAAGCAATTTGAATTTTCGCAATCCACTGAGGGATGTAACGTCCCGCACCCAAGACAATCCCCGCTTTTTGTCGAGTCTTTTTGGTGCCGGTGATAAAGCAGAGTTGCCAGTTGCCGATTAATTGCTCGAAAGAATAGCGAATTTTATTTTGTTTCGCGCTTTTCTCAGCTTCTAAGAGGGCGGAGACTACGGTGGCAGGAGATGGTTTAGTATTCGATTTAGCGGCTTGTTCTAGAATTGATATGTTTTCCATTTAACTAACAATAACAGGAATTTACTAGGCTTGATGCAAAATTTTAAGGGACAGGCAAGATGCCTGTTCCACCAGCAGAGAGATTGCTTGTGCCACAGGCAAGATGCCTGCCTCTGACGGGCAACAGGCAAGATGCCTGTTCCACCACCAGAGAGATTGTGGCGCAGGCATCTTGCCTGCGGCCGAGTGATTGATAATATTAGCTGATGTAGCGGAGAAAAACATGGTTGCGATCGCCCCCACAGACACAGAAATCATCGTCGCCGGCAGCGGGATCGGCGGCTTGACTTGCGCTGCAATGCTTGCCCGCTATGGCTTTGATGTTGTGGTTTGCGAAAGCCATTCGATCGCGGGCGGGGCCGCACACGGTTTTGAACGCGACGGATTTAGGTTCGACTCCGGGCCCTCCCTGTACTCAGGATTATCCTACAGCCCGTCTGCGAATCCGCTGCGGCAAGTTTTGGATGCGATCGGCGAAAAACTCCCTTGCATCACCTACGATACCTGGGGTTGCTGTTTGCCAGAAGGCGATTTCGACACATCCGTCGGTGCGAGTCAATTTGGCGAAGTGCTCGCACAACTGCGCGGCGCGGCAGCAGTCGCCGAATGGCAGCAACTCCAGCGCATCATGGAACCCTACGCCAAAGCTGCCACAGCCTTGCCCTCCCTGGCTTTGCGCTTCGATTTGGGCAGTGTTTTTACCCTCGGCCAATTTGCGCCGGCTTTCCTGCAAAGTGCTGGCGATGCGATCGCACTTGCAGGCCCTTTCAGCAAAATTATGGACAAAAATGTCAAAGATCCGTTTGTCCGAAATTGGCTGAATTTGTTGTGTTTCCTGCTGTCTGGACTTCCCGCCGACGGAACGATCGCAGCCGAAGTCGCTTTCATGTTCGCCGACTGGTATCGCCCCAATGCAGTTTTGGACTATCCGATCGGCGGTAGCGCAGCTTTGGTAAATGCCCTGGTACGCGGTTTAGAGCGCCACGGAGGGCAGTTGCTGCTAAATTCCCACGTTGCAGAAGTTTTGGTGGAAAACAACCGGGCTGCGGGCGTGCGGCTGCGATCGGGCAAAATTATTCGATCGCACAAAGCCGTCGTCTCCAACGCTTCCGTTTGGGATACCCTGAAACTGTTGCCTGAAACCTCTGTCCCGCAAAGGTTTCGGCAACAGCGGCAGGCGACGCCCGAGTGCGACAGCTTCATGCACCTGCATCTGGGAATTGATGCTGCCGGAGTGCGATCGGACTTAGCTTGTCACTACATCTTCGTCAAAGACTGGGAAAAGGGCGTTTCTGCCCCTCAGAACGTCGTTCTCGTCTCGATTCCCTCCCTCCTCGACCCCGACCTCGCGCCTCCGGGAAAGCACGTCATTCACGCATATACGCCCGGAAACGAGCCTTACGATTTGTGGCAAAAGCTCGATAGAACCAGCGAAGAATACAAGCAGCAAAAGCAAGCGCGCGCCGAGGTAATGTGGGAAGCCTTAGAGAGAATTGTGCCCGATATTCGATCGCGCTGCGAAGTCACCTTAGTTGGGACACCCCTAACCCACGAACGGTTTTTGCGCCGCCATCGCGGTTCCTACGGGCCCGCAATTCGGGCGGGTAGCGGCTTGTTTCCCGGGCCGAGAACGCCTTTAGCGGGGCTGTTTTGCTGCGGAGATTCGACGTTTCCGGGAATTGGTTTGCCGGCTGTTGCTGCTAGCGGGGCGATCGCAGCCAATACGATCGCACCTGTGCACGAGCATTTGGAAATGCTGCGGGATATTGGTCTAAAAAATTAGACTTATTGCCTAATTTTTTCAATGATTGGGCAACCGCAAATTAACCCCGATCGACGCAGATATTTTCCTGATTGTTTGGGAATGAATGCAATTGGAGTCGAGTAGAGATAATCATTAATTAATTAGGTTTGTAGTGAGGAATCCAATTCCTCTGTATTTTATGAGGAATTTAATTTCTCACTACAAACACCTGATTGTTGTCTCCTGTATTTGCCGCCCTTGGCGATGGCACATTCTGATGCCCGGATTTTCAATCACCGGATTTTTAACAGATTTTAAAATTTGGTTGCAAAACTTTGATACAATCGGTCAAATGCGACCTAAATCTGTCAGCATAGAAATAGATAGTTCGATCGCAAAGAGGCCACCGTGCAACCCGTAGACTTTACAACTTTAACCGCAGCTTGCAGCGAACTGCGAGCCCAATGGCTGCCAGCGCGCTTAGAACAAGTCTACCAGCGCGATCGATTTACCGTGTCCCTAGCCCTCCGCACCATGAAAGGGCGCGGCTGGATTGACCTTTCCTGGCATCCTGTGGCCGCCCGCATCTGCGTCGGCGACCCCCCGCCCCGCATTCCCGATACCTTCACATTCAGCGAACAACTGCGGCACCAACTCAGCGGTTTAGCCTTAGTTTCCATCGCCCCCGTTGCATCCTGGGAAAGAGTCATCGACTTGCAATTCGCCAAACGCCCCGGAGAACCCGCCCTCTGGCACCTCTGGGCCGAAATCATGGGCAAGTACAGCAACGTCATCCTCACCGCCCAAGACAATCTCGTTGTCACCTGCGCCCACCAAGTCAGCGCCAAACAGTCCACCGTCCGTCCCATCCAAACCGGGCAACCCTACGAAATGCCCCCGTCTTTGACCGATGCAGTGCCGAGTCTGAGCGAATCTCAAAACCGCTGGCAATCGCGAATTAGCCTGGTTCCCGGTCAATTACACCGCAATCTGTTGAAGAATTACCGGGGGTTGAGTAAAGCCTTAATTTTTTCAATGATTCGATCGGCTTCTTTAGACCCCGAACAATCCACCGACAGCCTGAATCCCGACGACTGGCAGCAACTATTCCAGCGCTGGCTGTACTGGCTGCAATGCCTAGAAAATTCCAAATTTCACCCGAGTTTTACCCCCGAAGGCTACACAGTCATCGACTGGCCGACACCCGAGGTAAAAGAGACAAATCCTGTAAACGAATTTAACTCCTCTGTTCCTTCTTCCTTCTCTTCCGTTCAAGAATTACTTAACAGCTACTACACAGGCGAAATCAATCAAGAAGTATTCGCCCAAGTGCGGCATCAGCTTACCCAAAAACTCAACAACGTCCTCGCAAAACTGCGCCTCAAAGCCAACACATTTAAAGAACGCTTGCAGCAATCCGCCGACGCCGACATCCACAAATCCCAAGCCGACTTGCTGATGGCAAATTTGCAGCATTGGGAACCGGGAATGAAATCAATTTCTCTCCCCGACTTTGAAACCGAAAAACCAGTTATCATTCCCCTAAACCCGGAAAAAAACGCCGTTCAAAACGCTCAAGCCCTGTACAAAAAACACCAAAAACTTAAAAGAGCTCGCATAGCAGTAGAACCTTTGTTAGCCGCCGTACAGGAAGAAATCGACTATTTAGAACAAGTTGAAGCCGCACTTTCGGTATTGGAAACCTACCGCAACACCCAAGATTTGCAAACCCTCGCCGAAATCCGCGAAGAACTGATCCAGCAAAAATATCTGGATGTACCAGATTACCGCAGTACCGACAAAAATGCTGCGATCGAATTTCACCGCTACCAAACCCCCAGCGGCTTTGAATTATTAATCGGGCGCAACAACCGCCAAAACGACCAACTCACTTTTCGCACCGCCAACGACTACGACTTGTGGTTCCACACCCTAGAGATTCCCGGAAGCCACGCTTTGCTGCGTCTCAAACCCGGTACTGTGGCTGAAGAAACTGATTTGCAATTTGCCGCAGACATGACTGCTTATTACAGTCGCGCCCGCCACAGCGAACAAGTCCCGGTGGTTTATACAGAACCGAAATATGTATACAAGCCGAAAGGCGCGAAACCTGGTATGGTTGTATACAAGCAGGAGCGGATTGTCTGGGGTAGACCGCAGCAAGCTCCGGCGTGATTTATATAAAGTGAGAAACAGGGGCGATCGGGAATCGAAACTTGGTTTTTCGGCAAAATAATCGGTTTGGTAGCGATAAACCTACGCACAAACCGGGTTTTTGAAGCCCTTGGATTATACAAAGTGACCAAGAGTGCGATCGTCCTAAAAATTAAAAACCACTTGTAAAGTAAAGTTTTATTACAGAAAATTAAATTTTGTTGTTATAGTACCCCTTAAGAGAGATGATATTTCTTTTAGAACCCTTTGCAAAGAAACGTGCAACTTGGGTTTCCTCACTGTGAGAACAACACTGTGGGAACACAACGGATTTAACTATTTGTGCAGACCAGCTTTTGCTAAAGCTGGTCGTTTTTGTTGAAACCTTAAACCCAAGCCCGGAGAATTTTAGATTTTAGATTTTAGATTTTAGATTTTAATCTAAAATCTAGGACTTACGCACGGGTGGTCAGAAACCGGGTTTTTATGCCGAAAATACTGTATCCCGACCTTTAAAACTGGTAAAAACCCGGTTTCTTTGGTATTTGTGCGTCCAGGACTAAAATCTAAAATCTAAAATCTAAAATCTAAAATCTAAAATCCCCAAGGGCTGATCCTAGAAAGTAAACGTCGTTCTGATCACCCCAATCACCAAATCAGAATTATCCTTATTGTGGTCGGGAGCAGTCAGCCAAATCACACCAGGAGTGACAGAAATATTGTCGCTCAACTTAAACTGATAAAAACCTTCAACGTGCAGCGAAGTATCCTTATCTTCCGGCAAAGTCCGATTAGTAGAAGTCGTCACCCGCGGCTCCATACCTACCAGAATCCCCGCCACATTTCCTTCTTTCAACAAATCGGGAAAAGCCAAAGTAACTGCCCAGTTCCAGATTTTTTGATCCCCCCGCTGCACAGAACCGGTAGGAGTAGCCAAGTTCGATAAAATGCGCTGGTTGGTGTAACCCGCCCAACCGCCAATTGCAAATCTCCGGTTCAACCGCCACGAAGCTTGCGCGCCGTAGGAATTGCTAGAAACTGGCAGATTGCTATCGCTGTCGAGCCCGAAGGAACCGAGACGCACCGGGAAATTAGAAGCATTGCTGCCGGTACCTGTGACGAAGTTGTAGGAATTAACGTAAGTTAAACCTAAAGCCATGTTGTCGTTCGGTTTGAAAGTCAACTGAGCCAAACCGCCGTAAGAACCGTTGAACAAACCGTTACCCCGCGTCGGGTTCGCGGCGTTGCCGGCCAAATATCCCAAACTCAGTTCGAGTTTTTCCCCAAACTGATGCCGCAGAGCGATGCCAGAACCGCCAGTCAAATAGTAAATCGGGTTGCGAGTACCGAAGTTAGAAAGAGCACCGCTGCCGCCGTCTCCGTCAAAGTAAGGGTTGACTGTGTTGGTAAAATCGTCAGCCGCGCCGGCGTTGGCTTCGAGAATTACAGTAGTGCTTTTGCCTAGAGGGAATTGGTAAAGCAGCGCATCTAAACCTACAGTATTGCTAGCCTCGCCAAAAGGCCCGGCATTAAACCGCAATTCCCCTTCAGCGGTTTTCGTATTATTAGTAGAAAACGAACCCAGATTCAAAACTTGCAATCGAGTTCTCAGCAAATCTTCTCCAGAAAAGCTGGTGTCAAAATTGAGACGAACCCTGCTGCCAAAAGCAGTCGTTTTATCAGCTTCGCGGCCCTCGGCATCCTCTCCCCCGGCGATACCCGCCAAACCAAATATCACTTCGCCGTTGAGTTTAGTTGTAGTTGAAAACTGATTTGCTTCTAATTCGGGCTTGCTGAATCAGTGAGAAAAGTAAACAGTGTATGGGTTTTCCGAACAAAAAAGTAGTAAGGGTCGCCGTGAAAAACAGGTATAATCAGTCAAAACCCGTGCATCACCACCTGCGATCGTGTATAGAAAAGCTGAGCTTGCCCCAAGCTCCCCATCCGACTTTGAACTCCCCTTTGAAGGAAGATTGTCAGAAGATAACCGTTGGGTAAAAATGACCCAACTAATTCCTTGGTTAGAATTTGAATCAGAATATGCTGCAAATTTTCCGACCGAAATGGGAGCACCCGCTTGCATCATTTAGGATGGCATTAGGGGCATTAATTATCAAAGAAAAGCTGGGAATCAGCGACATAGAAACAGTAGAACAGATCCGAGAAAACCCATACCTGCAATACTTTATAGGTCAATCAACATACAGTAATGAACCCCCATTTGATCCATCATTATTAGTCCACTTTCGGCAGCGAATCAGTGCAAACTTAATCAAGAAAGTGAACGAACGGATGGTGGAAAAAATGCGCGAAACCACCCCAAAACCGCCCGAAAAAAAAAAGGATTCGGACGCAAAAAATGAATTAACCAATCAAGGAAAATTAGTCATAGATGCGACCTGTGCTCCAGCAGATATTAGCTATCCCACCGACTTAGGGCTATTAAACCGAGCCAGAGTTCATACCGAAAAAATCATCGATATTCTCTATAAATCCCTCAAAGTAAAAATCAATAAAAAACCCAGAACCTACCGGAAAATAGCCAGGAAAGACTACTTAGCAGTAGCAAAACAACGACGACCTAAACGAAACAAAAAAATCCAAGCCCTTAAAAACAACTGCAATATATCAAAAGAAACCTCGCTAATATTGAACAGCTAATCGAATCAGGTGCCACCCTACAAAGTTTGACCAAAAAGCAATATAAAACCTTGCTAGTTCTCACAGAAGTCTATCGCCAACAACTCTGGTTATTGGAAAATAAAAAACAGAGTATATCGGACAGTTGGGGTAAGTTTAAGCCAACCGCACATCCGTCCCATTGTTAGAGGAAAAGCAGGAAAACCCGTAGAGTTTGGAGCTAAACTGTCAGCGAGTTGCAGTGAAGGATATGTATTTTTAGACCGGATAAGTTGGGATAACTTTAACGAATCAGGAGACTTAAAAGCACTCATTTGAAGCATTTAAAATTTACACAGGATGCTATCCAGAATCAGTCCATGCCGATCGCATTTATCGAACCAGGGAAAATCGAGCCTGGTGTAAAGAAAGAGGAATTAGAATTAGTGGCCCCCCTTTAGGAAGGCCACCAGCAATTGTTAGTAAGGAAACCAAGAAACAAGCCTGGGAAGATGAAAGAATTCGTAACTCTATTGAGGGCAAATTTGGACAAGGTAAAAGAAGATTTAGCTTGAATCGAGTGATGGCAAAGCTTGATAATACTTCGGAAACAGCTATTGCTATTACTTTTTTAGTGATGAACCTTGCTACCTGGTTAAGACGGGTTTTTTGTGTGTTTTTATGTCAAAAACCAAAAATCACACCTATTTATGGTTCAATGATTATTAAAAGCTATAACTGGGCAAGTTATAGTCAACAAAAAGTTATGTTTTGCCGAGCTTGAATTGCCCATTAATTGCGATCGCGATTTTTCCTAACTTATTCAGTAAGCCCTAATTCAGAGGCGCGCGCTTCCAAAACATCGACTCGGCCGCGCAAAGTTGCCAATTCCGCCGCAAATTCTTCTTGCAACCTTTGCACAGAAGCCAAATCTTCTCGCGTCGCCAGATTTCTGGAGCCGCCTTGAATCAGCTCGCTAACTTTATCCAAACACGCATTTAAACCTGCTGCAAACTCGTAGCGAGTCATCGCCCGGTTGCCGCGGAAAGTGCCGTCAGGATAGCCAGCTATGCACCCGTAGCGCTCTACTAGAGACTGCAAAGCTTGGAATGCCCAATCGGTGGGCCGAACGTCGGAAAGTTGCGAAACAGAGGTTACTTGGCCGACTGCATCTTCGCTGCTACTGCCTTCTGTGCTGTATTCATTGATTTGTTCTAAAACATTTGACTGTGCTGGAGTTTGGGTACTTGGATTTGGCGATTGGGAAATTTGTTCGGGTTGTGCGACGGGTTTTTCCGCGCTTAAATTAGCGGGTGCAACGGCGGGTTGCGTTTCGCTTAAGTTTGCGGGGGCGACTGCGGGAATTTGCTCCGCGACAGGTTGTTCAACACTTATGTTTGCGGGCGCGACTGCGGGTTGGGTTTGGCTTAAATCTGCTGCAACTTCGTTTTCCGGTGCTTTTACCTGTTCGGCAACTGGGGCAATCGGATCGTTAGCGTTAGCGAAGCGATCCGAAGGAAAGCCCTTGTAGAGGTTCGCACTTTCTTTCTCAATAGTTTCAACAGTCAAGTTGCTAGCTAGTGACGCTGGTTCGGCAGTCTCAGGCTTTGCCGTCTCAGGCTTTGCCGCCTCGGTTGCAGCACCTGCTAATTGCAGATCGGCTTGAGCTGCCGCAGCAGTTTCTACAGGTTGCTCTGCTGCTAGCGCCGTCGAAGATACGACCAAACTTGCTGCCAATACCGCAGGACCCAGTGAGAGTCCTTTCCACAAAATTCTAGACATTTTTAGCTCACACCACGTTAATTCGATCGCCCGTTCCGAAGATTTAGGCGCCCGCAAATCACCTTAAGTATTCCGCCTAATAGTATTTCTTGTCAACAATCGGGGAAATCACTGCCGAAGAGTGCAGTTTTGCTGTGGCTGATTTGACAAAAACCCCGTTTCTTCCCAAAATCCTTGGTTTGACTCACCGAAGAGCACCATTCTCAAGAACAGGCAAGATGCCTGTTCCACAAGAAAATTCACTCTTTGTGGAACAGGCATCTTGCCTGTTCCTAAACAAATAATTGAGAATGGTGCAACATCTCAGTTTAAAGATACCTACCTAGAAACCTGGTTGATGACCCGATATTGCGTAAGTGATCCCTCAGTAAGATTAATATTGACAGAACTGGCGCTAACACATCGTTCGATCGGCTACAAATACAAGTGAAACAACTCAAATACGCCCTAGTTCACGAATGGTTGACGCCCTTAGCTACTGGCGGTTCAGAACTCGTAGTACAGGAAATCCTCAAACACGTAGACGAGGCAGATATCTATGCCCTCATCGACTTTGAATCAACCAATCCCGAAAGCTATCTTTTCGGGCGACAGATTGGCACAACATTTTTGCAGCACTTTCCCAAGGCCCGCAATGGCGTCCAAAAATATCTGCCATTTCTGCCGATCGCGATCGAACAACTAGATCTGCGAGAATACGACATCATCCTCTCCTCATCCCATGCCGTTGCCAAAGGCATCCTCAGCAGTCCCCAGCAAATGCACGTCTGCTACTGCCACACGCCCATGCGCTACGCTTGGGACTTAACTTTTGACTATTTGCGTAGCAGCAAAGCCGGACGGGGCATCCAGGGTCTGCTGACGCGATATTTGTTGCATCGACTGCGGCAGTGGGACGTAATTTCCGCCAATCGCGTTGATTATTTCATCGCTAACTCTCAACACACTGCGCGCCGAATTTGGCGGTGCTATCGGCGGCGGGCCCAGGTGATTTATCCGCCGGTAAATATCGAGCGATTTTCCTTGATGCGGCAAAAACAAGACTTTTACGTCACAGTTTGTCGGTTGGTAAGTTACAAAAACGTAAGTGCGATCGTCCAAGCATTCAATCAACTCGGGCATACTCTAATTGTGATCGGCACCGGGCCAGAATTAGAAATGATTCGGCAAATCGCCAAACCCAACGTGCAAGTGCTCGGCTGGCAGCCCGCCTCCATAGTTGAAAAGTACATGGCAGAGGCGAAAGCCTTTGTCTATGCAGCTTGCGAAGATTTTGGCATAGCTTTGGTAGAGGCTCAAGCTTGCGGAACGCCGGTAATTTCCTATGCAGCAGGGGGCGCTTTGGAGACAGTGCTCGACATTCGCCAACACCCAGAGACGGGGACTGGTTTATTTTTTTCCTCCCAAACCGCAGCAGCATTAGTCGAAGCTGTCGAGGAATTTGAGCAGTTGCAAGGCAAGTTTGGGCCAGAAATCTGCAGGTTGCGCGCTGAACAGTTTGCCCCCGATGTCTTTGGGCAGCGCTATCTAGCTTTTGTGGAACGCTGCTATCAGGAATTTCAATCCCGCGATTTTACCAAGTCTGGGACTTGACAGTACCAGATCCCGATAGCGGGACAATCTTCCTTCTGCCTTTGTATAAGTGCCTTCAGAAGACCTCGGCATAAGTGCCTGGTGCCTTCTTCCTTCTGCCGCCAGAAGCCCTCTTCCTTCTTCCTTCTGCCTTTTGAAGCCTTCTGAAGGCAGAAAATTGAGTATTGGAAACATAATTCAGAGAACAAAGCGTCTTGAGGCTTTATGATCAGGACTGTGTGTGGTGTGAAGTGAAGGAGTAAGATGACTGCCGACAGCCAACTAATCTCCGGCAAGGTAATTCGAGCGATCGCAAGACGCGGTTTTGGGTCTGTCCTGCAAGGAGATAGACGCATAAGTCGTTCTCTACAGAGCCTCGACGGAGAACTTTTCAAGCGGTTATTTGACATCCTGTTTTCCTTATCGGTTCTGATCCTGTTTGCTCCGGTTTACCTGCTTTTGGCTTTCTTAATCGCCTTAAGCTCGCCCGGTCCTATTTTTTACGTACAGGAACGAGTAGGCAAAAACCGTAAAAAGTTTTATTGCCTGAAATTCAGAACGATGGTGGAAAATGCGGACGATATATTGCTGGAAATCATGGAAAATTCTCCGCATTTGCGTCAAGAGTTTGAGGACAATTTCAAGCTGAAACAAGACCCTCGAATTACCTGGATTGGAAGATTTTTACGAATGACCAGTTTAGACGAGTTTCCCCAGTTTTGGAATGTTTTAAAAGGAGATATGAGCGTCGTCGGACCCAGACCTTTAGTTGAAGAAGAACTGCCGAGATACGGCCGTCACATCAACAAAATTCTCACCATAAGACCTGGAATTACAGGCTTGTGGCAAGTGTCCGGTCGCAACGACATTCCCTATCCCCGCCGAGTCCAAATCGACCTCTATTACGCAAATGACAAAAACCTTTGGATGGATATGTGGATTGTTTTCAAAACAATTGGAGTTGTGATTTTTCCCAAAAATAACGGCGCATACTAATTTTTGTCCGCAGTCAGCAATCGGTAGTTAGTTTTATTTGTTACTGACCACTGATGCTGACTACTTACAGCAAGCGACAAACTCTTTGTCAAAACTCAACAGTTCCTGGATGCCGGTCGAAGAATTGTCAGCTTAACTAAAGGGGGAAATACTTAAATAAACCTATCTCTTCTTCACCTAGAAAGATCGGTTCTTCTAGATAGACTACTTTAGGTTTAGGTGTTAAACTTAACTCTATAGCGCGTCGCGTGAGAACCCCGGTCTTTCCCGCAGGGTATGAAACGCACTTGTAGCCTTTAGGCTACGAGTCTGTGTTATAATAATTGAGCAATGCCGAACAAGTAGGCGTATCAACTACGTGATGAACTATTCCTAGTACGGTGAGATTCCCGGCAGTAAGACACCCTCAGCGTTCATCGTCTGAGAAAGACTAAGGCACAGCCAAGCAACGCAGGATAGTGAGCGTACCGAACTGGCAAGCGTGTTGAAAAGTGCGAACGAAAGCATACAAAAAGTAAGCGTAATTGCAACACCGAAAGGTAGTTGTTTTGAACGTCTAGAGGTGTCTTGACAGCACCTTTAAGAGTGTTAAAGTTTCTCAAGAATCTCCGTACCTTCAGGTCGGAGAGTGTCAAAACCTTTGGCTTAAGGGGGATAGCCTACTTATCTTGGGATAGCCCACTACCCAACAGCGTAGGAAGTAAACTTCAACTGGCTTTAGGTAACTAAAGTTAAGTTTGAGTAAGTTTTATAAAGCAGTTAACGTAGAATTTGAGAATACGACCGGCAGGGAGCAACAGCCTCTGCCAAAAAATTTATTGTGAATTAACACAGCCTGTCAAAGGAAAATCAGATGACGCAACGTAAGCGAGCGCTAATAACAGGTATTACAGGTCAAGACGGCTCCTACTTGAGCGAATTACTCTTAGAGAAAGGATATGAAGTTCACGGCATTATCCGGCGCAGTTCTAGTTTCAATACCGATCGAATTGACCACATCTATGTCGATCCTCACAGCGAGGGTGCGCGCCTGTTTCTACACTACGGCGACTTGACGGACGGCACCACTCTCCGCCGGATCTTGGAAGAAGTCCAGCCGGTAGAAATTTATAACTTAGGCGCTCAATCTCACGTTCGAGTGAGTTTTGACTCGCCGGAATATACGGTTGACACAGTAGGAATGGGAGTATTGCGGCTGCTAGAAGCAATTCGGGACTATCAGCACCGCACCGGCATAGAAGTGCGGTTCTATCAAGCAGGTTCTTCGGAAATGTTTGGTTTGGTACAGGAAGTTCCGCAGAAAGAAACAACTCCTTTTTATCCCAGAAGTCCTTACGCCTGCGCCAAAGTTTACGGGCACTGGCAAACAGTAAATTATCGCGAATCTTACGGACTTTTTGCCTGCAACGGCATCTTGTTCAATCACGAATCTCCCCGCCGTGGCGAAACTTTTGTAACTCGCAAAATTACTCGCGCCGTGGCCAGAATAGTGGCCGGCAAGCAGAAAAAACTTTACTTGGGCAATCTCGATTCTAAGCGGGACTGGGGCTATGCTAAAGACTACGTGCGGGCTATGTGGCTGATGCTGCAACAAGAAAAGCCTGACGATTATGTCATTGCTACCAACGAGACCCATTCCATTAAGGAATTTCTCGATTTGGCTTTTACTTACGTCAATTTAGATTGGCAAAAATATGTGGAGTTTGACGAACGTTACTTGCGTCCGGCCGAAGTCGAACTGTTGATTGGCGATTCGACTAAGGCGCGCCAGCAATTAAATTGGGAACCTTCTGTAACTTTTCAGGAGTTAGTACATTTAATGGTAGATGCTGACATGAAAGCTTTAGACCAGCAAGGTCGGGGTTCGGGCAACGGATTTGATTAAGTCGCTAAATCAAGCCGTCAGTGCCAACAATTTGTAGGGGTAGGGCCCCGTGTCTACCCCTTTGGCGAAAGGCGCACCGGCGGGGGATAGCCCGTGCAAACTCTTCACAACCGATCGGAGGATTGTTACAGCTATTAGCGCGATCGGCATTCAAAGAACCAGCTTAATTGCTCGCCAAATTTTCGGCTGTGCGGGCTAAAAAAAACATTAAAATGATAGTTGAGGACTCGCTACTCATAAATCTAACTTTCGGGCGTGCACGGAGAAGTTCCTATCAGCAGCAGCTACAACAGATTTGTGGGCAACCTCGTCCTGTAGCTGAAAGCTTTTTTTGCTAAAGCAAAAATTTTAGAATTGAAATTGTCGATCGACCTTTATTCAAAATCCCGAGGCTAAAATTATGACAAGCTTGGATTTAAGCAGCAAACGCATTCTAGTCACGGGCGGCGCCGGTTTCTTGGGCCGTCAGGTAATCGACCAGCTAGTGAAAGCAGGGGCCGATACTGATAAAATTTCGGTGACTCGATCGCGCGACTGCGACCTCCGCGTCATGGAAAACTGCAAGCGCGCCGCCGACCAACAAAATATAATCATACACCTCGCCGCCCACGTCGGCGGCATCGGTTTAAACCAACTCAAACCCGCTGAATTATTTTACGACAATTTGATGATGGGCGCGCAACTAATCCACGCCGCCTACGAAGCAGGAGTCGAAAAATTTGTCTGCGTCGGCACAATTTGCGCTTATCCCAAATTCACCCCTGTTCCATTTAAAGAAGACGATCTCTGGAACGGCTATCCCGAAGAAACTAATGCACCTTACGGAATTGCCAAAAAAGCCTTATTAGTGCAACTGCAATCCTACCGCCAGCAGTACGAATTCAACGGTATCTACTTGCTACCAGTCAATTTATACGGCCCGGAAGATAACTTTGACCCGAAAAGTTCCCACGTCATCCCCGCATTAATTCGCAAAGTCCACGAAGCGCAAGTAAGGGGAGACAAAACACTGCCAGTTTGGGGCGATGGCAGCCCCAGCCGCGAGTTTTTGTATTCCACAGATGCCGCGCGGGGAATTGTGATGGCGACGCAAGATTACAGTGAATCTGACCCGGTTAATTTGGGAACAAATAGCGAAGTTAAAATTCGCGATTTGGTGGAAACAATTTGCGAGTTGATGGGATTTGAGGGAGAAATTGTCTGGGAAACAGACAAACCGAACGGTCAGCCGCGCCGCTGTTTGGATACCCAAAGGGCTAAGGAAAAGTTTGGTTTTGTTGCGGAGGTGAAGTTTAAGGAAGGGTTGAAAAATACGATCGACTGGTATCGAAAACACGCCGCGTAAGTGTGAAAAACCCGGTTTTTTGAAGAAACCGGGTTTTTTTAGGAATAATATTATTTCCGGTCGATTACCCCTAATACGGTAGGGGCGGGTTCACGAAAAATATCTGCCAATAATTGACAATCTCAAAAACCCGCCCTTTTAATCGCTCGATCGTACATGATATAATACTAAATGCGGGTGAGAAACCTCATTTATAAGAGTCGGCGGTGGCCACCTATCCTACACAAACCAGTCCCCCTTCTGGCACTAAGAAATTATACAAATTTGGGTGATAATTCACTGACAATAGTCGGCAGTTGAAACCGCTATTACACTTGCCTGTTGTCGTCCCAGAGGGCAACTAAGAAATCATACCAATCGATCGTCGATATCAGGGGCACGTTCTCCGGTTCAAATTACTTTTGCAATAGGTTTAGTGTTCAAGATTGATTTCTTGGGAATTAGCGTGGGAAGTTTTTAATGTCGTAAGCTGTTCTCCATTTAAATTGTGTGTCAAAAATCACTCAAATTATTGTGGGATGGGCACGCGAGCCCGTCCCGAATATGCAATTTAAACGCGCAACAGCTTAACAGTGCTGAAGTTTTACAATCTGACAAAAAAAGCTGGCGGGGTGACAACCCCGCCAGCCGTTCAATACGTCGTGTTATTGGGTTTGGGTGGTTTGCCACGAGAACCGCTGGTTTTTTTTACAAACATTCTCCCTGGGTATCCCAAGGAATGTTGGCGAAAAAAACCCTGAGTTTCTCCAGATTTATGATAATCTGTTCAATTCGTTCTTTTGACTGGGTATCAGTTGAAGTAATTTCGTGCAGATGCTTGAGATACTGTTTGCATTTTGCTTCAACTGCGTCGGCACCTTGATCAAAGGCTGTGGCTGTCTCTTCCCAATACTGGTCGATTCCTGCTAGGAATTTATTAACAACACCCTGTTTTGTTAAGAGTTTGTGAATTTCTTTTGCTAACCGCTTCTGCCAAGCTTCCCCAACTAAATTCCACACCAAAGAAGCAAATCCAGCAGCTAAACCGAGCCCTAGAACTATTGGGCCACCAATCGCACTTACGAAAGAAATTACTGCTGCCGTGCCACCGGTAGTAGCACCAAAAAGTGCTGACAAAAGACTGACTAATTTCCCTACTAAGATATAGCCACCAAGGTTGCCAAGACTGGCTGCCCAAGCGGCTAAAGCACCATAAGCACCTAAACCTGCTATCCCACCAAGAAAAGCTCCTTTTGTATCGAAGGGAATAGATACTACTATTCCATCTTTGTTGGGAAGTTTAGGCACTGGGTATTTTTCCAGAAAAGCGTCAATCTCAGCCTTGAGTTTTTCAGAATTGACACTAATTTGATTTTCTACATGAGTTTGCAGCAGATCGACTAAATAACCGGGAGCGTATTCTTGAGCCTCTTTCTTTTTGTCGTATCTCTGGCGAATCATTTTTTCTATGGAATCTACATCAATCTGTTTTTCCGCATAGGTCTGAAATGATTTGCGAGTATCTTTTTCTAAATCATTAATGCGTTTGCTCACTTCACTGCGTTTTTGCCACATTTGTCGCTGACGTTCAGGTTCATTCTTCTCCGCTTTCTCAAGCTCTTTTCGATACTCGTCTATTTTGGCAATTGTTGTTTGATATTGCTCAATCGAGTTAGCGTATTCTTGTGTATTGTCATATTTGACCGCATTAATTTCGCGATCGACACGACAGATGACTGTTTTAGGAAGAGTCTCGCGAAGGAGTTGGGTTAAATCATCAAAGAGACGCTGACAGCGATCCGGCCTTTCTGACCAGAAAGTGAAGAAACGCTTTTGCACATCTTCCTTGGTAATATCCTGCTTTGTTAGCTTTCGACGAAACTCTATAGCAGTTTCATCAAGTTCTTTATACAGCCTTGCTGAAGCTTTATTGAGAATTGTGGGAAGCTCATCGTCACGGATACTCGGATCTGCGTGTGTCGCCACAATAAAGAAATTGCCTAGCGTCGGAAAGTCCTTGCATTCATTCTCTGGGGCCGGCAGCAAACGCAGCAAATTCCGAAGTCGCACCATATCTTGACCATTGATGTGACCCTTGGCAGGAGAAGCATAAAGCAAGACATTAGCAATCTTGGTGGCACTATTAGCTTTCTCAACATCCTTTGATACTTCATCTTGTTTATCAGAGTAACCGGGAAGGTCAATCAGATTACACGCTTTTAACAAAGGAGCATCTACATAAACTATAGCTGTATGTCCGCCGTCATTGCTGTCGTCAGAGTCATCATATTGATGTACGCCATATTTTTCTAGCACGTCAAAGGAACCGAATTGCAAAAAATGCTTCTGACAACGCTCCCGATCCTCTAAATATAGGAAGTTAAAATTTAGCTTTCCGTTTTCATCTTGCCAAAATTTTTCATCAATAATTCCCACGTTTCCATCAAACCATTCGGGGCGACTTTCCACATGACAAACAATGGTAATGACTCTTGTTGCAGGCTGATAGCCTATTGGCAATATTTTTTTGCCTAAAAGAGTATTAGCAAGATAGGATTTGCCAGAGTCAAATGCTCCTGTCAAGACAACATTTGGTTTTTGGTAATACTGGTTAATTTGTCCTTGCAGATCGTTAGGTCTACGTAGATCGGTTGGCAATTCCAGCCCAGAAAAAAAAGAATTTTCATCGATATACTGATTAAGTAAATTTAGCCGGCGATAAAGTTCAGCGTAGGGACTGCGTGGTTCAATTCCTGGGAGTGGATGTATTTCCTCTGACATGGCAGTTGCAATGTCAACACCTAATATTTGAAGCCATTTTACTGCCATTCCCATCGGAACTTTTGCAGGGAACTGCTCATAATGTCTAACCTGATCGGCGGAGATTCCGAGCCGACTGGCAACTGCTTCTTGACTTATACCTTTCGGTTCGCGATAGCGTCTAAAATTAATGTTCATAGCATTCTCCTACCCGCTAGTTTAACCCACAGGAAGTTATTTGTTTTTTATAATTATCTTCTAATTATGAATTTATCGGAGTAATAAAATGTCAAATTTTATCAGCAATTGAGACGAGGTATCTGTCAGAAAATGTCAGAATTGGTCAGATATGTCAGAAAATGTCAGAAAATATATGCTAAAATAACCAAAACCGTCACAACTACCCGACCGATGGACGTTAAAGAAGTCTTGAGATTTGCCGATGACCTGGTTTTCGCTAAGACGGGAGAACATTTGGAGGATTTGCAAGAAGCTATCCTGGGGGGTGTATGGGAAGGTCAAAAATACTCTCAAATCGCAGAAGCATCGCATTGTAGCGAAGGTCACGTCAGGAATGTAGCTTCAAAATTATGGAAGCGTTTATCAAATGTCTTAGGTGAAGAAGTTACTCCATCGAATTTACGCTCGGCACTTGAGAGACGACAATTATTCATCGTATCATCAAATTTTGGCAATGATTTTCTACACATTGGTAACGTCAATGTTTGTACAGATACCCAAGCTTCAGAAATTCAAAAAACCCGATCGCCCTCAACCCCCACCTCAGAAACCACCCAACCCCAAACCCGGCTAGACTTAGCAGACGCACCTCATATTTCATCATTGTCCGATCGCACATCCGAACTCGCCACCCTGGAAAAATGGATCGTCCAAGAAAAGTGCAACCTCGCAGCAATATCAGGACTCAGCGGCATCGGCAAAACCGCACTTTCCCTCCACCTCATCCAAAAAATTCAGCATAACTTTGAATGCGTCATCTGGCGAAGTCTCCGCCACTCCCCACCCTTAGAAACTACCCTCAAAAATCTCCTAGAATTTCTCTTAAATAAACCAGAAATCGAACTCCCTACCAGCATTCCAGATCGACTTTCCCTGTTAAGGGAATTTCTGCGAAAAAACCGCTGTCTCATTATCCTCGACGACGTGCAAACCATTCTCAGCAGCGGACAACTAGCAGGAAATTACCGCCCCGAATGCGAAAATTACAGCATCCTATTCAGACAAATCGGAGAAACAACCCACAACAGTTGTTTAATCCTCAACAGTTGGGAACCACCCAGAGAAATTACCGCCTTAAAAGGTGACAATTCACCAGTTCGCAGCTTGAAACTCAAAGGCATAGGTGCAGCAGCAGCCGAAATTTTCCGACAAAAAAGTTTACTGAATCCCGAAACATGGGAAAACCTAATTAATGCCTACCGCGGCAATCCATTGTGGTTAAAAATAGTCGCCACCACTATTCAAGAAATATTCCGAGGTAGGGTTGCAGAATTTTTAAAATATGATAGGATATTCTTAGGTGAAGAATTGGCAGCAACATTGCACCCGCAGATAAATCGTTTGTCAGAATTAGAAAAAAAACTAATCTGCCGCCTCAGCCGCGAAGCAAGTTCAGTTTCAATAGAGCAATTGCGACAAGATGCCAATTTACCGCCCTCCGACTTATTCGACGGGCTGCAATCTTTGGGGAGGCGATCGTTAGTTGAAATAGAAGAACAGGAGAATGAAACGCTATTCAGCGTTTGTCCTGTGGTGAGACAATATGTAATATCACATCCAGTTTGTTGATACTTTCCGACAGTCCGACAGTCCGGCAGTCCGGCAGTCCGGCAGTCCGACAGTCCGACAGTCCGGCAGGGGTTGAAACCCCTGCCTCAAAGCTAAAGTCGGTTAAAACCGACTGCTGAGTGTGATGAAAATGCAATTAATTGTAGTCCTCTGAAGCGAGGACTTTCGCTGTGAGACAGGGGTTTTTAACCCTGTCGGACTGCAATTCAAACGAGAGATTCGATCGCAAATATGAATACTGCTGAACCTTCATTAACTAAAACCGAATTAAGAAAATCCCTCCTCAACACCCGCAAATCCCTATCAGCACATGAATGGAGACAAAAGAGCGATCGCCTCTGCAATCACCTGCAAAACTCGCCCCTATTCACCCAAGCAAAAACAATCCTCGCCTACTTCAGTTGTCGCCAAGAACCAGATTTAAGTCCCCTATTTGTAACTACCCGCAAATGGGGATTTCCCCGCTGTGTCGGCAAAGAGCTATCCTGGCACATCTGGCAGCCCGGAGATGCTTTACATACTGGAGCTTATGGCATACTCGAACCCCTGCCGGATGCTCCGAAAATAGACCACTCAGAAGTAGATTTAATGCTCGTACCCGCAGTAGGCTGCGATGTTCGCGGCTATCGCTTGGGCTACGGCGGCGGCTATTACGATCGAATGCTCAGTTTAGCTGAGTGGGAATCAAAAGTTACGATCGGCATTATCTTTGAATTTGCCTCGATCCCCCAGCTACCAGTTGACTCCTGGGACAAACCGCTGCACGGCATTTGCACGGAAAGCGCTTGCAAAATTGCACAGCGAAAATCTTAAACGGGCATAAACAAATTAATTTTCCGCAATTATGCCTATATCCTCTTAATCTAGAATCTAGAATCTAAAATCTAAAATCTAAAATCTCAAATACTATGGCCCAGCGCTACGTTCGAGTTAAAACAACACAAGGACACATCCATTACGGTTTACTGCAACTGGGCCACAGCGTTCAAGTATTTGATGCACCGCCCTGGTTACAAGGACAACCAACCGATTTGGAACTTTCACCAGATACTTACCAAATTCTCGCCCCGTGCTCTCCCTCAAAAATTGTAGCCGTAGGCAAAAATTATGTCGATCACGCCGCCGAGATGGGAACCCCAGTACCGGAAGAACCCCTGCTGTTTTTCAAGCCTCCGAGTGCTGTCATCCCTGCAGGTGCCGCGATTCGCTATCCGCAGCAGTCGGAAAGGGTAGATTACGAGGGAGAATTGGCCCTGGTGATTGGCGAACATTGTAGCAACTGCACTCCCGAACTAGCACACAGCAAAATTTGGGGCTATACGATCGCCAATGACGTAACAGCCAGAGATTTGCAAAAGCGGGACAACCAGTGGGCGAGGGCCAAAGGGTTCGATACTTTTTGTCCCTTGGGGCCTTGGATTGTCCGCGAATTGAGTCCGGCTGCACAATTGCAGACTTTTGTCAATGAGAGCGAGCGACCGGTACAGTCATCCCAGATCGATCGCATGGTATTTTCGCCAGACTTTCTCGTCTCCTACATCAGTCAAGTAATGACCCTAATTCCCGGCGATGTGATACTGACTGGAACGCCGCAAGGAGTAGGACCGCTACAAATAGGCGATCGAGTCCGCATCGAAATTGAAGGCATCGGCAGTCTTGAAAATACAGTAGTTATTAGTAATGGGTAATTGGTAATTATCACCAACAACTGCCAACTGCCAACTGCCAACTGTCAACTGCCCATTGACTAACGTACCTGCATATAAACAGCATCCGAAAGCGGAGGAATCTCTGCATAGCGTCCCAAAAGCGACTGAACGACGGCATAGACAAATGCAGCAAAAGCGCCCAGAAACACCATGTTATACAGAGTTTCCGCAATAAATGCGACTTGTAAGCCTTTAGAAAAAATCGGCAAAACCAGACCGCACAGCATCAAAACAATGTCTAAAAGAATCGCCTGCATCGCATTAAAACGAATGAAGTGACTGATGTTTTCGTTTCTAACTACTCCTAAATACAGGGCAAAGAAGATAATCAAGCTAGCAAAGGGCAAACTATAAATTTGCATCAATGGAGCTAGCGGAATCAACAACAGTTGCAGGACAGGAAACTGTGTAAACAGAAACCTGCCAAAGGCAAGCCCGTCAACCAACGGGAGCAAATAAGGCAAAGAAGCAAAAATCCGGTCTGGAACAGTTGTAGATCCGCGCCAAGTCATAATGAACTCTCCTGAGTCGATCGATTAACTATGAATTCCTATTAAAGTCAGCATAACGCAGCAGGCTCAGTTCCGACTCGCCCGGAATTTGCTCATTTGTGGGCGGATAGCAGCCTCAAGTACCAGATGCAGGAGAACTTAGATCGAGTCGGGTTAATAGTCACCATGCCCTGCGCGGGCCTATTTGGCCGATGATTATTTAATATTGGCAATGACGAAGCCCATTTGACACTCGTACCGATCGGGCAAATTTTCCGTAGGTTTAGCAACTGGATGTCCGCAGCGAAGCTCTCCACCGCTCCAGCGCGGTTGACCAGTGCGATCGGCCAGCAAACAACTTTGGCAAACACACTGAGGGGCAAGCATCTGATTTTCCATTAAAATGACTAACATTTGATACCTCCGGCAGGTTTCACACCAGTAATTTCATTGTATGTCAGGAGTTGGGGACAAACCGCTTAACCTGAACACAACGTAATATTTATGTCAATGGTGCGAAATCCGTAGTACGGTATAAGATCCCCAATTCCCAGTCCCAAATTTGTCAAGAGGTTGATTATTGTGACGGACAGTAACTTAGAATTCCTTTCCAAAACCGATCCGCTCATTGCCGATTTAATCGGGCAAGAGCTCCAGCGGCAGCGAGACCACCTAGAACTCATCGCCAGCGAAAACTTTACCTCCGCAGCGGTAATGGCAGCTCAAGGCTCAGTGCTGACAAATAAATACGCCGAAGGACTGCCAGCGAAACGGTACTACGGCGGCTGCGAATTTATTGACGGCATCGAGCAAATTGCGATCGACCGCGCCAAACAGCTATTTGGAGCCGCTCACGCCAACGTCCAGCCCCACTCCGGCGCTCAAGCCAACTTTGCAGTGTTTTTGAGCTTGCTGGAACCCGGAGACGGAATTATGGGCATGGATTTGTCCCACGGCGGACACTTGACCCACGGTTCGCCGGTCAACGTATCCGGCAAATGGTTCAAAGCTTTTCACTACGGCGTCAGCCAAGAAACAGAACAGCTCGACTACGACGCAATTTTGGCCAGTGCCAAAGAAAACCGACCGAAATTGCTAATCTGCGGCTATTCAGCATATTCGCGAATTATCGACTTTGAGAAGTTTAGAGCGATCGCCGACGAAATCGGAGCCTACCTGCTCGCCGACATCGCCCACATCGCCGGGTTAGTCGCCACAGGGCACCACCCCAACCCCCTCCCCCACTGTCACGCAGTCACCACCACCACTCACAAAACCCTGCGGGGCCCCCGTGGTGGCTTGATTATGACCAATGACCCGGAATTAGGTAAAAAATTTGACAAAGCAGTTTTCCCCGGCACTCAAGGTGGGCCATTAGAACACGTCATTGCGGGCAAAGCAGTAGCTTTCGGCGAAGCATTAAAGCCTGAATTTAAAACTTATTCCGGTCAAGTAATTGAAAATGCGCGCGCTTTAGCGGAACGGTTGCAGCAGCGGGGTTTAAAACTCGTTTCCGGCGGCACGGACAATCACTTAATGCTAGTAGATTTGCGATCGGTAAACATGACAGGCAAGCTAGCAGACCAATTAGTCAGCGGTGTGAATATTACTGCTAATAAAAATACCGTGCCTTTCGATCCGGCATCGCCCTTTGTCACCAGCGGTTTGAGACTCGGTTCGCCGGCGATGACCACCAGGGGAATGGGAACAGCAGAATTTACCGAGATTGGCAATATTATTGCCGATCGCCTGCTAAATCCAGATGATGAAAGCGTCGCCGCCGACTGCCTGCGTCGAGTAGCAGCACTGTGCGATCGCTTCCCGTTATATCCGCACTTGTACTTGAAAGTGCCGGCATTAGCTTAATTTTCCTGATCGGCAATGGAGAATTGGTAGTTGGAAGTGTACGGGTAAAAGGGTAAAAGAGCAGGAAAAGATTGAGAGTTGCCGGTAGCGATATTGACAAGCGGTTTTCACCAAAAATCTCGATCGCCAATACGGTTTTTAGTAAAGATATTTGTCGGGCGGGACTGGTTTGACTAACGGTATTTGTAGGTTGCGAAAGATACCGTTCAACTGGGCCCGCTCGCCAAATATCGACTTTTTTGCTCGCGAAAGAGTCAATATTTCAAATCGTTAATTCGAGAGTTATGAATGAAAAACCTGACAATTTGCCCCAGGGCAACTGCCATTGCGGCAAATCTCCGCCTTCCAAACCCCCAGTCGCTCTTCAAGATGTTTCCTTGTTATAAGCCATCTGAAATGTAGTAGACTCTGCCTGACAGACTAATTGCCCCGCACTATTTAAAATTGATTTCAGATGCCGTACCAGTATCTGTACCACATACTCGCTTTCCTGATTTCTGCGATCGTCGTCCTCTGGAGTACGCCAATAGTCAAAAAAATTGGTCTCAAAAGCGGGCGAGTCGATCGACCAGGCGAGCGAAAAGTCCACCAGCGCCCGATGGTGCGCTTGGGAGGAGTTTCCATCTTTCTCGGCACTGTCAGTGCCCTCTTATTTGTCTGGCTTTCAGGAGGCTTCATCGATGCTAGCGGACAAGTTCTCAATCCCAAAGACGAATACGAAATTTGGGGAGTCACCCTCGGCGGCATCGGATTCTTCCTCATCGGTTTAGCAGACGACCTATTTTCCCTGTCGGCCTTAAAACGCTTGCTCATGCAAATTGGCGTATCCAGCATCGCTTGGATGGCAGGGGTAAAAATTGAGTTTCTCACAGTTCCCTCCCTGGGACTGACAGATATCGGCTGGCTGAGCTTGCCAATTACCGTGATTTGGCTCGTCGGCATGGCCAACGCCATCAACTGGATTGACGGTTTGGACGGTTTAGCTGCGGGAGTTTCAGGGATTGCAGCAGTTGTAATGCTGATTGTCAGTCTGTCGATGCACCAACCGGCGGCGGCCCTGATAGCAGCGGCTTTAGCTGGCGGGGCCTTGGGATTTCTGCGCTACAACTTCAATCCGGCCCAAATCTTTATGGGAGATGGCGGGGCTTATTTTATCGGGTTTACTCTCGCTGGAGTCGGAGTAATTGGGTTGGTTAAAACTACGGCTGTTACTTCTGTGTTGCTGCCATATTTAATTTTAGCTGTACCGATTTTAGATATGTCGGCGGTGATTCTCGATCGACTTCGCAACGGCAAGTCACCGTTTATTGCTGACAAGCGCCACCTCCACCACCGACTTCTACAAGCCGGACTATCCCATCGATTTGCGGTTTTATTTATTTACTCGCTGACACTGTGGGTGGGAAGTTTAGCCCTAGCTTTTTCGCTTCCGAGCGGCGTAATTTATGCGATGGGTGCGACAAGTTTGCTGGGATATGCTAGCTGGAAAGTTTGGAGACACGCTCGATAGTTAGTTGACAGTTGACAGTTGACAGTTGTCAGTTGTTAGTAAGAATCACCAATCACTAATGACCAATGCCCCATGCCCAATCCCCAATTCCCCAATCCCCAATCTAAAATCCAAAATCTAAAATCGAATAATGGTTGCTGAAATTATTTGTGTTGGCACTGAATTGCTGTTAGGCGATATTCTTAATAGCAATGCCCAGTTTTTAGCCAAAGAATTAGCGAGTCTGGGAATCCCTCACTACTATCAAACAGTGGTGGGGGACAATCCAGAACGTATCAAACAAGTGTTAGAAATTGCCGTGGGCCGATCGCAGCTTTTGCTGTTCACCGGAGGCCTGGGCCCCACACCAGACGACCTCACAGTCGAAACGATCGCCGATTTTTTTGGGGTTCCCTTAATAGAAAAGCCGGAAATTATCGCAGATATCGAATACAAATTCGCCCAGCGGGGACGCACCATGAGTCCCAGCAATCGCAAACAAGCTTTAATTCCAGAAACTGCGGACATTCTGCCGAACCGCACCGGTTCGGCACCGGGCATTATTTGGCTGCCGGTTCACAACGTGACAGTAATGACATTTCCCGGCATACCGGCGGAAATGCACTTGATGTGGCGAGAAACTGCCGTTCCTTACCTGAAAAACGGCGGCTGGTGCAGCGAAACAATTTACAGCCGCACATTAAAATTTTGGGGGATTGCTGAGTCGGCCTTGGCGGAAAAAGTAGATAGTTTTCTGAATTTAACTAATCCTACTGTGGCTCCCTACGCCAATCACGGCGAAGTCAAACTGCGGATTTCGGCCCGCGCGGAGTCGTCCGCGGCGGCGAAAAACTTGATTGAGCCGATCGAACAACAATTGCGGCAAATTGCCGGCTTAGACTGTTACGGTGCCGATACCGATACCCTCGCCTCGACTGTGGGCCAATTGTTGCTGGATGCGGGGCAAACTCTTAGCGTGGCTGAATCCTGCACGGGAGGCGGGTTGGGAGCGATGCTGACCGGTGTTCCAGGCAGTTCGAGGTACTTTTTGGGCGGGATTATTTCTTACGACAATCGGGTTAAGGAAGGATTATTAGGTGTTAATCCCCAAGATTTAGCCGAATTTGGTGCAGTCAGCCACCAAGTGGCAAAACAAATGGCTGCGGGAGTTCGCGCCAGCCTCAATACAAATTGGGGATTGAGCATTACAGGCATCGCCGGGCCTGGAGGCGGCACAGACGCTAAACCTGTCGGACTGGTTTATGTCGGTTTAGCGGGACCCCACGGCGACGCAGAAAGTTTTGAATACCGCTTTGGCGATGCCCGAGGCCGCGATTGGATTCGGAATCTGAGTAGCTGTACGGCCCTCGATCGCCTCCGGCGTAAATTATTGTTGGCAAAAGTGTAGAAAAAATCCCACGATTTGTCAATTGTCAACAGTCAGAGGTAAGCTTAAGCTTTATTTAACAATCTATACTCCGATATAATTCGGCAATTTTCCTTTTCCCTCTTGATTATCTGTAAAGATTCGTTATGATAATAAGATAGGACTGATTGGCCAATATACTGACTCTCTGCATTGCTCAAAACAACCAGCAAGCGAGAAAGCAAGTTTGACCTTTGGTTTCAAAGTCGTGCTTGCTTATTTTCAGATATTTAGCCGTCGGTTTAGCAATCTAGACTATAAAAAAGGAGCTATCCGTTCAATGGAAAACATTGAAAAGGTGCTGGAAGAAATTAAAGAATGGGTTCGCAAGCTGATAGAAGGACTGCTGAGTCCAGAACCAGAACCGGAACTCGAACCGATTCGTATTCCTGTCAACCAACCGAGGAATCGCAGGTAGTCGGGACTGAATTAAAAGTTTGAGGTTTAAGGTTTGACGTTTGAGGTGGCAGACTGGTTCTAAATCCCATGTCAAAACACTCATAATTTTTGTGGCGCTGGAAATTTTAAAATTGTTAAATATCCTGGTACTTCACGGCCCTAATCTAAATCTATTGGGTCAGCGAGAACCTGGAGTTTATGGTTCTGCGACTTTAAATGATATCAACAAGTTGCTAGAACGAGAAGCGCAAGCCCTCCAGGTGCAAGTCTCAATTCAGCAGTCGAATCATGAAGGGGTGTTGGTGGATGCAATTCACTCGATGTTAGGCCAGCACCAAGGCTTATTGATTAATGCTGGAGCTTATACTCATACGAGTGTGGCAATTAGAGACGCGATCGCCGCGGTGAATATCCCTGCGGTAGAAGTTCATCTGAGCAATATTTACCGGCGGGAAGCTTTTCGGCACCACTCGTTTATCGCAGCGGTGGCGATCGGCCAAATCAGCGGTTTTGGCTCAGAAAGTTATCGGCTGGGGCTGCAAGCTCTAGTTAGTTACCTGATTAAAAATTAAAAATTTACCGATTGTAGCGATCGGATGAGGGCAGGTTTTAGATGGAAAACCAGCCCTTATATGTTTGGGTTGAATGAAAATTAATCACAACAGTTAGGCAAAGAAGCAAACCAGGAAAAATTTTAAATTACAAATTACAAATTACCAATTACTAACAACTTGAGTTAAATTCAAATGCGGCATTCCCTGTTGAGCAAGTTTCAAGGAACCATCCTGGGGGCAGTTTTAGGAGACTCTCTAGGCCTGCAATACCAGACGCAACTCGTGGGTATTCCCCCCCAAACAGAAGACTTGCAGCCGATTTTACAACTGACGAAACACCAACAATTGACCCTAAGAGGGGAAACATTAGCGTTGAATTCTGTCAACAGTAAAATCCCAAGTGGCAAAGACTCATCCAAATCCGGGAGACTTGCGGTAGCGTGTTCTGAAAGTTTAATTCGGTGTAGGGGTTTAGATTTAAAAGATTGGCGCGATACTTGGGAAGCATTTGCCAAGTCGGAAATCTACCATCCCCCCAACAGTGAGTTTCAAACCCTGCTTAACCCTGGTGAAGCTGCCGTTGCTGCGCTGCCATCGGCGATGTTTTTTCACGAAAATAAAGCCAAGCTGCGAGAAAAAATCATGCTGGCGATAGAGGTCTGGCACAACGAAAACCAGCCAGAATGGGAAACAGCTATTTTAGCAGTAGCATTTACGATCGCCAGAGCTCTCAAAGAAAGACTTGACCCGGCGACAGCGATCGAGCAAACAATTGCCTACGTCAAAACAGATAATGCCTTCACAGAGCTGCTGCTGCAAGTGCAAATACTACTAGAAAAGGGAGCCGATTTAGAAACAGCCGCAACTCACCTGTGCAAAAGCGCCACAGCTTTGCGAGAAAGACAGGGCGAAGGCAAGAAAAAATTACAAACCGAGTCAATTGTCAACCCTGGAAATTTCATTCCCATTGCCTTAGCTTTCTACTGCTTCTTGAACACCCCAGAAGACTTGCGCTTGTCAGTGGTGCGGGCTGCCCGCTGTGGTATAGCCGGACAAATAACCTGCGCTTTGACGGGAGCTTTGTCTGGAGCCTATAACGGCGTTGCTGGGATTCCTGTAGAATGGCGACAGGTATCTTCGGCTGAGGTTAAATCGCAGCAGCTAGCCCACGGCCGAGAACCCTCGCTCTGGGGAACGGGCAGCGATGCAAAAATTGTAGAGTTAGCAAATAACCTGTTTGCTGTTTGGGCAGGAGTTTACAGCCCCGATGCCGGACTGGATTCGGCAGCGCTAGCCCGATCGGTGGCGGCACCTTATGTCATTAGACCTCGTAAAATATAAAGTTTCGAGCTTTTAACGGTAAGGGGAAACCAGAAATTAGCAATTAGCCATTAACAAGTCACAAGCTAAAGTGGAAGGAGAGCGAGAATTAAAGATTAAAAAGTGAAAAATTAAATGTGAAAATTAAATCGGACGCCCCTGCCCCAACAAGCCGGGTTGAAACGAGAATATGGGGTTGGAAAACGAAGAATCTACGGAGAAACAAGGTTTTTAGCCCTCAGGCGCGAGTTCTTTTCAAGATAGACAAGGGAAGCCAAGAAGCTGCTTGCGTTGTTGGCTACCGTCAGGAAAGCCAACTGCTGGCGATAGTTAGCCAAAGTAGCCTGGAGGGTTGAATATTCAGCCAGGGTAGTTCGGATAAAATCAATCAAGATGCACAGTCAGAAATACTGACAAAGCTGCTGGATAACAGTGATATATCTTCGACACAAATGAATACGCTCTCCTCATTGATGCGGCAGATTGAGCAGCTAGGGGCTGCGCGCTCACTGCGCCAACACATTGCTAAAGTGCAAAATGGCAGCAGCAAAGCAGATACCTCACGCGCTGGCGGGCCTCTCCTGAGCCCTTTGCCGCGCCAGAAATGGCTTCTTCCCGAGACTTTTACTACTAAATTTACAAGTAAAACCTCCAAATCCAGCCTCAAAAATCAAGCTCGTTCCCCTATTTTGGCGCTGGTCGCGGTAGTTTCCCTAAGCAGCACTCTGGGCCACCGCTTTTACAACCAGCCGAAACTGGATGTGGGGACAAAAGCTCCTCAGACGATTAAGGCTCCTGCTACTGCTAGCATCCCCGATTACAAAACTACTGAAGAACAGCGGAAAGCAGCGCGGATGGGAGCTGTAGCGATATTAATGCTGGATTCTGCGGTCGATCGACAAATTTATCGAGAATTGCAAGAATTTTTGCAGCAGGGAAGCGAGCTCCGGGAGGCGGTAGGCCCGTTTCCGTTTGCGAGTCCCTCGGTGCTCTCAAATGCGGCTCAGATTTACTTGCGGGGCTGTCCGGAGTGGGAGTGGCGATCTATTGTGGCGCAAGCGGGTGACAAAAGTGCAACTTCCGAGCGGTTGAGTTTGGATTCCCCTACAATTGCTGCGGCAACAGATAACAAGTCTCAGCAAGATGCTATCGCTCAACTGCAAGCTTACAGCCGATCGGTCAGGGCAGCAGACTTTCAAAGCCTGACAGACAGTATTTCCTCTGCTCGCCGGCGCTATCTCAATGCTGTGGAGGCGCTGGGAAAACCGTCGGTTGTGGGGCTCCCACAGATTTACGATACTTCGCTGTTTGATTTGTCGGATGCAGCTTGGCAAAAAACCCAAACCGGTATGAGTCGGGCGGCAAAAAGGATGGTGGCTCAAGGTATCCCGCAGGGGTTGCCAAAAGAGATTTTGAAAGAAGCCGTGAAGCTGCAAGTGGCTGATGAAGTGCCGTTAGAGTCCCAAGCTTTGGCGGTGGAGGGTTTAACAGCGATTTTGCAGCCAAATCTGGTGAGAGATCGCGAGGAAACCAAACAGCTAGCTGAATTAGCGGCGCAAAAGGTGAAACCGGTAATGATCGCAGTAGAGCAGGGCGAGATAATTGTTGCACAAGGAGAAGAGATCTCGCAGGAAGATTTCGTGTTGCTGGACTATTTTGGCTTAAGCCGACGGGGGGTGAATTGGCTGGGGCTGACGGGTTTTGTTTGTTTAGTCGCGGGGGCAATTGCGATCGTACTGCTGGTGGAAAGGCACTACCGCTTGCGCCGGAGAGATCATTTGTTATTGCTGCTGCTGACTTTGAGCGCGCCGGTGCTGGTGAGTTTGGGGCTGCCTTGGACGAGTTTGCCGGCGATCGGGATTTTAGCGGGCGGCTTCTACGGTTCGGCAGTGGGAGTGACGGTGGTGGGGCTGCTGTCGGCGCTGCTGCCCGTTGGCTTAAATGTGGACGTGATTCATTTGGTGGCTAGCGGGGCGGGCGGATTGTTGGGCGCTTTTATGGCCGGGCGGCTGCGATCGCGCGAGGAATTGGCTCTTTTGGGCGTGGCTGTCGGCTTGACTCAGGGCACGGTTTATCTGGTGGGGACTTTGATTGCCAGCGCGGCTGCCGGTGCGATTTGGTACGTCGTGCTCGGTACGGTGGGCGCGCAAAGTTTGGCCGGTTTGGCTTGGAGCGTTGTGGCGATCGGCATCAGCCCTTATTTGGAACACGTTTTTGACTTGATTACGCCGATCCGGCTGGCGGAACTTGCCAATCCCAACCGCCCGCTGTTGAAGAAGTTGGCTGCCGAGGCTCCGGGGACTTTTCAGCACACGCTGTTTGTGGCGAGTTTGGCGGAGGCTGCGGCCCGGGAACTCGGCTGCAACGTTGAGCTGGTCAGAACTGGCACATTATACCACGATATTGGAAAAATGCACGACCCGCTCGGATTTTGTGAAAATCAAATGGGCGGGGTCAACAAACATGATGAAATTAATGACCCTTGGGCGAGCGCGGAGATGATTAAAAAGCACGTTACCGAGGGCTTGGTGATGGCGCGGAAGCATCGATTGCCGAAGGCAATTCAGGCGTTTATTCCCGAGCACCAAGGTACAATGTTAATTGCTTACTTCTACCACCAAGCGCAGCAAATTGCTGCAAAAGAAATAGAAGATTTAAAGATTGCTTTGCCAGATGCGGATAATTCCAAGTTAACAATCGCAAGTCGCCAAGTGAGGGAGGAGGATTTTCGCTACGATGGGCCGATTCCGCAGTCGCGGGAAACCGGGATTTTGATGCTGGCGGATTCTTGTGAGGCTGCTTTGCGATCGCTCAAGGATGCTACTCATGAAGAGGCTTTGAATATGGTTAATAAGATTTTGAGGGCTCGCTGGCAGGATAATCAGTTGATTGATTCGGATTTAACGCGGGAGGATATGTCTCTAATTGCGGAGATTTTTGTGCGAGTTTGGGAACAGTTCAATCACAAGCGGATTGCTTACCCTAGTGCAGTTTTTACTCCCAGGTAGGCGGAAATTTTTAGTTAGGAAAAATCAGTTCGCATTTGAGTTGTGAATGAGATTTCATTGCGATTTGCCCCGCAAAGCGCCATGGAGTTCAGGATTGTCGCTGACAATTACCACAGTTTGTTTGATTCCTCAAAATTCCGAAGAGTCGATATCTCTTTCGCCAGCTAGGTGCGATCGCAATTTTTGCCAGTCGGGGGTATCGATCGCCTTTGCAAAAGCGATGATAGTATCTAGAACCCCAGCGCGGTCACCAATCCAGCGGATATCCGGTAGTTCGTACATAACAAATAAATTTTGTGAGTTGTATCGCAGAAGGAATAAATACTAATTTTGGACTTCCAATCCCCAGGCCCACGGAGCCCCATGCCCTCATTCTATCCTTTGACTCCCGCAGCAGTTTCTGTAGGCACAATGTATTTTTGCAAGAGCAAAAAGAGTCCCAAAACGGGAACAATAGAAATAATAGAACCCGCCGCAACTAAACGCCAATCTAAAGAAAATGTCCCGGCTAAATTGGCTACCCCTAAAGGTAACGTGTAATATTCCGGCCTGTCTAAAACTAGCAGCGGCCACAGAAAGTCGCTCCAAGAACCGATAAATACAAAAATTCCTAGGGTGACTAAAGCTGGCTTAATTGCCGGAATCATGACGTGCCACCAAATACCTAATTCGCTGCAACCGTCGATGCGGGCGGCTTCTTCGAGTTCTTTGGGAACTGCTAGGAAGGCTTGTCGTAATAAAAATATGCCGAAGGCTGAGGCTAGTCCGGGAAAGATTACGCCTAGGTAACTATTTTTTAGTCCTAGTTGTACTGTCAATACGTACAGGGGAATCATGACTATTTGGAAGGGAATCATGATTGTGGAAACGATCGTGATTAAGATGGCTTCGCGGCCGCGAAATTTGAGTCTGGCTAACGGGTAAGCGGCGAGGGAACAAAAGAGGACGTTGATGCTAACTGTGAGGCCGGCAATTAGGGTGCTGTTGAAAAGGTAGCGGCCGAAGGGGTTGGTTTGCCAAACTTTGATGAAGTTTTCGAGGGTTGGCTGTTGCGGCCACAGTTGCGGGGGAAATTGAAAGATGTTTTCGTTGGGGGATTTGAGGGAGGTACTGAGCAGCCACAGCAAGGGAAACAGCATTAAAAGCGCGATCGCGCTCATGATGCTGTACGTCCACAGGGTGCTCCACCGCGAGGGAGTGCGGTTTGGGGAATTTGATTTTTTAGTTTTGAGATTGTTCATTGTTGGGATATGATGATAAGTCCTTGCTTCGTGAGAAGCCTTGTTGTCCATAAGGGGATTATTGCCATGAAACCGTTTATTTACGAAACTATGTACATTCTGCGCCCTGATTTGGGTGAGGAAATGACAGACCAGGCGATCGCTAAATATCAAACTATTTTGCGCGATCAAGGTGCTGAAAACATCGAAACTCAGCACCGCGGCAAGCGCCGTTTGGCTTACGAAATCGGCAAGCACCGGGACGGAGTATACGTTCAAATGAACTATACAGCTCCGGGCGCTGCAATTTTTACCCTGGAGCGCGCGATGCGTCTGAGCGAAGAAGTGATTCGCTATTTGACTATCAAGCAGGATGTGCCAGATGCACCTGAAGCGGAAGCGGAAGCGGAAGTCGCCGAGTAGCGATCGTGTCAACTTAACGTCTTATGTAGTACCAGTCTACTGTTTGACGATTAGGGCCGCTTATTCCCCGGCACGCCTTTATTAAGAGCTACCCTGTACGCACAACTTGAAAAACTAACGTCAGAGCCTTGATCTCCCCCTGGCAGCCTCCTGAAAAAGACGCTAGGGGGAGCTCTGGAATTGTGGGTACAGCATAGTTTTTTCAGGGCGGGACTTGATGTTAATTGAAATTATAGGTGAATGGGCGATTGTTTTTCTAGGGGAGGACGATCGCTCTTTTTTGTGGGGAGGCTGCTGGGACTTAATCTATTTTTATCAACAAAGAAAGCTCGCTTTTTCAGGATGGCGAGGGGGATTCACTTTGGCTTAAATCTATTATCTAGTTGACTGCAAACAACTTGACTAAGCTGTTCTACATTTAAATTGTCTGTTAAAAAACAATTCCCCGTCTTGTGGGGTGGGCCTATGAGCCCGCGGAGAATCTACAATTTAAATGCGCGACAGCTTATGCTTGAGCATAGCTGCTTAGTCGGTGTAAATCTAATTGTGATTCGCTACTTATGAAATTTACTGTTAACTAAGGCAAATTCGACTCCCTTGAGAGACAAAATTCTGCCTCTATAACTCTGAACCAAACTATAAAGTTATTTTGGCCACTAGCAATTAGGTAGCCGCTAAAATGTGGCTCTTAGAAGATGAATGTTGTCAAATTTTGCCAACTGCTGCTTGAGGTTGGGGCTGAATCAACTAGCCAAAGCTCGATCGCACTCCCTGCAACCTCGATCGAGATTCTCGCCCCTTAGCCCAATTGTAAAGTTTTGTGACAATTTCAATTTGGTAGCTTTAGATACAGAATTGTCTGTTATAGTGATACAAGAGAAGAAAAAACCAGCCCAACATTAATCTAAAGAAAACGGAGGAACCGCATATGTCTACCGAAAATCAAGCTCGCTCTCTGATGATGCGCCACCACCAACTGGTGAAGAACCGGCAGCAATCCATGCTCAACCGCACCGCCACCGAAGTAGGGATGGAAGATACGCACTACTGGGGTCACATTCAAGGCAAACCGCAGCCCAGCTTTCAAGCCAGTTACGATCGCAGCCACGCCACTATGAGCTAGGGCAAGCTCAATTTCGACAATTGTCTACGAAGTTATTACCTATAATTTGGAGAAATCAGTTATGTCAACTCAAGAACAAGCCCGCAACCTGATGATGCGCCACCAACACGTCGTTAAAAACCGTCAGGAATCCATGCTGAGCCGTGTAGCTGCTGAAGTTGGTTTAGATGCTGGTTCTCCAGCGAGTATCGATCGCAAATAACCCCTTTTTTCAACGGCGAGATAGTTGAATCGAGTTTGTTGTTTGCCAGCTAAAAATTAATAATGTCAATTACAAAACCGTCGCGACTTCTTCTTGAGTTCTAACTCTAGATTGGAAGCCGCGATTAGTTTTATGGGAATGGGGAATCTAAAATCTAAAATCGTTCTCCTCTAGCGCTCACCCCGAAGTCTAAAATCTAAAATCTAAAATCTAAAATCTAAAATGGTATAATCCCCTCTCAGCAGATTGAAGGCTACTAGGGAGGTCATCATGTCGGACTGGAAAGAAATTGACGGCGGAGTTACAGCAGCCAGAGGGTATCGAGCATCGGGAATTACAGCGGGTTTGAAGCCTTCAGGCTTGCCGGATTTAAGTTTAATTTTGTCAGAGGTAGACGCGATCGCCGCCGGAGTCTTCACCACATCGACTGTCCGGGCCGCTTGCGTGGACTACTGCCGCCAGCGTTTGCAAGCTAAACCCAGCGCGAAAGCAATTTTGTGCAATGCGGGACAAGCTAATGCTGCTACTGGCGAACAAGGTTTGGCAGATGCCCTCGAAAGTGCCAAATTGTTGGGAGAAGCGCTGAATATTCCTCCAGAATCGATTCTTTTGGCCTCCACTGGCGTCATCGGACAGCGGATTAAAATGGAGCCGCTGAGGGCGGGAATTCCCCGATTAGTTGCTGAGGCATCGGAAACTGGTTCCGATGCGGCGGCTAAGGCTATTTGTACGACGGATTTAGTGCCGAAAACGATCGCCCTAGAAACAATGTTTGGCGATCGACCCGTCCGCATCGGCGGCATTTGCAAAGGTTCGGGAATGATTCACCCAAATATGGCAACAATGCTGGCATTTGTAACTTGCGATGCAGCAGTGTCGTCGCATTTGTGGCAAGAAATGCTGACTCGGGCGGCTAACAGAAGTTTCAATCAAATTACTGTTGACGGAGATACCAGTACCAACGACTCGCTAATTGCTTTAGCAAACGGTCAATCCCGCACGCCGGCAATTACGGAAATGGGGGCAGATGCTGAAAAATTAGAGGCGATGCTGACAGAAGTTTGCGTGCATTTAGCAAAGGCGATCGCCCGTGACGGCGAAGGTGCAACTTGTTTGGTAGAAGTGCAAGTTAGCGGCGCGCTGGATGAAGTTTCTGCGAGTAAAATTGCCAAAACAATTGTCGGTTCTTCTTTGGTGAAAGCTGCTATTTTCGGACGCGATCCGAATTGGGGCAGAATTGCGGCGGCGGCTGGGCGCGCTGGCGTACCTTTCGATCAAGAGAATTTGCGGATTCAATTAGGGGATTTTTTAATGATGGAAAACGGACAACCTAAAGAGTTCGATCGCGCTGCTGCAAGTAATTATATGAAAGCGGCTGCGGAGGGAGAATATTTGAAGGCTGATACGGTTGTAATTCAAGTTAGTGTCGGGAATGGCAGCGGTTTTGCGAAAGCTTGGGGATGCGATTTGAGTTACGACTACGTGAAGATTAATGCGGAGTATACGACTTAAAAAAGTCGAGGCGGTGAGAAGTCCGGGCGGTTAGAAACCGCGCCTGCACAAACAAAACCAGACGACGGCGGGTTAAAGGTAAATTTCACACAATTTAAACTAAACTTCCCCCCGTGGGGGGAAATTAAAAAGTCTGAAACCTTTACTCACCGAGTTAATCTCAGCTTTTTTGCTACTGATTTTAAAATCGCTGAAGCCCTTACACAGATAAGCTTTTTATGATTTTAACTAAAGCTCGCTAAAAATCTTATAAAGAACACCCTGAAAACCCCGCGACTTCAGTCCGGGGATGAAAGGGGTAAGGAGGCTTTAGCCTCCCAGTATTTTTCATGAGATTTCTGAATTGTATGTACTGTAAATTACAACTATGTAAATCTTTGTGAACAATGAGAACCGGGTTAAGCCAACGCTGCTAGCATAAACCTATCGTGATGAGGGTCGAAGTCATGCTAGTTTTCGAGTTGAAAGCATACGGTAAAAAGCAGCAATTTGAAGCTGTAGACGAAGCAATTAGAACGGTGCAGTTCATCCGCAACAAAGCATTGCGCTTTTGGATGGAAAACGAAAAAGTCAACAAATACGACTTGAATAAATACAGCGCCATTCTAGCGAAGGAATTCCCGTTTGGCGACGACTTAAACAGCATGGCCAGACAATCGAGTTCAGAAAGAGCGTGGTCGGCGATTTCACGATTTTACGACAACTGCAAAAAGAAAGTCCCAGGAAAAAAAGGGTTTCCGCAATTCCAGAAAGACAACCGCTCGGTAGAGTACAAAACTACGGGCTGGCGTCTGGCAGACGACCGGAAATCAATCACTTTTACCGATAAAAAAGGAATCGGCAAACTTAAATTAAAAGGAACCCGCGACTTGCATTTCTACCAGCGCAGTCAAATCAAACAAGTACGCTTGGTAAGGCGAGCAGACGGATATTATGTCCAGTTTTGCATTCAAGTTGACCGTTCTGAAAAGATTGAAATCACGGGTAACGCCATCGGGTTAGATGTAGGACTTAAAGAGTTTTACACTAACTCAAATGGTATTGCAGTTGATAACCCGCGTTTCCTCCGCAAGGGAGAACGCAGGTTGAAGAAAGCCCAAAAACGAGTTTCAAAACGAGTCAAGGGTTCGCAAAACAGAAAAAAAGCTAGAGCGATTCTAGGGAAGCGCCACCTCAAAATCAGCAGACAGCGTAAAGATTTTGCCGTGAAGTTGGCAAGATGCGTCATCCAGTCTAACGACTGTGTAGTCTACGAAGATTTGAGGATTAAAAATATGGTGAAGAATCACTGTCTGGCAAAATCGATTAACGACGCTTCTTGGTATATGTTCCGAATTTGGCTGGAATATTTTGGCAAAGTATTCGGAAGAATTACGATTGCCGTACCAGCTAACGGAACAAGTCAAGAATGCTCTAGTTGCGGAACAATTGTTAAGAAAAGTCTCTCAACGCGAACCCACGCTTGTCGGTGTGGATGCGTATTAGATCGTGACTGGAACGCAGCTAAAAATATCCTGAGTCGGGGATTGAGTACGGCGGGGCACGTCGGAACTTGGATCTTAGATCCGAACGCTTGTGGAGAATTGACCGCTACCGATGTTGAAGTAATTCTGCATCGGCAAGTCGATTCTGCGAATCAAGAATCTCCTCGGCTTTAGCCAGGAGAGTGTCAATCAGACTAAGTTTCAATACTTTTTAAGCTTATTATTAATAAGTCTAATATAAAGTTTGAAAACACAGGGTAAGAGCATCTCAATCAGGCTTGACACAAGGATTTGAGAATAAGCATCATGTACTCCTCACTCATCGCGGCCCGGTTTCTTTTTTGTCTCAAGCTACGCGATAGGGTGGTTTCACAGATTGAGGGCATTAAGGGCCATCCGTCTGAGTACCGCCAAATTTCGAGGGCTATTAAACGCTCGTATCCGAGATTTATCTTCTTTAAAAGTCACATCTAAAACCCAATGTTCTTTATTTTCAATGCTCCAATGTTCCCGGATAATAGAACTATGTTTTTGAGCATCTACGGTTAAAGAACTTAGATAAATCTGGACTTCGTGAGAGGTTCCATTCCACTGTTGCCGAAACCGTTCCACTATAACAACCGTCTGAAGTCCCGCCCATTTATCTTGATTATAAAGACCTCCAAATTCTGAAACGGGAATCGCCCAAACTCTTCTTTTCTCAATCCGGTTATCCCCTTTTTCTACTTGACGGTAATCCGTCATGTTAACCCCAGCAAATTGGCGACTTGATTGGACTTCAAACCCAGATTTAATTCGATTGTAAAGAGTCGGGTGATTACTTTTTAAGCAAACTACATAATTAGCTTTTTTCTGAACAATCTGTTTAATAATCTCCGTTTGATTTCCCATTGCATCCATCGTAATAATTGCGCCGGTTACGTCGATTAATTAGACCTCTTGCAAAATAATTTTATGCTATAATGGAAATTTTTGCTTTACTGGATTGAATCCCAACTCTTAACTTATTTTTACTCTTGCCTTGCTAGAAACAGGATAAGATACTAGAAACTTATATTGGTTGTTGCACAATCAGTAAATCATGAAAAATCAATCTTATCTAAATTTGACATCTCATCAATTTAAACGTAGATTTGGTGTCAAAATTGAAACTTTAAAAGTAATGGTTCAAGCCTTGGAAGAATTCAGGTCAGAAAATCATAAAGACAGAAGAGGGCGTGGGACCATCCTAACTCTTGAAGAACAGGTCTTAGTTGCATTGGAATATTGGCGAGAATATCGAACATATTTTCATATTGCGACAAATTGGGGAGTATCTGAATCAACCCAGCAGCCGGATTGTAATTGACATCGAATCAACTTTAATGAAAACTGGAAAATTCCGTCTTCCTGGGAAAAAAGCATTACTCAAAAACTCTGATTATCCAGCAGTCGTGGCGATCGATGTCACAGAAACAGCTATTGAACGACCAAAAAAAAAACAGAAAAAATATTATTCAGGCAAGAAGAAATGTCATACCCTCAAAACTCAATTGGTCATTAATCAAGAGACAGGAGCAATTATTTGCACTGCTTTTGGGCAAGGACATTGCCACGATTTTAGCTTATTTAAAAAAAGTAAAATCCATTTTCATCCCGAAACAGATAGCTTACAAGATAGTGGGTATCAAGGCATAAAAGATTATCATTCCAATAGTTATATTCCTAGAAAGAAACCTAAAAATGGGAAACTTTCTCTCTTAGAAAAAGACTACAATCGAGCTCTAGCACAAGAAAGAATTGTTATTGAACACGTTAACCGGAGTCTGAAAATTTTTAAAATCTTGTCGAGTCGTTATCGGAATCGTCGCCGCCGTTATGGTCTGCGTTGTAATTTGTTATCAGCAATTTATAATTATGAGTTAGCTCTAGGGGGATTAAATTGAAAACTTTCTATTATAGCATAGATTTTTTTTGCAAGAGGTCTAATATATCCAGCGTCAAAATGGCAGTAATAGCCAGCGTGCTTGTCGGCCTGAGCTATGGGGTTCCAGCAGAGGCTGCACTCCTGGTACTTTCGCAATCAGCCGAAGTCAATTTAAACAGTAACTCGGTGCACTTTCAAATAGAATTCAATCGAGCACCCGATTTCTTTAAAACTGATGAATATGGCAGACAAGCTGACTCTTTTCAATACTACGTTGATGCTGATGGGGGATTTCCTATCTTTAGGGGTACAGACAGTTACTACAGCAATTTAGAATCTATAATCCGGGGCGATGAGATTCATTTAGGGGGAGACGTTCGCATCCGCAATGCTTGGCCGCCTGACCCAGATAAGTCAGTAGGTTGGGGAGGTTGGGGGTCAACCCGCGGTTCTGTTCCCTACACCCTTTCAGGAAATGCCTTGTCACTTTTAGTCCCGTTACAGCTTATTGGTGACAGTGACGGTAAATTTAGCTATCGCTTAGAGTGGTATGAATATGGCGCTATGGATGGTTACACAGACGCAGAAACAGTTCCCGAACCTGTTACTGTTTTTGGTAGTTTTATGGCTTTAGGGGGTTTGGCAGCTTTTCAAAGAAAGAACAAGCAATTGAAAGGGCTGCGTTCGCGTTTTCGGTAGCGACGAGGGCGCTGTCAGGGGGGGAGATTTCCAGAACTATACGATTAGCTGTAAGTTAGAAAGATCTCAAATGGGTTCTATAAAGCAGCAGGCATGATTAATTGTCCGAGGTGTCTAAAGGATTGTTTCTACTTACCAGTCTTGGCTGCGTAGCCGGCGACCCGCTAAGGCCCGCACTTGCTCTTCTGCGTCGGAAACTGCAAGCGATCGCAACAAGGGCACAACTCCCGGATTTTCTGGATAATGTTCGATAATCGCTTCGAGTGCTGTAAATCTGGGATTGTAAGGAAAAGAACCGTTTTGACTGTCAACATCGCTCAAAGCTCGATCGCGCAAAAACTCAAACATTCCCGGCTCGTCTTTCCATCCCCGCATTAACTCTACCAGGGCGATCGCCCGCACCTGCGAATCTTCATCGTTTTGAGATCTACTTTTGAGCCACTCGAAAGTTTGAGACTGATTTGTCCGCGCCCGGGCTAACTTTTGCAAAGCCATTTGCCTGACAGCCGGACTCTCATCGCCCTCTGCTTTAGCCTCCAGCAGCATCCAAGTTTCAGGATTGTCCGGCCAGTTGTAAGCTAGTTCAAGCACCGCTGCTTGCCGCACCAGCGCTTCCCCAGAATCGAGCTGAATTTTCAGCCAAGGCAAGGTTTCCGGGTCGTCTGGCCACCCCCGCACGATCGATCGCACCAACACGCTCTGCAGGTGAGAATCTTGCTCCGACTCGACCAGGCTTTTGAGGAAAGGCAGCGTCTCGCCCCGGTGAGACCAGCGTTTTGCTATCTCTTCCACCGCAGTTTCTCGGACGTTCAGGTGTCTGTCTGACTCGGCGAGATTTTGCAACCAGCCAAAGACTTCGAGACTGCCTGACGCCTGTGTGGCGACAGCCTCCACTACTACTTGCCGCACAGTCCAGTAATCCTCGGAATCAGCTATTTTTTGCAGCAGGGGCAGGGTTTCTGGGTGGTCGGGCCAACCTGCGGCTATCTGTTGTAGGGCTATTTCGCGCAGGTCGGCGTCGCGATCGCCCAATGCTATATTTTTCAAAAAAGTCAGAGTTTCGGCGTTCCCGGGCCAGCCAGAGGCAATTGCTTGCACTGCTGCCCGCCGGACGCTCGAACTCGCGTCGGACTCGGCTTTAGTCTTCAGCAGCGGGTAAATGTCTGGTTCGCCGGGCCAGTGCGAGGCCAATTCTTCTAAGGCTGCTGTCCGCACTTCTTTGCTGCTGTCGGATTCGGCTAGGGTTTTCAGCAGCAGGCAAACGTCGGCTGCGGCGGGCCAGCCCGCTGCCAACTCCCGCACCGCTACGGTTCGCAGGATAGAACTTCCTGTCTGGGCAAGATTTTTGAGCAGGGAAACCGTGCCTAAAAGGCTGTGCCAACCTTTGGCTATTTTTTGCCACGCACAGACTCGCACTCCCAAATTTTCGTCAGATTCGGCGGCGGTTCTCAGCAGCAGCAAGGTATCTGTGCGATCGGGCCAATTAGAGGCTAACTGTTCGAGTGCTGCGGTGCGGACTGCGGGACTTCGATCGAACTGAGCCAAGGCAGTCAGCAGCGGCAAGGTATCGCTCGTGTCTGGCCAACCACAAGCAATTTCTCGCACGCAGGTCGATCGCACTGCCCAGCTTCCATCGGATTTGGCGAGGTTTTTGAGCATCAGGTAAATTTCTGGCTGGTCTGGCCAACCGCGGGCTATGGCTTCGACTGCTGTGGCTCGGACTTCGCCGCAGTCACTGGAGTGAGCGAGTATTTTCAGCCAGGGCAGGGTTTGCGGGTCGTTTTTCCAAGTTTGGGCGATCGCGGCGATCGATCGATTGCGAATTTGATAAGTTTCCTGCAATTCTTGAGCGCTTTGATAAAGAATCAGGAAACCCGTACCGTATTGCGATAACGCTTTTAAAGCGTTTAACAGTTTTTGGGCGGTTTTTTGATTAACATCATTTTTAACTTTTAACAGGCATTGCGCTGCTAAAAACAAATTAATAAATTTTTCTTGTTGACCGTTTTGATCTGTGAGATATTCTATAATTTGGCTCGCTGTTTCTTTGTCGAGCCTCGCTGCAATTTCTCTGAGGACTTCGTGCAAAGATTCGTCCCGCCAGTGCTGGCCGAAAAGTTGTGTGTTGAGTTCGCCCCAAGTCAGTTGACCGATTTTGAGTTGTGCGTGGATTAACTCTGCTACAGTCTGGGGATTATTTTCGGAAACAAGTTTTTTTAACAGCATACCGATATCCTGCCCCTCGATTTTGTTTGCATTAAAAATCTGAAACCATATCCAGTATTAGTTTAGAGTTTTTTGAGCCTTCCTGGAGCAGGTCGCCGATTAACTCCATTTTATACCACAACTACGGGGTCGCGTCCCAATGCAAAATCCGCCACCACCCATAGAAATGTTAGGTGGTGGCGGATGGCGATCGAACAATAAAGCCGCTGAATCTAGCTAACAGCTACTTGGACGCGATCGGCTGCAACCCGAACCGCAAAAGTAGGAATCTTTACCGTTTCATCATCCAGACATTGCCCGGTAGTGAGACTAAAGTTTTGCTTGTAAATGGGAGAAGCAACTTTGAGAGTGCCGTTGCGATCGCCCACAATTCCCCGCGACAAAACAAAAGCTTTGCTAAACGGGTCGTAATTGCTAAGCGCATAAACTTCATCCCCGTTGCCCACTCGGAAAATCGCCACTTGTTCGCCTTTAACTAAAGCGCAAACTCCAGTATAAGGGGCGATCGCATCGAGAGAACACACATCTACCCAAGTTGTTACTGTATCGGAAACCGATAATGATTGAACCATTTTCTTTTCCTGTTAGTTTACTTCAATCTAGTTTATTGGCTCTGCCTGAGAACCTAGGTTTTGAGGCTGTGCCTCACGGTTCTAGGATGCCTCGCGGAAGGAGGCAGAGCCTCCCGGAATTCATTCCCAGGCAGAGCCTGGGAACGAGATTCTTGCTCCCTCCCCTGATTCAAGGGGAGGGCTGGGGAGGGGTTATTCCGCAACTCCAGCCAGAGCCTTTTCATGTTCGTTAGCCGGCCGCGTTTGTCCCCGTTCCGCAACACGAACAATACTCGGATCTGGCAAATCGGAATTCACAAAATGCTGGAACCGCTGCACCTTTTGTGGGTCTTCAATCGTCGTTTTCCACTCACATTGATAAGTATTCACTAAATGTTCCATCTGCGCTTCTAATTCAGCACAAATGCCCAGAGAATCCTCAATTATTACCTGTTTCAAGTATTCAATCCCGCCCTCAAGTTTGTTCAACCAAGTAGCAGTGCGTTCCAATCTGTCGGCCGTGCGGATGTAGAAAACCAAGAATCGATCGATATACTTAATCAGCGTTTCCTTATCGATATCCGTCGCCAGCAAAACCGCGTGCTGCGGCTTAATTCCCCCGTTGCCGCACACGTACAAATTCCAACCATTCTCTGTCGCAATTATCCCAAAATCCTTGCTTTGAGCTTCCGCGCATTCGCGAGTGCAGCCAGAGACAGCAGATTTGAGCTTGTGGGGCGATCGCAAACCGCGATACCGCAATTCAACCTCGATCGCCAAACTCGTTGAATCCTGCACCCCAAAGCGGCACCAAGTGCTACCAACACAAGATTTTACAGTACGCAGAGCCTTACCGTAAGCGTGTCCCGACTCAAATCCCGCATCAATCAACCGACGCCAAATATGCGGCAATTGATCCACGCGAGCTCCAAACAAATCAATCCGTTGCCCGCCAGTAATCTTAGTATAAAGCCCAAAATACCTGGCAACTTCACCCAAAACAATCAACTTATCGGGAGTAATTTCTCCCCCCGGGATTCGCGGCACCACCGAATAAGTACCATCCCGCTGAATGTTTGCCAAAAAGTAATCGTTCGTATCTTGCAAACCGACGTGAGACTTCTCTAAAATATGGTCATTCCAAGTAGAAGCCAACATCGAACCAACAGCAGGCTTGCAAATTTCGCAACCCTTACCTTTGCCATGTCTTTCAATCAACTCCTCAAAGGTTTTAATCTCTTGAGAGCGCACTAAATGGTACAATTCTTGACGAGAATATTCAAAATGTTCGCAGAGATTATTTTTGACTGCGAACCCAGCTTTCTTCATCTCCGACTTGAAGATATCCGTCACTAAAGGCACGCACCCGCCGCAGCCCGTCCCAGCTTGAGTGCATTTCTTGACGCTGGCAACATCGGTTAAATTATAATCGCGAATCGCTTCACAAATCTGCCCTTTGGTAACATTATTGCAAGAACAAATTTGAGCCGAATCCGGCAAACTGTCTACTCCAAAACCCGCCGCTACTCCCCCTTCTCGCGGTGGCATTAACAAATCTTCGGGATGCGGCGGCAGAGCAATTTCATTTTGCATGAATTGTAGCAAAGTGCCGTAAGCCGAAGCATCTCCTACGAGAATTCCACCTAAAATTCGGCTGCCGTCTTGATTTAAAACTAATTTTTTGTAAATGCCTTGGAAGGTGTCAGTGACAACAATTTCTTTAGCATCGGCTGACTTGGGAAAAGGATCTCCAAAACTAGCGACATCCACCCCCAATAATTTAAGTTTAGTGGACATATCCGCACCTGTAAAAGTGCTTGTGGGACGGGCATCTTGCCCGTCATCCGCTGCACTGCTCAAAATATCTGCAGCTACGCTTGCCATTGTATATCCAGGTGCAACTAAGCCGTAGATGCGATTTTGATACAGCGCGCATTCTCCGATCGCATAAATGTCAGGATCGGAGGTTTGGCAGCTATCATTAATCACAATGCCACCGCGTTCTCCTACTTCTATACCGCAACTTCTGGCAATTTCGTCGCGGGGGCGAATGCCAGCAGAAAACACTATCATATCTGTTGCCAATTCCGAACCGTCAGCAAACAGCATTTTAGTAACTTTGCCATCTTCGCTGACAATTTCTGTGGTAGATTTGCTGGTATGAACCGAAACGCCCAAATCTTCTATTTTGCTGCGGAGAATTGCCCCGCCAATCTCGTCAACTTGCACGGGCATCAGCCGCGATGCAAACTCAACAACGTGAGTTTTTAGACCCATATTTTGCAGAGCATTGGCACATTCTAGACCTAACAAACCGCCGCCAATTACTACACCAATTTTGCAATTTTTAGCGTAATCTGACATTGCTTCCAGGTCGTCAATTGTTCGGTAAACAAAAGTTCCTGTAGCGTCTTTGCCTTTAATTGATGGCACAAATGGATAGGAACCAGTGGCCAGAACTATTTTGTCGTAGGGAACTTCTAAACCGTTGGCTGAAGAGACTATTTTGTGTTCCCGATTAATGGCGACTGCTTTGTCGCCTATATGAATTTGGATGCCGTTTTCGTGATAAAATCCCGGTGCAACTAAAGATAAATCTCCCGCTGTTTTGCCAGAGAAAAATCCGCTGAGGTTTACGCGATCGTAAGCAACGCGCGGTTCTTCACAAAAAGTAATTAAATTCCAGTTTTTGGCAGCATCCGAGCTGACCATTAACTCTAGGAACTTGTGACCTACCATGCCATTGCCAATTACAATCAGGTTTTTTTTGGCTGTCATTAGAATCTCTTTTATCCCGTTTACCAGTCGTTGGGTTAATTAATATAAGACTTTTTTGTAAATTTTTGTACTTATAGATACAAAAAATGGAGATTTATGCAATTGTCGAATACTCCCGATTGCATTTTTGCATGATGTCTGCGATCGACCGATTTTAGATTTTAGATTTTAGATTTTAGATTTTAGATTTTAGATTTACTCCAGAGTTAAGTAGGGTGCGTCAGTCGATTGTAGATTTGAGATTTGAGATTTGAGATTTACTCCAGAGTTAAGTAGGGTGCGTCAAGTAAGTCTTTTTGACAAAACGATTAATATTTTTACTGTGACGCACCTTACAGTTTTCTGATTCTTAATTATTATTTAAGCTCCCATGCCGGAATACTGCTTCAAACCCTGCCGCCAAAGCCAGCGATTCCACACAAAAAACACCGCACTCCAACCCAACATTACCAACAAACCGCGGCCTAAATCTACGGGCAATCCTATCAAGATAGAAGCGGGAAAATGAATCAAATAAGGAAACGGCGTCCACAAAACTACTTCGCGCACGGGTGCGGGAAAAACTTCTAGCGGTGCGATAAGTCCCGATAAAAACAGGTAAATTAGAAACCAGAATTGCTCGATCGCACTTGCCCTTTCCAGCCAAAAAGCAAACAGCGCAAAGGTATACTGTATCAGGAACCGCAAGCAAAAAGCCAAGACGACAACCAACAAAAACAGCAAAAACCTCCCAAGACTCGGCAGCCAAAAAGCCTGCGGGTAAAGTGCAAAAAACAGCAGCACTAATCCCAATACAAACGGCAGCCTCGCAAACCTTTCGGAAATGTGAGATACGAAGTGGTGCCATACGGGATCGAGAGGCTGCAACAATCTATTAGATAGCCTGCCTTGCACAACTTCCTTTTCAAACTCCCAAATCACCCAAACTACATTTGTTTGTCTGACAATGAAAGCCGCTAAAAAATAACGGGCAAAGTCGATCGAATTCAGCCCAAATTGACCAGTTTCGGCCGCCTGCGTCCAGACTCCCATCAAGATAAACGGCAAAGCCCCCGACAGCGCCCACAAAAACAATTCCGCCCGGTATTCGAGCATATAAGCGTAATAGGTAACTAGGAAAGTTTTAGCAATTTTAACAATTCTGTTCATATCAATTTTACAGTTAATTTTTTGGGGTTAGCAACGGGCTAGAAGCCCGTTCCACAAAAACATTGCATCTCTCGTGGAACAGGCAAGATGACTGTTTTTTGGGGTTAGCAACGGGCTAGAAGCCCGTTCCACAAAAACATTGAATCTCTCGTGGAACAGGCAAGATGACTGTTTTTTGGGGTTAGCAACGGGCTAGAAGCCCGTTCCACAAAAACATTGAATCTCTCGTGGAACAGGCATCTTGCCTGTTCTACTTTATAACTATAGTGGAACAGGCATCTTGCCTGTTATAGAGAATGAGCTTATCCCAAAAACCTTACACTTTTCCCGTGCGAAAAACTCGACCAATTACCTCTTCAATTGGCGGATCGGTAACAGTCAAATCTATCACTTCTAACTCCGCCAAAATCTTCGCCACGCTCACCGTCAGCTCTTCCCTTTTTACTAAAAAACTCACCGATTGTCCCTCAATAGATTCTACCTCCCCGTAAGCAAAAGCACTATCTTTTGCCAGCGGCTTAGCTAATTTTACCTGAACTTCCCGATAAGGTGCAAACCTGTCGAGCAATCCGTCCAAACTGCCATCATAAACTAATTGCCCTTCATGGATTAACAAAACGCGCTTGCACAAAGCAGTAATGTCAGCCATGTAGTGGCTCGTCAACAGCACCGTTGCTTGATAGCGCTCGTTATATTCTCGCAGAAATTGCCTGACGCTAAACTGTGCGTTTATATCCAAACCTAAAGTCGGTTCATCTAAAAATAATACCTCCGGCTGGTGCAGCAGGGCCGCCATCAATTCAGCTTTCATGCGTTCGCCTAAAGAAAGCTTTCGTACCGGCTGATTTAACTTGCCTTCTAGTGACAGCATCTCTGTCAATTCTCCGACTCGCCGCCGATAATCTGTATCGGGAATCCCGTAGACAGCGGCATTGATTCGCAGAGAGTCAAGCACGGGTAAATCCCAAATTAACTGCTGTTTCTGCCCCATTACTAAGGTGATTTTTTGCAGAAAATCTGCTTCGCGGCGAAAAGGAGTACGATCGCACACTCTCACCGTACCCGCAGACGGATAAATCAAACCCGTCAGCATTTTGAGCGTAGTAGTTTTGCCCGCACCGTTAGCGCCTAGAAACCCCACGAATTCCCCCGGTTCAATACTGAAAGAAACGCCATCAACTGCTTTGATATTGCGGTAAGTGCGACTAAAAAAGTGTCGCACAGTTCCTTTAAGCCCCGGTTCTTTAATCGCTACCGGATAAACTTTGCTCAAGTCTTCAACTAAGATAATTGGCATCGGCTCAAATTTTAACTTTTATTTTAATCTAGGGTATTTCCATCAGGCTTGTGCCAAGATGGAGCGATCGAGCTGTCTAGTAGGGTGCGCCAGCGATTGCTCGATCGCGAGTGAGGAAGTAACTGTGTTCTGGCGCACCCTGCTCAACTGTATAATCTTGCACAATATCCATGCTCACATCGCATCAAGTTTACAAATATGGTACTCACACCAGATAATTCAGGCATCTCTCGTTTGGTAGGAGACAATTCTCCTGAAAATATTACACTTGCACCAGGACAACTTGCTAGTTTTCCTGGGGGACTTTGGATGCTGGGCGGCAATGATACTGTCAGGGGTTCGTCAGATGCAGAACGGATTTTCGGCAACGATGGTAAAGACAGTCTGTTAGGCGGTGTCGGCAGTGATTCTATTTACGCCGGCAAAGATGATGACGATGTTTTGGGAGAAATTGGCGACGATTTCTTGACAGGAGATAGAAATAGCGATTTCATTGATGGGGGTGCGGGAAATGATTTGTTGCGCGGTGGACAAGGTGTTGATTTATTAGTGGGCGGTGACGGTAATGATACTTTAATTGGCGACAGAGAGGTAGATATTTACCAAGGCGGTGCAGGGAGCGATGTATTTGTTTTACGAGTCGATCAAGCGGGAATCCGAGTAGCTGGAATAGAAGTTCCTGACGCGGTAATTGTGGATTTTGATAAGTCTAGCGATTCGATTGGAATTAGTGTGGCATTTACCAGCAGCAATATCTCCTTGGAAGAGGTAAGTTATAGCTTGAACGACCCGAGACTGCTGCTGATCGATCCTGCAACTATAACGGGGGGCACGAGTTTGTTAGCCAAGGGTGGCATCTCGCGGCAAAGTCTCGATCCGGATGGCAACGGTCGCGTAGAAGCTACTAATATTAGATTCGGTTTTACTAATGCTTTGTTGGGTACTGTTTTGAATGTGACCCCAGCCGATTTAAACGGTCGTTTTATTAATGCTAGTTCTTTGCTTTGAAGCAGCTAATTGATTAATTATCTATCAAGAACTGGCTCTGGGGCTTGTTCCACAAAAACTGAGTTTTTTTTTGTGAAACAGGCATCTTGCCTGTTTTTCAGTTGCCCTTTGCCATTGCCCACTGCATCAAACCGGGGAACAACCGATAAGCTTCCGATGCCAAAAAAGCAGGGCCGACGGTAACTTCTGCACGCTGATTTTTCACAGCATCCCAGATAGCTTTAGCAATATCTTCTGGTTTAGTTGCCCACTCAGATTTCACCATTTTGGTCATTTGTTGGCGGCGCAATTCGACTGCGGGTTCGTCTCGATCGCGAAATTGAGCTCTTTCTAAAAAATCGCTGTTAATCAGGCCCGGATGCACGGCGCAAACGTGAATGCCTTGAGGCGCTAATTCCAATCGCAAAGTTTCTGTTAAACCGGTTACTGCATATTTGCTGGCACAATAAGCAGTCATTTGAGGCAAAGGCATTTTGCCGCCAATGGAACCAACATTGACTATTGTCCCGGTTTTTCGTTCCAAAAAATGTGGCAACATTTCTTGAATTGTGTTAACGCAGCCCCAAAAATTGGTATTCATTAATTGCTGCCAGTCTTCGGAGGTTGTTTGCTCGATCGCCCCCGCGAGACAAATGCCAGCATTGTTAACTAAAACATCGATGTTGCCGCAGGCATCTAGGGCTTTTTGGACGATCGCCCGCACTTGTTGAATGTCGCCGACATCCCCCGGAATAGCTACAGCAGAAGTGCCTTCTCGCTGGACTTGAGCCGCTGCTGCTGCCAATCTCTCTGGCTGGCGAGCTACCATAACTACATCGTAACCTTTACTTGCAAATAAAATTGCTGTTGCTTTGCCGCTTCCTTGAGAAGCCCCTGTAATCAAAACTGTAGGAGCCATAGATAGTTAGAAATTGTAACTTGGTAATTGGTTTTTTGCGATATTGAAACTATAACAGAGGTCAATCGATTTTAGATTTGAGATTTGAGATTTTAGATTTTAGGATTCACCCCACGGATCGAGTCGGGGGGCAAGTTTCATCGGATACAGGTTTTTTATTTCTGGGTCCTGAGTCTGCGAAGGAATGAATCCGGGGGCTTGTATCCTGGATGCTTGATTGTCAGGTAATTTTAGGCGCGATCTATATTAATAATTATTGAGTATAGGAATTTTTTGTGCTTCGGGAACTGGCTTTTTTTTAACGAACCGCGAAGGCGCGAAGGACGCGAAGGAAGAGAGAAGAAAAGAGGAGAAGAAGAGCATAGAAATTATTCATAATTTGTGCGAAAATTGCTTTGTAAATTTTCCCAATGCCCAATGCCCTGTTTGGGCAATGCCCAATGCCCATTGCCCATTGCCCATTGCCTAAAAAATGAATCTTCCGAAACAAGCACCTAATTGGTCGATCGCCCTAGTGTTAATTATCGGCGTTTTAGCAGTCTCAACTTCATCAATCTTAATTCGGCTGGCTAACTTTTCAGCAGGGGCGGGCGGTTTGGGTTTCAGTCTGGTGCTCGCGGCCTCTCGCCTGACTTTATCTGCTTTAATTCTGCTTCCGGCTTGGCGGCAAATTCAGTGGAACGCCCTGCAACCGGGAACTCGGCGCTATGCTGCTGCTGCGGGTTTGTGTCTCGCCCTGCATTTTGCCCTCTGGATTACCTCACTTTCTTATACTTCGATCGCCGCCTCGACTGCCCTCGTCACCACTAATCCTGTCTGGGTAGCGCTGTTGTCGCGCTTCTGGTTCGGCGAAAAACTCAGCAAAATGTCGATCGCTGGCATTGCTATAGCCCTGACTGGGGGAATGGCGATCGCCCTTGGAAGCGCGGGTGCAGCTAATGCTGGCAGCAGCCAACTGCTTGGCGATTTCCTGGCTCTGGCTGGTTCCTGGGCTGTCAGCTTGTATTTGCTGTTGGGCAGGGAAGCTCAGCGGCGGGGACTGGGAATTGGTGGCTATATCGCGATCGCCTATACTGTTGCTGCGATCGTCCTGCTGCCTCTCCCCTTCGCCTTCGGCACTACTTATACTAATTACCCCAACATTGTATATTTTTATATTTTGTTAACGGCCGCTTTGCCTCAGTTAGTCGGCCACACCATTTTGAACTGGGCCGTAGTGCAGATTTCCCCAACTCTGGTAACTCTTGCCATCTTGTTTGAACCGGTGGCGGCGAGTTGGTTGGGTTATTTGGTGTTTGGGGAAGTGCCGGCGCCGGCGGTACTCGCAGGTGCTGCGGTGCTGCTTTTGGGGGTGGCAACCGCTACCGTCGGAGCCAAAAAAATCACTGTCAACAGTTAAGACTTAACATTTTTAAACATTGCCACTACGGTTGCCGTGAGTCAGAATAAAACAGATTAGGGCTTAAAAACAAAAATAACTCGTCAGTTAAATATCAGTTCCAAACTATCAAATGTCTGACTAATGACTAATGACTAATGACTAATGACTAATGACTAATGATTAATAATACTGGGGTGCTTTTAGGAGAATAAAATTATGCTGCCAGAACAACTACAGCGGATCATCGGCTACTTTATCGAAGAAGCCACAGAACAGATCCAAATTATCGAACAAGGCTTGCAAGATCTGCAAAACACCGTGCCAGCTCCCCAAAGAATACACCAGCTCATCCGAGCCTCGCACTCGATTAAAGGGGGAGCAGCTATGCTCGGATTTAGCAGCATTCAGCGCATTGCTCATCGGTTGGAGGATTATTTAAAGCTGCTCAGAGAATGTCCGATCGCCATTGATAGCAGGCTGCAATCGCTCTTAACCGAAGTTTTTGATATTTTAGCAGCCCTCGTTTCAAAGGTTTCTAAGGGTTTTGGGCTCAACAACGAAGACGCAAACCAAATGCTCTCCCTCGCCGAACCGGTTTTTGACGAACTCGACGCTTACCTGAGATTGCGAATTCCCACTCGCGTGACTGTGAGAGCTACTACGGACGAACACATTCACGTTTTCTCCGGTTACTGCACCTCCCTGAGCGAATTTTCCTCGGCTATCGCTTCGCGCGTCGGTTTGCTCGGAGGCACTATTACCCGCCACGATCGGGATAGCCAGGGGATACGCCTTTGTATTGACATTTACCTGCCTCCTTACACCAGGATCGAAAACATCCGCCAAGCTGTCGAACTCTCCGGCGCTATTATCGGGAATGTTCAGACGCAGCGCGACTTTTCGCTGCTGGCGACTGCGAATTATTCGGTTTACCAAAGTGCGATCGAACCTCCCGCAATTTGTATCGGATGCCGCTACTATTACGGCAGAAGCGATGGCGGCTACCTGCTCAACTGCACGATCCATCCCCGCGGCCCGGAAACAGAAGATTGTCGCGATCGCGAACCGGAATAACCGCTGAAAATTCAGCCCTCGGAAGCACGATTTGGCTCCCGAAAAACTATTCTGAAACCAATATTTTCCCTGACACTTTTCACATTACCCCCTGCCCAATTCTTTTTGAGTTGCTAGATCGCTCTATCTTTCTCTCTTAGACAACTAAATCCTTCTTCCTTCTGAAACCTCCCCTAACTACTGATACCGCAACTCTAATTAATTGCATCATGCTTGCAGGATGAGCGATCGCCCAGACATTTATTGTCAGACAAGTCATTGCCATAACTAGCAAGATGTATGTCGGAGGCATTACTACCCCGATCGCGAACCAAGTAAAAACGTGAAATATCATTGCTGTAGCCCAAAGGCTGGCGACAACCACAGACGCCCAAATTTGCATTCGAGGTCGGTTTAGTCCTGTCAAAATCGCTGTCTGCAAAGTAGTCAGCAAGTTTGCTGGAACTAAAAAAGCACAGATAGCTATGCAGTAGGTATGAGAAAATTCAGTAACTGTATTGAAGTCGATCATCAGTCTAATTGTCGGGCCTGTTGGGTATACTTAAAAAGCTTAGCGTGACTTGACTTTCAGATCTTGTCACCCTTACCTTAACTTAATATTTCAGTAAGTAGGCCGCTCTGGAGACGCATTTCTCTCACCCTGTTCCAGCGGGCAAAATTTTACCACAACTATTAAAGTTTTGGAAAATTATTAAACATCCTTGAAGAATCCCAAAAATTGCTATGATAATTAGCATCGGGGAGCGATAGTATAGAAGAGCCAAGTCGGTAAAATTTATAGAAGGCTGAGGCTGCTAAAACAGCAACACATACGGCAGGCTGATTTTCTAATAAATCATATTTGATGCGCTGATTATCGGATGATTGATTTTCAGTATCCCTCCAGGGATAGAGCCGTTATGCGCTCGAACAATATGAGATTATTATGGAAAAGCAAATTTGCTCTCAAATCTCAAATCATTAGAACTCTATCGAAATTTTACAGCGGAAGACAAAGCAAATGGATCGACAAATCACAATTCCCGCACTCGAAGAAGTTGACTTGACAAACTGCGACAGAGAACCCATTCACCTATCGGGGCACATTCAGCCACACGGGGTGCTACTTGTTGTACGAGAACCTGAACTAGAAATACTGGAAGTCAGCGAAAATACGGAAGATTTATTAGGAGTAGATCCGGAAAGTGCGATCGGTCGAAATTTGAGCTTATTCTTCAATCGAGTTCAACTAAAAAAACTCAAGCTTTGTTTGTGTAATGAAAACTTAAAAACCGTCAATCCCATTAAACTTTCTGTCATAAACAAAGGTAAATATTTAGAATTTGACTGCATCCTCCACCGAGTAGAAGAAGTATTGATGGTCGAGTTGGAATTAGCCACTCACCCAGAAAATATTTCGGTTTTTAGCTTTTATCATTCAGTAAGAGCCACCGTCAGCAAAATTCAAAGCGCCAAAAATCTCAACAATCTATGTCAACTGACTGTCGAAGAAGTCAGAAAAATATCCGGGTTTGATAGAGTCATGGTCTATCAATTTGATCGTGAAGGCAACGGCGCTGTAATAGCTGAAAACAAAGCAGAAAATCTGAGTCCTTTCTTAGGATTAAACTACCCCAGCTCAGATATTCCCAAACAAGCCAGACAACTGTATTCGTTAAATTGGCTGAGGTTAATCCCAGATATTAATTATCAACCCGTCCCCCTTGTGTCAGGAAATAATGCTGTCACTACCCAGCCCCGAAACCTCAGTTTCAGCGTGTTGAGAAGTGTTTCACCCATTCACATAGAATACCTGCAAAATATGGGCGTTGCAGCTTCGATGTCAATCTCGTTAATCAAAGATAAAAAATTGTGGGGATTGATTGCTTGCCACAACTATACACCAAAATACCTCAACTATGAATTGCGCGCCGCCTGCGAATTTATCGGGCAAGTAATGTCCTTAGAACTGCAATCAAAAGAAGGCAACGAAGACTACGACTACAAATTACACTTAAAATCTATTCAAACCAAGATTTTTGAAGACATATCCACCTCCGAAAACTTGTCCGAAGTATTATTTAAATGTCAGCATAATTTGCTGGAAGCAGTCAACGCCCAGGGAGCTGCAATAATATTTGGAGACAATTGCTATCCAGTCGGGAAAACACCTCAAGAAGAATCGCTCAAATACTTAACTAAGTGGGTGCAAGAGCATTTAAAGAAAGAAATATTTTATACAGACTCGCTGACCAAATGCTATCCAGAAGCTGAGGAATTTAAAGACACCGCCAGCGGGTGTTTGGCCGTAGCAATATCGCCGACTCAGAAAATATACATTTTGTGGTTTCGCCCGGAAGTAATTAAGACAGTAAATTGGGCGGGAAACCCCAACAAACCAGTTCAAATAGAGGAAGATGGCAGCCCTCGACTGTCTCCTCGGAAATCCTTCGAGCTGTGGAAAGAAAATGTAAGGTACAAATCTTTGCCTTGGAAACAATGCGAGATAGACGCTGCATTGGAACTGAAAAAAGCAATGATTAATATAGTGCTGCGCCAAGTAGCCAAACTCGAAAATTTAAATAGAGCACTAGAAGCATCAGTCGCCAGAGAACGCGAAAAAACTGCTCATTTAAAAACAGCGATGTCCGAGCTTAAGCGGGCGCAAACTCAATTGGTGCAAAGCGAAAGAATGTCTAGTTTGGGACAGTTGGTGTCGGCCGTAGCTTATGAAGTCACTAACCCGATTAACTTCATCTACGGCAATCTTAGCTATGCCAACGAATACAGTCAAAAAATGATCGATTTATTGCAGCTTTACGACCAGCACTATCCGTCGCCTTCGCCAGAAATTCAAGCACAAATAGAAATAGCAGAATTAGAGTTTATAGTTGAAGACTTACCGAAGTTGCTGGGTTCAATGAAAGTAGGAGCTAACCGCATCCGCGAGATAGTTCAGTCGCTGCGAAACTTTTCTAGAATTGACGAAGCAGAGATTAAACCAATTGACATTCACGACGGATTGGACAGCGCTTTGCTGATTTTGAGCAACCGACTCAAACCGAAGCCCGATCGCCCAGCAATTCATCTCATCAAAGAATATGGCTCTCTGCCTTTAGTTGAGTGTTACGCAGTTCAAATCAACCAAGTATTTATGAATGTACTGGCAAATGCAATTGATGCTCTCGAAGATGCCTTTGTCAACAATAATTTATCGTCGCACAGCGGAGACAAAGAACAGCCAGTTAAGTACGGACAAATTCGGATTGTGACTGAACTTTGTCCCAGAAAAAAAGCCGTAGCAGTTCGGATCGAGGACAACGGTTGGGGCATGACCCAAACAGTTCGCCAGAAAATATTTGAGCCGTTTTTTACCACAAAACCGGTGGGCAAAGGTGCGGGGATAGGTTTGGCGATTAGCCACGAAATTGTGGTAGAACAACACGGCGGCAAATTGACTTGCATTTCTGCCCCCGGAGAGGGAACCGAGTTGATTATTGAGATTCCCTTGAACCAAACTCATCCCCAACCCACAGTCAAGTGAAAAAAAGTCCGCGCTAGCGAATCTATCCCAAAGGCTAGGAAATCGCCCCAATTCAAAAATCGAAAATTCGATTAAAATACAAAAGCAGCTAAGTAGATTTGAGCCAATTCAGAGGAAGCTAGTATGACTGAAAAAAAAACCGCCCAATGGGATGCCGGCCGGTTTCTCAAAACCTTGGCTTATTTCGGCGTCATTCCCTTCATTGGCAGCATTAGCTGGCTGCAACAACTCTTTGGAAGCAGCAGCAAAACTAAAAAAGACCAACCCAAACTGATACTGGTAGCCGGTGCCACCGGCGGCGTCGGGAAGCGAGTTGTGAAGCGGCTGCAACAGCGGGGATACAGAGTACGCTGCCTCGTCAGAGATGCTAAAAGAGCAACAGAAATTCTCGGCAAAAATGTCGAGTTAGTTGAGGGAGATATCACTCTCGCAGAAACCCTAACACCGCTAGTAACCGAGGGCGTAGAAGCGGTTATCTGCTGTACCGGTACTAAAGTTCAACCAGTAGAAGGAGACACCCCAAATCGGGAAAAATACTATCAAGGCATCAAATTTTATATGCCTGAAGTTGTGGATGTTCCCGAAATAGTCGAATACAAAGGCATCAATAATTTAGTGCAAGCTGTTCGCCGCCAGCTACTTCAAGCAGGCGAAAAAACAATTTTTGACTTCACAAAACCCAGCCAAGATTTAAAAGAAACTTGGGGAGCTCTCGACGACATAGTGATGGGCGGCACCAGCGAAAGTTCGATCGTACTTACAGACAATAGGGCTATATTCACAGGCAATGTTTCTACTGCCAACTCGGGCGGCTTTGCTTCGGTGCGTACCCGCAACTTCGATCCTCCGCTCAATCTCGCAGGATTTAGCGGCCTCCAACTGCGCGTTAAGGGCGACGGCAAGCGCTACAAATTGATTGTTCGCAGCGAAGCTAAATGGGATGGAATTGGCTATTGCTATTCGTTTGATACTGTTTATAATATCTGGATTACTGTCACCGTTCCCTTTGATGAGTTAATTCCAGTATTCCGCGCCAAAACTGTCAAAGATGGCTCGAAATTTGATGCCAGCAGTATTTTTTCTTTTCAGTTAATGTTGAGCAAGTTTGAATATGATGGCGCGCTCAACCCGAAATTTACACCGGGTATTTTTCAACTGGAGTTAGAATCTATTAAAGCTGATGGGGGACAGACTTTGCCGCGAGTTGTGATGGTGAGTTCGGCAGGAGTTACCCGCCCGGGCCGCCCGGGAATTAACTTGGAAGAAGAACCGCCTGCTGTCAGGATGAATGATATGTTGGGGGGAATTTTGACTTGGAAGTTGAAAGGGGAAGATTGCGTGCGATCGAGCGGCATACCTTATACTGTTGTCAGACCCTGCGCTTTGACTGAAGAACCGGGAGGCAAAGCTTTAATATTTGAGCAAGGAGACAATATTAGGGGCAAAGTCAGTCGGGAAGATATTGCAGAATTGTGCGTGCAAGCCTTGGAACAGCCTCAAGCTTGCAACGTTACTTTTGAGGTGAAAGAGGGGGAAAATGCCAGTTCTCCCGAAGACTGGCAGGCTTTGTTTTCGGGAGTTAAATAACAATTGTTTGTAGGGGCTGATTAGTTTCTTCCCCTTATTAGTCGGCGGTTTAAACCTCGTCTTGTCAAACGAAGTCTGCCTCCGCAGACAAGCGAGATAACTGGTTCCCAGGCTTGACCTGGGAACGAGTAATAACCAATAACTAATAACTAAAAACCAATAACTAATCACTAATAACTAATTTATGTCTGTGACTTTTTCCCGACGATACTTGACGCCTTATTTGTTTTTGCTGCCGGCTTTATTTATTTTGAGTTTGACTGTTTTGTGGCCTGCGGTGCAAGCTTTTTATTTGAGTTTTACCAACTACGAATATGATTTAACTCAAATGCCGCAGTGGGTGGGGTTGAAGAATTTTTACAGGTTGTGGGGCGATCGAGTATTTTGGCAAACTTTGACGAATACGCTGCTGTATCTCACCTGCGTTGTGCCTGTATTGGTTGTTCTACCCTTGGGAATGGCGATTTTGTGCAACCAAAAACTTAAGGGGATGAACTGGTTTCGAGCCGCATACTACACGCCAGCGGTGATTTCAATGGTTGTCGCCGGGATTGCTTGGAAGTGGCTGTTTGCTGAGACTGGACTGCTAAATCAGTTGGGGGAATTGTTGGGTTTACCTCCTGTTTCTTGGCTGGCTAATCCGAAGTTAGCAATCTTTAGCGTCATGGCGGTTACTATCTGGAAAGGATTGGGCTATTACATGGTGATTTATTTGGCTGGGCTGCAAGCTATTCCGGCAGAACTTTATGAGGCGGCTGCTATTGATGGTTCTGATGGTTTGGGAAAGCACTGGGATATTACTGTGCCGCTGATGAAGCCGTATCTAGTTTTGGTAGCGGTTATTTCGGCGATTTCTGCTACTAAGGTTTTTGAAGAAGTTTATATTATGACTCAGGGCGGGCCTCGCAATAGTTCTAAGACTGTTGTTTATTATCTTTACGAACGGGCTTTTAATGATTTGGAAATTGGCTATGCTTGTACGATCGGGCTGGTTTTGTTTTTGCTAATTTTGGGTTTGTCGATTTTGCAAGTTAGCCTTCAGGGCTTGGCTCGCAATGATTAAGATGTATTACTGATTAGGACTGACGCAATCGGGGCTTCATAAACTCGGTTTCTCGTTCTCACTCCTGTTGATACCAGGACTTCATTACATTCAGAAACCGGGTTTATTCGTCTAATTTCTACTCAGTTGAGACTTGAATCTCAAATTAATGCGATCGCTCACGGTTTGGGGCAGGTCTTATTAGTGAAATCACAGGTATAAATATAAGGTTTTTGCCAGTTCAGAGGAATTTCTAATAAATCCCTGGTTCCGGTCATTCCCTGTCCGAGAAACAGCAGCACAGCGATCGAGTTCAATATCACATGGGTAGTGCGCCAGCGGTTTGAGCGGTCTTTGTAAATGTCTTGAACGATGGCAAGGGAAAAAACCATAATTAGCGCAGCGGTGATGCCAATGTAGTAGTGAGACCAATACCATTCATTGGTTCGCCGATAAACGCCATCTTGAGTGCCAAGAATCACCAAACCAGTACCTGTTAGGGTCGCAAATATGCCGCGCCATAAAGCGGGTGTAGCTCGATATAGCATGACCAAAGAGCCGATAGTTGCAACAAACATCAGCACAATGAAAATGACCTGAAACGAGTTTTTGCTCCAAACATCCTTGCTCAAAATATGCTCAAAAATCGGGTAGGCTAGACCCAACAACGTCACTCCTACCACAGAACCTGACAGAATTCGACCTGCTTTGACGTGTTCTGGACCGACTACAGGTGGAATTTTGCTCTTGGTGTCGATCGCAATTTGCTTCCGACGCTGCATAGTTTGCCACGCCATATTGAGAACAACACCAAGCATAGGAAAAACAATCGCTACAGCTAAAATAGGATGCAGCAAACCCAGAAAATCTTTAAATTCCATACAGCACCTTTTTGTTGAGGAGGGTTGGCTTCATGAACCCGGTTTTTGCGATACATAATATCATATCCGGTGCTCTAACCACAGTAAGTTTGTAGTCTGGACTAATAGTAATTGTTCACAGGCATAGAGAAAACTGAAGTCCTGACTACAAACACGCTTTATGAAGGTAAGCCACGGAATATGTTGCTCAATAAAAAAATGTAGCAGTTGTCAATTGTGTGAGGTACAGCTTCTTAAATTACGCAATTACGCAATTACGCAATTACAATTACCTTTTTGTACCCATAGAGATTAAAAATGCTGGATGTAACCTCCGTGGCGGTTAAGGATTAATTGGCTGCATCACTTTCAGCTTAGCGGAACAGTTCTTTGTTGTTCAGAATAGCGGGCCAATTTTTGTTTGCTGAAGCAATGTGGCCGGGGATATCCGCCATCCACTGTGCTTGTACTTTTTTGTCGTAGTTGAGATAAAGCTTCCCATTAACGATTTTCCAGGCGTCTGGCTGGGTGACAACAAGATTCCCTTCACTGGTTCCCTGGGCACAATATCCACCGTATTGAGGAGCATACTTTTCAGGATTTTTAGCAAACATATCACGGTTTGCTGCACTAGCAAACATCCAAGTTGTTCCACCCCAATTATGTTTAAATTGGCTAACTCCCATAACTAATTTGCTTTGGGTAAAATAGGCTACGACATCCTGACCATCAAGAGCCACACCTTTTTCGGTGTAGAACTGAGGATGAAGGGTTGTTGTGCTGCTTCTACCAGCGCAAGGATTGGTTTTACCAGCACAAGGATTGGCTTTACCAGCGCAAGGATTGGCTTTACCAGCACAAGGATTGGCTTTACCAGCGCAAGGATTGGCTTTACCAGCACAAGGATTGGCTTTACCAGCACAAGGATTGGCTTTACCAGCACAAGGATTGGCTTTACCCGCGCAAGGATTGGCTTTACCCGCGCAAGGATTGGCTTTACCAGCACAAGGATTGGCTTTACCCGCGCAAGGATTGGATTCTGCAATCTTGAATGAAACGGTTGTAGAGTTTAAGCTTGTGGCAGCCTTGAATTTGGCGTAGCTAACATTAGCTGTTGCCAAACCGAGAATGGTGGCAATGGCGATCGTGGTAATGTATTTTACTTTCATGTGTCTAATTCCCAGATAAATTGTTAATAGTTCCATGCCAGATATTTGCTTGAGACTTCTTGATCTCTGGCAATTATTCTGGCTTTTTGTGGTCCTCAAGACTTGAGGTTGTTTACATTAACACTCAATAAGATGAGTGCTAGATGAGGAAGAGATGGATGGGAGATAAAACTCTGAATACTTTATACGTCCCTTTCTTCAGCAAAAATTCATCTGGGAATTAGGAACGCATCATCTAGTTGCCAGGAATGTCTTATAGAGTGGAGATTAACCCTGATTATCTTTTAGTAGTGCAGTAATTTAACCGCGAGTTGAGAAATTATGACAGGAAAAGACTGGTTAGTGACTAACGATGGACAGTGCAATATTTTTGAGGCTACAAGTCAAATTGAAGATTTGACTCATCCCTACCGACTTTACCGTTTTTTAACTGACTTGGAAGATGTATTAGAGCAAATTAGTGATGATTATTTACGACTCCAGGCAATTTGTCCCCTTGTCCGCAGGTTGTTAGATAGTTCCTCCTGGTTTCAAATTGCTCTACTTGAGCCTGACTCTGAGACAGGGTGGGCAGTACAAACACTGTATGATGAACCATTTTTTCCTCTGACGGTGCAGTTGGTGGCTTGGGCTCCGGGTGCAGTTTCTCCGATTCACAATCATGCCAGTTGGGGATTGGTGGCCCTACTTGATGGAGAGGAGAAAAATACTTTTTGGCAGCGATCGCCAACTCGCAAGTTTCCCGATAAAATTACCACAGTGGGAGATATTTTGCTTGCTCCTGGTGACGTTTTGTGCTTAATGCCAGATGCGATTCATCATGTGGAAGCACTGGGAGATAAACCAACCATTAGTTTTAATCTTTATGGTGTAACAGATTACGATCGACGATTTGAGTTTAACCAGATTAAAGGCACTGCGGAAAACTTTTAAGATAGCAGCCTGATGACAGGAAATATCAACAAATCTCAAATATAGCGGGCGACGATCGCGGCTGCACCAACTTTCGTCGGTTCGACGCAATACTAATTTTATCTAGTTAATAGTTGACGCATTTTAATGCTTAATTCTCCTCACAACCTGACGATATAATGAAGCTAATTTGCCAAGTTAGATCCGCTATCAACCATCTCACGGGCAAGCGAATTTCCACCTCTTCGCTTCAGTTTCGCCTGACGCTGGAATTGCTGGTTCTCTCGATTTTAGCACTGAGCAGTGTGGCATTTTGGGCCGGCTGGCAAAGGTCGCAAAATCTAGTCGGTGCCCACAAACAAACCCTGGAATATATTGGAATACGCTTTCCCGAACAGGTTGAGCTTTATAGTGAAATGGGTTCACTAGAAATTGGCTTAACCCGAAGTGTGCATAAAGCTTCCACAGGAGGAATCATGGTGTGGGTGAAGCGAAATGATGGGATGCTTTTGGTGAATTCACCTGATATGGATCTGCAATCTTCTAAGATTACGAAGATGATCTCGTTGACGGAAGTACCTGCTGAGCCGACTTTTGTTCAGGTGGGCGATCGCTACTTGGTGATCTGTAGCAGAACTCTGAGGATTAAAAATGAATTACTGGGTACGGTATATTTTTCTCAAGATATCACTGATGAGCAACGTCAATTAAATGATGGGATTCGCAGTCTAATTGTTGTCAGTATTGTGGTAATCTTAGTGTTAATGTTGGCGATCGCCAGTCGCATTCGTCATGCTCTCCATCCTTTGGAACATATGAGTCAGGTAGCTAGCACTTTGTCTGCTGATAATTTGCAGGCGGCCAAACTCCAACTGCATCAGGCTCCTGATGAGATTTTAGGACTAGCGCAAACCTTTAATGAGATGTTGTTTCGCTTATCTGGTTCTTGGGAGCAGCAACGCCAATTTGTCGGTAATGTTTCCCACGAATTACGCACTCCTCTGACGGTTGTAGTTGGTTATTTGCAAAGTTTGCTGCGACGCAGCACTAACTTAAGTGACTATCAGCAACAAGCACTGGAAACAGCCGTTGGGGAAACTGAACGCACGATTCGGATGTTAGAAGATTTGCTCGATTTGGCACGGGCAGATAGTGGCAACTTGCACTTTCGTTTGAATCCGGTGATATTGAATACTCTGGTGGCTGAGGTGGCCCAGATGAGTCAAAAAGTTAGCAATCGGAAAATTATTTTGGTGTCAACTGATGAAGATGTTGTAGCCTGTGCGGATCAGGATCGCTTACAACAAGTGTTAATTAACTTAGTCGATAATGCCATCAAGTATTCGGCTCCCGAACAACCAGTTGAGTTAGTATTGGAAAAGAGGGAACAGCAGGTGATGATTCATGTGGGCGATCGCGGAATTGGTATTTCTCTCCCCCATCAAAACCGGATTTTTGAGCGATTTTACCGGGTGGATGAGTCAATGACGCGCTCTAGAGACGGTACAGGGCTGGGATTGGCGATCGCCAAAAGCCTCATCGAAGGCATGGAAGGACGTATTACGCTCCGATCTAAACCGGGAGAAGGTAGTATTTTTACTATCACCTTACCTGTCTGGAATCCGCAGCTATGAGCGATCGCATTCTCCTTGTTGAAGATGACCCTAAACTGGCAAAGTTCATCGAATCGGAACTTAGTCTTGAAGGATATCACGTTACTGTCGCCCCAAATGGATTGGATGGATTAACGATCGCTCGTGATGCTCAACCGGATTTATTAATTTTAGATTGGATGCTTCCCGGCATCTCTGGATTAGACATCTGTTTAAGGTTGCGATCGACTGGTATTCAAGTACCAATAATTATGTTGACAGCAAAAGATGAAGTACCCGATCGCGTGACGGGATTAAATGCTGGAGCCGATGATTATGTTACTAAGCCTTTCAGTATGGAAGAACTCCTCGCGAGAGTCAAAGCCCGTCTGCGCCGCACTCAAGCCAATGACCCGGATAATTTACAATTTGAAGACCTAATATTGAACGGTTTAACCCGTGAAGTTTATCGAGGCAGTCAACTAATTGAACTCACTGCAAAAGAGTTTGATTTGTTAGAATTTATGCTGCAAAATTCCCGTCAAGTCATTACCCGCGAGCGAATTTTTGAAAAAGTTTGGGGTTACGATTTTATGGGAGAGTCAAACATTATTGAAGTGTATATTCGTGCATTACGAATTAAGTTAGAAGCAAGTAACTCAAAACGCCTGCTGCATACGGTTCGGGGAGTTGGATACGTGTTGCGAGAGCAAAAGTGAGGAGGGGCCGATTTACAAATACTTGGCAGATTAAGTATGGATACTGTTGAACCAGCTCCTATTATACTACCTCTTTTTTTGTAAAAAATAGACCTATAAATCCGATCGTTCCTGATAATCTTCCGCCGAACTAGGCTCTAATTCCCACCGACTTTCATCTCGACGTTCAAGCATATTTGTTGTGTGCAAAATAGCGCCATCAGCCATCTCTATGCCCGCAGCGGCTCCGAGTTCGTCAACCATATCCATGTCGGGAGTAGGCGCAGTTCCGCCCACCGATTGCTCGCCAGTGGCACTTTCTTGTTCCGCAGCCGGATCGCCATCCTCGCCGCCGATTTGGGAACTGGTGGCAGAGTATTCCGAACTGCTGTCCTGCAGGGTTGTTATGTCGTCTTGGCTCAATCCCCGTTGATCGATGACGCCGGTACCGTAAGATTCGGTAATCTCTTGAGGCAATTCGTCCAAATTATCGCGTTCTGTTGTTGTTTTTGCGTTGCCTTTTTTTTGCTGTGCCACGATACTTGCTCCTGTTTGTTTTTGAACTCAATTAAATTAAATAAAAAATGTCCGAATTTGGCTGTAGCTGAATTGTTTTTAGTAATGGCAGATGGCTATAATTAAGTAGTATAATAATTGCTATTTAAACTTTTAGCTTCTATCCCAGGAAATATATGGATTTCGATCGGCTATTTCATTGGGAATACAAAAAGCGATCGCCCGTTTGAAAAGGGCGATCGCTTTTTAATGGGGAGGCTAATTCTATTCGGGAAAATCAGGAATTACCCATTTGGGGGGTTGCATCCGTTTTCTTCTCACCGCTTCCTCTGCTATTTCTAGCATTTTATCCAGAGAAGTATTTTCAATAAAGTTGGACGTTGCTTCTGCGTATTCCCGCTTCGGGCACTTGTCGCCCAGAACGCAGCCATTGACGCAAGCTACAGCACAATCGACAGTGTTCTCCACCATAACTTTTTTCCTTTCACGGTTCCAACAACTAATAGGCACGTACTCTTGGTGAATTTGTCAAGAGACTGCTCTATATCTTTATTTTACTTCACAAATTGTCATCAAAGGTCGATCGCCAGAGCAAAACTGTTATAAAATCAAAGCAACCTACCTAATCTGCCGATCGTGAGTAATTTTCTGCGGCGCTTAAAACTTTTACCTTGGCGAGAAATGCTGCAAATTGCCGCCCTCGTCAACTCAATCGTGATTGGACTGGAGCTATTTTTAGCCTGGGGTTTCACGCAATCGCGGCCAATCCGCAACGGAGTGACGCTTCTTTACGGCTCCTCCCTCGGGATATTGATACCTTTCGCTGCGGCAGTGGGAATGGGAGCTTTAGCAGTGTACTTTTTAGAGTATTGGCAACAACAATTTTTGCTCAACCGAATTAGTTTGTGGGTTTTAGTTTTGTGCGTGCTCTTGGGTTTGGTGTTAAAGTCATTCCTACCTATACCTGCTTTATTAGCAAGTTTATCGGAAGCTGCACTAATCGGAGTTACCGTGGGAGTTTTTTGGAAGGGCCGGCCTTATTGGCGATAGTCATGCCATTTTAGATTTGAGACTTGAGATTTTAGATTGGCTACGACTGATGAAGATTCGGGTTTGGGGCTTGTCTACAGTTACATTTTTTTGTGAAGATAGTATCATTAAGCTGAACTTCCTCCCGTGGGGGGAAGTTAAAAATTCTGAAACACGAACGCAGCGCGCGAATCTCAGCTTTTAGCCTCACTCGTTTGTACCCGTGTAATTTAAGATTTTATAAAAATTATTTGGATGGATAACCAGGGATAACCGTAGCCATATATATCGAACTTGTTCCAAACAGAAATTCTCCCCCAGCCGTACTACTTCGTTAGTCCTATCGCGAAAACAGTTTTACCTCAGATCCTTACCCGTGGGGGTCCAGTTTAATAGTCGCGCTATTCGCCAACGTTGGAGTATTGAAAATCAAGAACATTGGATTTTAGATGTCACTTTTAATGAAGATAGATGTCGCATTCGGTCATTGAATAGCCCTCGGAACTTGGCTGCGATCGGACGGATGTCCCTTAATGCTATCAATCAAGAAACCACTCTCAAGCGTAGCTGGCGACAGAAAAGGAAACGGGCTGCGATGAATGATGAGTACATGATGCTTCTTCTCAAATCCTTGTGTCAAGACTGATTGAGATGCTCTTACCCTGGGCTGGCAGGGTGTACTGTACCAGAGAAATTGTGCCTGTTTGTAGTCGCTATTCGTAAGGTGCCAATAGCGCACACTAGCCAGAAAAGTTGTGCGCTATTGGCACCTTACAGAAGATAAATTGTGCAGAATTACCGATCGACTAAAAACACAATTCTCTATTTCCCAATTTCATCGCATTTCAGGAACTCTCACAGTCTCTGTAGGAGGCATAATTGCCTCTTTAGCATTCAACTTTTGATTCAACTCCCGAATCCGGCGCGACAGCAAGCGAATAATATTCACTGCAATTCCCGGCGTTTCATCAATCGCATCGTATAGCTGCATTTGAGTCAGCATCAAACACTCGGATTGTTCGAGAGTAGAAATAGAAGCCGATCGAGGTTCTGCATCAAACAGCGACATTTCCCCGAAACAAGCCCCCGCTTTCAACTGTGCCAAATCCCGATCGCCTATATGCACGCGCACCGTTCCCGATACCAAAATATAAAGAGACCGCCCTTCTTGTCCTTCCGTAAAAATCCTGTGCTTGGAAGGAAACGAAAGTTCATCCATTACCGATGCTAGACGCACGAGAAAATCATCCCGCAGTTCCTTAAAAATCGGAACCTCCCTCACAAACAATAGGCGTTCGACGCTTGTTAACATAATGAGATGCAATGATTAATTTAAACTTAAACAAAGGGAGAGGAATTGGGCATTGGGCATTGGGCATTGGGCATTGGGCATTGGGCATAGTTTCTTTTTGTTCCCTCTTCCCTCTTCCTTCTTCCTTCTTCCTTCTTTACCTTTTTCCCCCAGCACCCAACTCTGCCATCATCTCTTCAACTTGAGCGGATACCAAATTATCGGGGTCATTTTGCAGCCTGGGCAACAATTCGACCAAAGCCCGCGGCGAGGCTATTTTCAAATAGGCTAACACTGCTTCGCGGACAAAACCCGTCGGGTGCTGCAGACAGACGAGAGTTTGTTGAGCCGTAAGACTCCAGCGCGCTTCCCTCGCCAAGTGAAAGCAGCATGCCAAAGCCCAATCCGAAAGGAAGTGGCGCAATTCTAGCAAGCGGCGCAAACGATCGCTAGGGGCTAGAGGTTTGTAAACCATCAATTCGGAGAGATTGCTCAATTTTTCTCTTTCCGAGTGCTGATCTAACAAATTGATGAGCGATCGCTTCCTAGCTATATCCACAGTATTATCCAGAATTTCCAATCCCCTAGCAACCAAAGAAGGTTGGCCAGAAGCGATGTTGAAAGCAGCGGCTTGTACCGTGTCCAGCGGATAAAGAAACTTCATCAGCAAAAAACACCGCTCCCTAGCATCAGCTTCCAACCCCGCCAGAGCCCGCTGCAACAATTGAGCCGTATCGTTCCCCGGTTCCCGGGCGCTGTTGGCTTCCCGATCCGAGAAATTGCCGTAGCTTGTTACCCCAGACAAATCTACCAGACCTGCATAAATTTGACCGATAAACATTAACTCTTGCTCGATAAGAGTTTCCAAGCCGGTACGGCCGATGCGGTCTAGAACCCCTTCTATCCCCGCTTCCGAAGGCATTTTCAACAGGATGCGGAGGATATTGCGCCTCGTGGTTCCCCAAGCCGTCATCAAATTGCTCACCAAAATGTCGATCGCCTCATTTGTCCCAATTTGACCCAGAGCCGTCCAAGCTTGCAACCTGACCAAATCCGGCTTGTGGATGTCCTCCGCCAAATACACGAGCAAGGGAATGGCGTCGTTGTGAAGTTTGACTATAGCCTGCAAAGCCGCTTCCCTAGTCGATTTGTAACCAAGTCCGCGCAGCAGCGAAGGATAATATTCTTCCGAATGAGTAGACGAAATCACGTCTAACAGAGCGCAGCGCACTCGCAGAGATTCATCTTGCAACAGATTGGGGATATGCAGCCGCAGTCCTTGCAAATAATCAGCTTCTCCCAGAGCCCGCGTCCCCATAACACGTTCCCGCTCTTGCTTGTGTGTCAGCATTTGCCGCAGCGTATTAGTAGCCTCTGCCTTTTGCTGGCGATCGCCCCTTCTCATAATTAAAGCAGCCGCCGTACCCCGCACCACCGGATCGACCGTCGGCTGCAAGTAAGGCCGCAAGCTCTCAATATTCGGTTCAGCTTCCGTCAGCCAGATGTAGCGCAAAGCCAAGGCCAGAACCTCCGGCGGCAAGGATTGCTGAGAGAGTGCGCGGACAGCTTCTAAATATGCGGGGTTCGGGTGTTGCAGCATCGTTTCCAAGCTCTGGCGCTGCAAACCCGGGGACAGCGAATCGAGGAGGGGAGCCAAAACTTCTCCGACATTTTTGGGGTCAATTTGCGTCAGGAGTTCTATGCAAGAGCGCTTTTCATCTTCGCCCCCCGGCTTTTGTAGAGTTTCCACCACTGCGCGCTTGAGAGCTTTGAGGTCAACGTCTGTGACGCCCAAGCGCCCCCGCTCCGCACTTTTAACCAACAAACCCACGTATTGAGAGCGGATCAGCCATACGACAAACACCCACAACAGTGCCAATATGACGATCGCGCCAATAAATATCAAGCTTTGCTGGTCGTGAAATACATTTTCGTCTTGCTGGGGGAGTATCTTGCCTGTCACCCACAGCATAATCAGGATGCCTACTCCTGTTGCTCCGCAGGACAAAGGTTCCCCCACACCGTTGACCAAAGTTTGAATTCCCGATCGAATATTGTCGGGAATCGGTTGAAATAAAACCGGGCTAACGGTTTCCAAAAGCGTGTAGTGCAGAAGTTCGTCTAAAAATCTCAGCAGTATCAGCCCGATAAACACAGATACTAGCTGGCCCAGAGATGCTCCTACCGTCAGCACCCCGAGTATAGCGATGCCCGCCGGCAAAATCATCGCCGTCACGAATACACCGATTCTTTCCACCAACCGGCTCGAAGCGAACCACTGAGTCGCCACTTGAAACAGGCCTTGTATCCCTTCATAAATGCCCAGGAAGCTAGCGATCCAGCTAGCTCCGTCCCCCGGGTTTTGGTATTCTAGCTGGCTGTAGAATTGGAAATCTACCAGCACGTAGACGACTTCTGCGAGGATGAAGAAACTGACTAGAGGTACGGCGTATTTTTGCAGCGGGCCTGTAACTTTGCGGGCGGTAAATTCTTCTTGGTCGTCGTCTTCGTCGTCATCCGTCCAGTGAGCCGTTTCCGGGAATGCTTGGCTGTATTTTTCCGTGAGGTAGTAGAGCAACACCGAGCCTGTCGCCACCATCAACCCCGATATGAGGGTAACGTTTTTGAGTCCGACTACGTACAGCAAAACAGGCAGAGAAAATCCGCTGACTACTCCAGCTACTAGATAGCCGCTACTGACTAGCGGATAGGTGCGCTTGATTTCTCTAATATTAAACAGTTGGTTGGAAGTGATAGAAGTATTAAGGTCGTTGAGGACATAGCAAGCTTCTACCCACAGCCACATCAAAAAAATAGTAATAAAAGCGATGCTGATGCCAGCTATCTTAATATTTTCGTAGCCGATGCCGAATCGAAACAAAAATAGCGGTATCGACATCATTCCCAGAACAACCACTACGGTGCGCCTTAGCGGCAGGATTTTTTGCAGCCACGAGTAGACAAATCCCAAGCTAGAACCGATAAACGCGCTGGCTATGTAAATCCAGGGCATTTTGTCTGCACCAAATTCATCTAGAAAAAGACCTACTGTGCTGAGTTCCAGCCAGATCAGCCCGACGGAGGTTAGAGTGTAGACGAGGAACATCAGTACGGTTCGCTCTACTTCTTCCGATCGCAGGTTGAGCGATCGCAGCACCCCTTGTCTTACTCCCGCCGAACCGCTGATTTGAAAATTTTCCATGCAGCGTTGATTTCCCTGTGTGGTAGCTTATTCCTGACTAACTTCGGAAGTCATCAGCTATCAGTCACCAGTTTATGACTGATGACTGCTCACTAATGACTATCTATTTATACTTTTTTCGGCGACAGCAGCATCATCATACTGCGTCCTTCTTTTTTGGGGGCTTGCTGCACTTCTGCGATTTCCTGCAAATCTGTGGCCATGCGCTTAAGCAAGTCCTCTGCTAGGTTGCTGTGTTGGATTTCCCGACCTCTGAACATGATCGTGGCTTTTACTTTGTCCCCTGATTTGATAAAGCGGTCTGCTAGTTTAAGACGCACTTGGTAGTCGTGTTCTTCAATTTTGTAGCGCATCTTCACTTCTTTAACATCGGCAGTGTGCTGCTTCCGCTTTGCTTCTCGCGCTTTCTTTTCCTGCTCGAATTTGTACTTCCCATAGTCCATTACCCGGCATACGGGCGGGTCAGCTTTGTCGCTGACAAGTACGAGATCGAGTTCTTTTTCTTCTGCGAGGCGCAGCGCTTCTGCAGGCGTCAATATCCCTAGTTGCGCGCCGTCGGTATCGATTACCCGGATTTTGGGGTATCGAATATTTTCGTTGATCTGGGGTAGGTTGCGATTTTGTCTTCTTTCAATCACAGGCATGAATGGTTTTACAAGCAGTAGTTTAATAGCGAAGGTTCTTGATAGTTACAGGTTCGATCTGTCAATATTTCACGATTGACGATCGAACTGTTTTATAAGGTGTTACCCTTACCGGACGTACTACCGGGCCCTGTCTCCCCTCCGCTAAAGCCTTGGGGAATATTTGGACGATCGTAAATGAATTCTTACAATACTTGCTATTCTACTCAGTCTGGCTGAGTTTCTGCCTAGTTTTATTTTAACTTCACACACGATCGCCCGCCCCCTTGCCCGATTGATGACAAAACCGTCAAAAATTCAGGGTAAAAGCTTAAGGATGAGGTAAAACCGCTTTCCACAGCCCATCTCGCCCGGTCTGGCAAGTCCCCCAAGTCGCCTGATTTGCCTTGTAGAATAGGTATAAGCAAGTGTAAATTTATGTTGCGAGCTGAGGCAAAATTGACAAATTCTCTGCTGTGGCACCAACGGGTGGGAACTCAACGAGACTGGATGTGGCGGGGTTGGCAAACTCGCTACACTTATTTGCGGCCCGATGGGGTACGAAATCAAGACGCGCTGGAATTTCAAGATTCTGCGCCCGAACCAATGGCCGCGCGCGCATCGGGAACGCCGATTATTTTACTGCACGGGTTTGGAGCTTCGATCGGTCACTGGCGACAAAATCTCGCCCAACTCGCCGAAAACCAAACCGTTTACGCCTTGGATTTGTTGGGTTTTGGCGCTTCCCAAAAAGCTCCGGTCAATTACTCTGTGTCTTTGTGGGTCGATCAAGTTTATGATTTTTGGGTGACTTTTATCCGAGAGCCGGTCGTCTTGGCAGGAAACTCGATCGGCTCGCTAATTTGTCTGGCCGTAGCCGCTGCTCACCCGGACATGGTGGCCGGCACGGTGATGATCGGCCTCCCAGACCCCTCTGTGCGAGCCGAGGCGGTGCCCGGATGGCTGCTTCCGGCGATCGAAGCGGTTGAAAGTTTGTTTGTTTCTCCGATCGTACTCAGGCCTTTGTTTTATTTGGCCCGCAAGCCTTCCTTTGTCCGTCGCTGGGTTTCCTTTGCCTACTCCAACCCCGAAGCTGTTACCGACGAATTAGTGGAAATTCTAGCAGGGCCTGCGGGCGATCGGGGAGCGGCCCGCGCCTTCTGCGCTTTATTTAAAGCTGTAGGAAGTTCACAGTTTGGCCCCAGTGTCAAGACAGTAATGCGAAATTTAACAATCCCGATGCTGTTAATTTGGGGCAAACAAGACCGGATGGTTCCCCCTCGGTTCGCCCGACCCCACCAATTTGTCGAATGCAATCCCAATTGTGTAGAGCTAGTTGAATTAGATAATGCCGGCCACTGTCCCCAGGATGAATGTCCCGAACAAGTAAATCAAGCAATTTTGAACTGGATGAAGCAGAATTTTGTACCTGCGGGCAAGAGCAAATTGCAGCGCTGTTGATTAGACACAGGGCGGTGCGTTGCTAATGGAAAAAAATAACTTGCAGGTATCGATCCCGCTCAAAAATAAATTTGCTAGAACTCGATCGCATCGGTGGTATGGTATAGCAGATGTTGAAGGCTATAGGGGCGAAGCGGAGCGGGTAAAAAGAAGTCCTGCAAGAAGGCGCAATCGAGCGCTTAGGTTTCAAAAATTAAGAACGTCCTCACCGTCAGGGCGGTTGCGATCTTACAAAACTTCCCTATCTTGAGAGTCAGTCGATTTGAGGTTCGAGATTGACTCCCCAGCCGCTATCTAGAGGCTTGAACCAACCTAAAGCACTTGTTGGCTGTGGACGACTCCTGCTCGAAAGTAAGTCTTCGTCTTTCTGTGATGTCATGTATCTACTGTTATTGATTGCCCCTTTTTTTAGAATGTCAGAGATTGACACAATCACCAAGATAGTGTATCTTCTCTAACTGGTAGTACACATCCAAGTTATGCAGTTAGTCGAAAGGCAAGTCATTAAACCAAATCACAGGTTTTACCCAGAAGCCGATCGATTGTCTTTGCTGTCCAACAAACTTTACAACTGCGATAACTATATCTACGGTCAAAACTTTTTCTCAGGTCAACCAACCAATGCTCTGGGTCTCTATAGTCCACTCAAAAAGAGTCTCAAGGACAAAGCATTGCCGGCCCAAGTAACACACAAAACTCTCGGGTGACTGCTGAAAACATGGACTAACTATCATAGTGTCAAATTGGCGGGCGCGCTCGCGATCGCCCTACTAAGTTTCAAGCAGCACTGAAAATCCCTGACTAAAAAATCCCGAAAAAAAGAGAGCAGGGGCGATATGTAGTTGTATTCAACTGTCAATCTGTTAGGAAAAAAGTAGCAAAAAAGCTTTTCTCAAAGAATATGTCAGTTGGTCTGGGACTAACATTTGGTAGCCTTGAAAAGTTACCTAAATCTTGGAACTCCGGATTGTTCCCGAGGTAAGTTGTTAAGTGTTCGAGGTAGTTTAGGAAAAGTTAGAACAAAACGCAAATGTAAAGCGGATTATAACCGTTGCCGTAACAAGCTTCGCGAATATTAAAGATCTATGAAACCCCTCTCTTGAAAAACGGTAAAATTCTAGATTCTAACTTGTACCTTCTAGCTTCAAGAAACACCTTGTTTCTTGCTCCTAAAAATAAATACCTTACCTTGTGCCAACAATCTTTCAGTCAGCTTATAACCGATCGCCCCCAAGTATACGGGAAAGTTCAAAAATGCCGGGATCTGGCATTGTGGAGCCTGTTAACGCATAAAAAAGTCAATTTAGCCAACAACTGACGGCCCCGGTGCCCCCGGTCTGCTGGCGGCTAACTGCTGAAAGCCGATCGGGCAAGCAGCGCCCTTCCAGCTTTTGGCAGTAACGCAAACGAGGAAAAAACTGTCGTGAAATTCCACTGGCTACTACCGAGTTTCTTAAGTGTATTTTTGCTCGCCGGAGCCGCCGAAGCAGCTAGACTGCAATCTTGGCGGTTTGATGCTTCAGAGAACCGGCTTTACATTACAACAGAGGGGGGAGTACAACCCAAGGCTCAACTGATTTTCAACCCGATGCGGTTGGTAATCGACTTGCCGGGGACGAGTCTGGGTCGTCCCTCGGTCAGCAAACCGCTCTCAGGGGCGATCGAATCGGTGCGGGTAGGGCAGTTTGACGACGATACCACCAGAATTGTGGTCGAGATCAAAGACGGGTTTACTATAGACCCTCAGCAAGTAAAATTCCGGGGTATTTCTCCGAGCGAGTGGACAGTGGATTTGCCAACGCCGGTGCGGGGAGAAACTCAAAATCCGATTTCAGAGCCAGGGGGAGAAAGGTTATCGATTGAACCTTCAGCATCCCAAGCCCAGTCGGCCGAGGCGACTGTAGTTCAGAACGTTCAGGTGACGGCGGACGGTTTTTTAGTCCGCACTGCGGGCGGTCGCCCCCAAATTAATTTTGAACAAAGTCGGGCCGGGGACATCGCCACCCTCGATATTGAAGGAGCTAGCTTAGCTCCGGGCCTAAGCAGCCAACAGCCTCAAACGAACGGCAAGCACGGGGTTGACAAGATTGAAGTCCGGCAACTGCCAACAGACCCGCCCGTTACCCGCGTGACTTTGCGGATGAAGAATTCTAATACTCAGTGGCGGGCGTCTGTGAGCAATTTGGGCGGGGTTGTGCTATTGCCTGGAAGTGTAAGACAGCCCTCGGTTGCCCGCAGCCTGACTGTAGCTCCTCCGGCCAGACAAGCTCAAGGAAATTTAGCGAGAGTTCAGTCCATTGATTTAGCCAGTAACGGCACGCAACTCGTGGTCAGAACTGACCGCCAAGTCTCCTACACCAGCGGGTGGGATCAGGGGTCGAGAGCTTACTGGATCAGGATCGCCTCTAGTGTCCTGACAGGCGAAATTCCTCAGCTCGATGCCAACAGTCCTGTATCGTTTACTGCCAGCCAAGAAGATGCGGAGACTGTGGTGATTTGGGTGCAGCCGCGGTCGGGGGTAGAGGTAGGCAGGGTGACGAGACCGAACCCGCAGTTGCTGTCTTTGCAGTTACGATCGAATGCTAGCGCGCAGCAGCCTTTGACTCGCACTCCCAATGTGCAGCCTTTGCCGAGAAGGACTTTCGGAACCGAGGATTTGCCCCAAGCTTCTAACCGCCGCGCCGTAGTAGCGATCGATCCTGGCCACGGTGGCCGCGATCCGGGGGCAGTCGGGATTCAAGGCATTCAGGAGAAGGAGATTGTTTTGGATATCTCTTTTCAGGTGGCGAGGCTGCTGGAACAGCAGGGGGTGCAGGCGGTGATGACTCGGACTGATGACAGCGAAATCGACCTGGAACCCAGAGTTTCTTTGGCGGAACGGGTGAATGCTACTTTGTTTGTCAGCATTCACGCTAATGCGATTAATATGAGTCGGCCGGATATCAGTGGGATTGAGACTTATTATTTCAATAACGGGGAAGATTTGGCCAGGGTGATTCACGGCAGTATTTTGCAGGGGACGGGGGCGACTGACCGCCGAGTGCGGCAGGCGAGATTTTACGTTTTGAGGAAGACTTCTATGCCTTCTGTTTTGGTGGAGGTGGGTTTTGTCACGGGTGCTGAAGATGCTGCTAAGCTTTCTGACCCAGCTTACCGCAGTCAAATGGCGGCTTCGATCGCTCGCGGCATTTTACTTTATCTTCAACAAAGATAATGGGCAGTGGGCAGTTGACTGTTGACTGTTGATTAATGTTATTGGTTATCTGTTATTAGCCACAGCAAACGATTAACAAATGACAAATGACAACTGCCAACTGCCAACTGCCAACTGCCAACTGCCAACTGCCAACTGCCAACAGATAACTAACTATTAACAAATGACAACAGACCCTGGACAACAAAGAATCGGTATTTTTGACAGCGGCGTGGGCGGTTTGACTGTTTTGACCCAGTTGTACCGACAATTGCCCAACGAATCGATACTTTATTTTGGAGATACGGCGAGGCTGCCTTACGGCACTCGCACGCCGTCAGAAATTGTGGAGTTTGTCCGCGAAATTATGGCTTGGTTGGTGGAACAGGATGTGAAAATGGTGATTATGGCCTGCAACACCAGTTCTGCTTTGGCGATGGAGATGGTGCAGGCTGAATTTGATATCCCGGTGCTGGGAGTAATTCTGCCGGGGGCGCAGGCTGCGGTGCAGCAAGGCAAGCGGATCGGGGTCATCGCAACTCCTGCTACGGCTGCTAGCAATGCTTATCGAAATGCGATTTTGGAGATGGACGATTCTTGCCTGGTGTGGCAGGTTAGCTGTCCGGCTTTTGTGCCGCTGGTGGAGCAAAACCGGATTCACGACCCTTATACTTGTGAGGTGGCTCGGGAATATTTGGCTCCTTTGATTCAGCAGCGCATCGATACGCTGATTTACGGCTGCACTCATTATCCCCTGTTGGCTCCTGTGCTTCGATCGCTTTTGCCTGCTGGGGTGACTTCGATCGATCCTGCGGTACGGGTGGTGGCTGCTGCTGCCAGAGAATTGGAGCTTTTGGGGCTGCGGAATGCTGGTACTGCGCTACCGACTCGTTTTTGCGTGAGCGGCCCCCCGCAGCAGTTTGCCCAGTTGTCGGTGCAGTGGCTCGGTTGTACTCCTGCTGTTGAGAAAATATCCCTGCCGACAGTTGTACGTAGCGAAGCGGGGCGTAAGCCATCGCCCGTATCGCTCGAATCTGCCGAATAAGCCGGAAAATTTATAGGTTAATCGAACCCCCCAAAACTCAGGTAAAGCTGGCTCTGGGGGGTTTAATTATTGCTATGTAACCTAGCAATTACACATCAATAGGTAATATTATTGAACAAAAGCTTTGATGAACAATGCAAATAATGTCCTATACGTGCTGGAGATCTTCAGCCTTGAACCATGTCACTCTATGTATCACAAGCAGTTTTACTTGTAGACGGCTATAACATAATTGGACTTTGGCCTCGACTCCGAGAGAAGCGCGATCGCGACGAACTCGAAACAGCTCGCCGCGAGTTGATTGAGGTTTTAGTTAACTACAGCGCCGTTCAAGATTTTGAGGCTCGACTGGTGTTTGACGCGCACTATCGAGATACTCCCGGCGTTAAAGAAATTATTACTAAAAATTTATCGGTGCACTACACTGACTTCGGTCAGACAGCAGATACTTATATTGAAAAATCTTGTGCTAGTTTGCGCTACGAGTTGCGATCGGTCAAAGGCAAAGGCCGCATGATTGTCGCCACCTCAGACCGAGCGCAGCAATTGACCGTAGTTGGCTACGGTGCCGAATGGATGTCCGCCGAACAACTAGCGGCTGACGTAGAATCCACCGCCCGCCGCAGCGAGCGCCGGCACAAATCCCGCAAACAAAATTCCAGTCGCTTTCTCGCCAGTTCCCTCGATCCGGAATCTCAGCAGCGCCTCGCCAAGTTGAGAATGGGGCTGCATTAGCTGCTGAAACCCGCTCGCTGTCTGACAAAAAAAAAAGTTTATCAAAGGCCTTGCCAAATCGAGTAAGTTCAGATATTGTTAGTAATTGTGGGTAACAAAAACCCCCAATCCTCGGTAGCTCAGTGGCAGAGCGGTCGGCTGTAATGAATGCAAGCCTTTGGCATCAACCAAAAGCCCTAGTGACATAGCAGCTCTATCCGGTAACGGGTACTGAAAAATCGGGTGAATTCAAGGAAACCGCAGCACTTCGGGTGGCGACAATCTTGAGCCAAGTCTGGCGAAAGGCAGCGGTTGCGATCGCAAGTAGCCGGAAAGGTGCAGAGACTAGAGATGAGGAGCCTAACCAATAAATCTCACAGCGCCCGACATCCGACGACAGATCGCACAAATGATTTGTAGGGATGATGAAATAGTCCGCCCCCTTCGGAAACGTTGGGATAAGTGTAACCGATTGGTCGTAGGTTCAAATCCTACCCGGGGAGTTAGTAAAAGTCTGAAGTTGGAATTTTCCAGCTTCAGACTTTTTGTGTTTGTTGCGCTGGCGAAATAACATTCCGATTCAGCGGCTACTAATAACCTGGAACTCATAACCAGCGACGTTCGTGAGTCTGTTGCACGAGAATTGTTATACAGGATTATTTAGAGTGCAGAAATGCAATCATATATCAGCTTGTTCATTGGGCTAGCATTGGAGAAATACCCCAAAATATGATTCCTACTGATTTTAGTCTGTTTACGACAGCCTACTGCTGCTGACCAAGATAACCAATCTGACTTTCCAACACGAAGATGTTCAGACCTGAGTTCAGGTAATCCAAACCGATGGTCTGGGATCTCAAGTACTTTTGCTTGTGTCAAGCTTGTGGCGTGAGGATGATTATATAACAAGTCAATTATGTCACCATAATTATGAGAGTTCATAAGATAATCTTCTGTCATTTTAGCCAGCCAAAATAATTGATTTTCTGTGGTATTTCTAGAGGTAGTAAGAAATTCTTGAACCAGGTTAGATAGCTCTGTTTTATCATTTAAATATCGGCAGTAAGTATAAACAGTTTTGCTAAGGCTTGGGAAACGTTCTAGAAAACTTCTCATTCGCTCTAGAACATCACTTCCATGATCTCGGAGTAGAATTAAAACCAGTTCAGCATCTTCTTCATGAATATCTGGATCTTTTAAAATATCTAGCAAATATTCGATTTCCTCATCACTCAGCTTCTCATACTCTTCCTCTTCCTCATCCTGCTCAAACTCTATACCAGAAACTTCAATAATATGTCGTCTAACTTGCAATAACCCTACTTTAATAACATCAACTTGCTTTTCAATATTAATTAGGGCTTGCTGAATAAGTGCTGAAAGGTTCACCACATGAGGGCTGCGATCGCCCGAGCGTGGGTGGTGAGTGCAACAAATACAGGTAAAATAGTACAGAACCCTTGCACCACCGTTAACAGTTGTGTACCGAAAAGTTGACCCAGACGGCACCCCACCAGAAAGCTTTGAATTTCCTCATGGAGGAAAATTAGCCTCAGACAACCGTTGGGTAATGATGGCCCAATTGATACCGTGGTCAGAATTTGAAGCAGAATATGCTGAAAATTTTGCCTCATCTATAGGGGCACCCGCTAAATCATTTAGGATAGCATTGGGGGCATTAATCATCAAAGAGAAATTGGGAACTAGCGATCGCGAAACTGTAGAACAAATTCGAGAAAACCCTTATCTACAATACTTTATCGGTCTCTCATTCTATAGCAATGAGATTCCATTTGATGCCTCCCTATTGGTTCATTTTCGACAAAGAATCAGCGTCAATCTCGTCAATAAAGTGAACCAAAAGATGGTGAAGAATCTCCGAGAATCCCCGACACCTCAACCTGAATCAAGCAAAAAAAAACCAGCAGAACTAAATGAGAGTGAAAATCAGGGAAAATTATTATTAGATGCAAGTTGTGCTAGCGCAGATATCACCTATCCAACTGACATAGGAATTCTCAATCGAACAAGAATGCAAACCGAAAAAATCGTAGATATCCTCTACGAGTCAATCAAAGACCAATGCCTGAAAAAACCCAGAACCTACCGCAAAAAAGCTCGTAAAGATTACCTAGCGATTGCCAAGCAGCGCCGACCGACGCAGAGCAAAAAAGAACAGCCATTAAAAAGCAACTGCAATATATCAAAAGAAACCTAGCTCATATTGAGAAATTAATCGAGTTAGGCTCTCTTTTGGAGAACTTGAGTAAGCGACAATATAAACTGCTGCTAGTCTGTCAGGAAGTTTACCGCCAACAATCCTGGATGTACCAACACAAAACAAATAGAATTGACGATAGAATAGTAAGTTTAACCCAACCCCATGTTCGTCCCATAGTTAGAGGAAAAGCAGGAAAAGCCACAGAGTTTGGAGCCAAAATCTCAGCGAGCAGTTGTGACGGGTATATATTTTTAGATCGAATTAGTTGGGATAACTTCAATGAATCAGGAGACTTAATAGCCCAAGTAGAAGCATTTAAAGAATTCACAGGACATTACCCAGAATCAGTTCACGTTGACCAAATTTATCGCACTCTATCGAATAGAGCATGGTGTAAAGAAAGAGGAATTAGGATGAGTGGTCCGCCCTTGGGAAGACGACCAGCCCATGTGAGTAAAGCAACAAAAAAGCAAGCTCAAGAAGATGAGAAAGCTCGTCAAGCTATAGAAGGAAAATTTGGTCAAGCAAAAAGAAGATTTAATCTCGATCGAGTGATGGCTAAACTCGATAATACATCCCAAACAACGATTGCAATTGCTTTTTTAGTTATGAACCTTGTGGCTGGGTTATTGCGGTTATTGTGGCTTTTTGTGTGTCAATTTTTATTAATAACAACTGGAAAGAAGGCAACGATTATCAAAAGTTATATCCTGGTATTACAACTAAAAGAAAAACTTAAGTTGAGCGTAGGCTAGCAATAGCGCGATGGAACTTTTTTGAGTTTTTTGGACTTATTCAGCAAGCCCTAATTAGACCTCCTGCGAAAGTCTGAGAGAGTTGTAAAATAGATAGAAATTCAACTAATCTAAAATGAGTTACAAACAAGTTAAGAATCTAGAGCCTACAGAGTTCAAACGTTTATGTGGTGTCACTCCAGCAACATTTGAGCAAATGGTAAAAGTAGTGGCGGCGGAAAAAGTTTTAGCAAAAAAGAGCGGCAGACCTAGTAAATTAAGCATTGAGGATCAAGTGTTAATGACCTTAGAGTACTGGCGGGAGTATCGCACTCATTTTCATATAGGAGTAAGCTGGGGATTGGATGAAACAAATGTGCTCAGAAATATCAGAAAGGTTGAAAATATATTAATTAAGTCAGGATTATTTAATGTGGGCGGTAAGAAAAAAGCAAAAGAGATAGATTCAGAGACAGAATTACTAGCGGTGGATGTTGCAGAACATGAGGTAGAAAGACCAAAAAAAAAACAGAAGAGATATTACAGTGGCAAGCAAAAGTGCCATACAGTGAAATCACAAGTATTGGTAAATCAAAAAACGAAAGAAATTATCTGTATCGCAGTCAGTCAAGGGAAGGTACACGATTTTAGAATCTGGAAAGAAAGTCAGATAGACCTCGGAAAAAAGACAGAACTATTAGCAGATAAGGGATATCAGGGGATTGACAAGATTCATCCTCACAGCCGAACTCCCATCAAAAAGACTAAGAAAAAGCCTTTAAGTAAAGAGCAAAAGCAATTCAATAAGATCTTAGCAAAAGAAAGAATTGTTGTTGAGCATCTTCATAGAAGATTAAAGATATTCAGGCTTCTCTCGTCGAGATATAGAAATCGAAGACGGAGATTTGGGTTAAGGATTAATTTAATTGCAGGAATTTACAATTATGAGCTGTATTTATCATCACAACAGGCAATCGCTTGATACTTTCGCAGGAGGTCTATTGAGAGCATCTCAGTTTTGCAAAAAGCATTTTTTTTATTCGTCGGAGCGTCCCCGCACAGCGAAGGTTGCAGAACGAAGCGAGCGGGGAGGCTCGCACTATAAAACCAAAACTGAGATGCTCCCGATCGCTCATATATGTCAACCCATTCTTACTACTCACCGGAATCTTCTTTCGTGAATCGAGTTTTTTCCGCAGCCGTTTATTTAGGGTCAGGTGCGTCATGAACGAGAGATTTTAATGGCTTCAAGTATTTGGCTTAGGCACCATACAAATACTAAATATATAGTTTTTTGCCTATAAGTTTATTCATCGTAAGGTGCGTCAGAAACGAGATTTTGACTGAGATCAAGTATCTGGATGATGCACCCTACCGAATACTAAACATCGCGTTCTGTTCGCACCCATTTGGTTTGCCGCTTCAGGAGAAAACCTAGATACAAAGGGATTTTCCAAAGGATGTAAAAAGGTACAGATAAGAGAGTTGAGCCAGAAATATCGGCACGCCCGAATTTTGCCCAAGCGCTGACAATGGAAACTAAAATCAGCAATCCTTGTACTGCTAACAAGACGGCTGGAATTGGGGATGTTCCCAAAATTGCTGCTAGTATGGATGCTGCAAAAGCGGCTAGCCAGATAGCGACTAAAAGCGATAGGGGAGGGACGGATAAGTCGAGGGCGATCGCCAATAAGTCAAAACGTTTTTGCTCGACAGAAGCTGCTGTCAGCCGGGGAGTTTGAGTTAACAATGTCTGTATGTGACCGTGTTCCCATCTGGTTCTTTGACTTTTAGCTGCTTGCTGCTGCTGCGGCAAACACCCGGTGACGTTGGCTTCGGGGCAGAATACTGTTGGATGTCCGGCGATCGCCAAATCCAAACTCATCTGCATATCTTCAACAATATTGCTGCTTGCTAGGGAAACCGATCGAATTATCGACCAGGGAAAAGCCATGCCAGTACCTGTTAGTAATGATGGGAATCCTAACTTTTTTAATCCGCTGGGACGGACTAAGTTTTTCACAAGAAATGCTAAAGCAGAAATGGAATCTTTAGGAGTAGGATTTGGTGGCTGTTCCATGAGATAAGTTGCTTGCACTGGTCTTTGTTCGGCAACTGCAACCCGGGCTAATTTTTCTATAGAGTCTGGCTGACAGATGCAGTCTGCGTCAACCATGATGACTACTTCGGGGGGGTCTGATTCGATCGACTGCAAGCCGAAATCCAGTGCGTATCCTTTGCCCTTGCGTTGTGTGTCTTGGCGCTCGATCGCACTTGCACCGCAGTTGCGGGCGATTTCTGCCGTCTGATCCGTGCAGTTGTCAGCAATCACTAACAGGCGGTCTTGAGGTGTTAGCTGCGGCAATATGGTGGAGATGGTGGCGGCAATTCCTGCTGCTTCGTTGTAGGCAGGAATTAAAACGGCTACTTTGGGGCGGGGCGCTTTAGTTTCCGCTGTGTCGCCCTGGCCGGAGAATAAAGCTGCACTGCATTCTAGAAATAGAACTGAAACGGGAATTAGAAGGATCAGGGCGATCGCCAATAGCACAACATCAATCAATAGGAAGAGTAGCTGATTAATTTCCACAATTCTAGTACCTTAATTTAATTTTATTTTTTGCGTTCATTGAGTTTATTTAATCTTATTGCACCTTTGTTAACTCACTGTGCCACGCTCTCTAAACTATCATTATATCATCCCCGCAAAAAATCACCATTCTCACATTTGTTGTGAGGACTTAAGTTCTCCTAAAACTACTAGGACTAGCGTCCTCACTACCAATTAATTTGATTGCGGTTGTGCGGTTAAAAATAATATCATATCATGTCAATTCTGACAATGTTAAGTCACTCAATTTAATTAAACCTCAAACAAGCTCAGACTGGAGAAACCCGGTTTCTAAAAGAAACCGGGTTTCTAGGTGTTCTATTTTGAATCAACTAAACACTTAGTCGATGTTTAACGTCAAATCCGGTTGCATCGGAATAATAAAATCGAGTCAACAGTTAACACTCAACCATTGAGTTTTTCGACCCCCAGTCAACAGTAAACAGTCAACAATCATTTCGCTCGTGCAACCGGAATTGATATAACTCATTCATCCCCTGTGGGTGGGCACTCAGGAAGCAATCTCCCAACTCAAAACTATGTTCAAGCTACGCTGCATCGGGGATAGCAACAGGTTCAGATTTTTTGGTTGTGAACTGTGCGGGGGGTGCAAATTCTCTGAGATATCTCGACACCGATCGCAAATACCCCACTTCTGCTTGAATAGAATCCAGGGTAGAAAGACTCTCAACTAAGTCATCAAACTCATCTGCCCTAACTCCAGCACTGTGCAAGACTTCTTGGTTAAGCCGCCCGCAGATTCCTTGCAGGAGGAGTTCGATAATCTCGCTATAGTCAGCGATTTCCGTTCCGTAACCTTGCAATTTCTTGGGATTGATTCCCCACTGCAAAATCTTCAACAAGTCTTCAGGGGCACTCCACGCAAAAGAGGAAGCAATCACTTCTTTTTCCGCTGCCACAAGAGCGTGCTTGATTTGCACTTCGGGGAAATCTGGATCGATGATTAGGCTTTCCAGCTTCGACACTTGTTTATCTAACACGCGCAAAGAAAAAGGAGCTAATTCTACACTCACCATGTCGCCAGCATCGTTAACACTTCTAAAAGGATCTTCCAACACATTGATTAGGAGGTGAATGTCTGTAGGTTTTTTCCAGTCAAACTGTCCCAGGAAAAAAGGTTCTTCGTATCCCGGCAAAAGTCCTTGAAAATAAATCGGCAGATTTTTGCCGGATTCAAGAATTTTATAAAGAGCTACTTCCAAGGTTTCTGTCGGCCAACCGAGATTACTTACAGCAACAAATTTCAGTTTTCCGGGAACGGACACAATCAGAGAATTCAGCAATAAATGTACGGCTTCAAAAAGATTTTGAGCAGTTACGTAGCGGTGGGGAGCGTGAACGTTGACTGTTTTACCTTGCTCTACTTTTTTGGACATTTGCTCGCAGAACAAGCTATTTTCCAACATATGAGTAAAGCGAACCATCCCGTAAGTGACATCTCCTTCTTGAGCTGCTTTGGCAAATTGCCATTCGGCAAACTTCTTCGAGGCGGCGTAAACTTCGGTTGTAAAATATCGAGATGTTTTGCCTGTAGAAGAGAAGATGCAGTGTTCTACGCCGTATTCTTCGCAGAGTTGGATGACGTGTTTACATCCTAATAGACTGGTTGTAACTGTTTCTCGAATTTTGATTTCAGCTAGTCCGGGTTGGCGTTGGGCTGCTAGGTGAAAAACAATTTCTGGTTTTTCTACCTCAAATATGTGTTTCAGCGCCTCGAAGTTGCGAATGTCGGCGGCATAGAAAGTTACTCCACCTTGTCTGGTAAAAAGCGGGAGATTTTCTTCGGGGTTTTGACATCGGGCGTTGTCTGCGGAAATGATTTTCGTTGCGCCTAATTCAAGGAGTTTTTCGATTAAGAAACGACCGACACATCCTTCTCCACCGGTAATGAGGATGCTTTTTCCTTTGATTTTGCTACTGACTGCGGATGCGTATAGATGAATGGTGCGACCCCGCACGTCGCTAAAAGGTTCGCTTTCTAATTGTCCGTCCGCTTGATAGGCTGCGATTAGCTGTGCGGTGAGAGTTTGTAATGCCGCGAGGATTTGTGGATCTTGGGGTTCCGGGGAACCGGGGGGAACTAGCTGCTGGATGCGCTCGATTATTTCCGCTTTGCTGGCACCTTCAAACACTTCTCTTTGGTTAAATGCACTCTTCACTTTTTTGGCTCCTTTAAATTCTAGAAATACCGTTGCTGATAAGCGCGTTGTTAAACAAATTTTCGAGGGACAGAATCTTTAAAAGTCTGCTTGGTTGTAGGATTTTTTGGACGGCAAGCTACTTAATTGGAAAGACACGCGATCGGCTCTGCTTGTAGTTTTATTAAGCGCTTTTGTAACCTGCTTGCTTTTACGATCGGCAAATATCGGCAAAGTCAGAATGTTCTCTGTCGAAAATTTGTCACTACAACTATATACTTAAATTGCTGAGTGCTGCCAATACTCCGAACATATCTTTACTATTTCTTTGCAATAACCTACGAGTTTTCACGCAATTTTAAAGTTTATGTAAAGTAGGGTCTGCGTTTAAAAAAACTTAACAATAGACTCAACATTGATTATAGCATTTTACTTTTTAAGTAAAATGTATTTTTTGTTACTAAACATAGTTAAAATTTAAGTAAAAATACGCACAAAAGCATCGATCGAATATTTCCGTCTGCTGAAAATATTGTTACTTGATGGGTGGGGTAGTCCTGCTGTGCCTACCCCTGTATGTGTGCTGCGACTAGGCGCGAACGGTGCGTTCTTTTTTGCTGCCTTCAAAGCCACGAGCGTCGGCAACATCGTAGCCTCCTGTCCGCAAGCGACGGTCTAAATCGCTGGCCTCGGGAGAAATTTTTGCTGCTTCTTCGATCGTCACTCTGCCTTCAAGCACCAGTTTGTAAAGACCCTGGTTGATAATCTGCATTCCTTCGTAAGTATCGTGTTCCATTAATCGGAAAGCTTCATCATCAGCACCTTTCATCAAGTAATCGTGCATGGCAGGTGTATTCACCAAAATATCGTGAACTGCTACCCGGCGGTTGTCAACTGTAGGCAGCAAAAGTTGGGCAATTACCGCTACTAAAGAATCGCAAATTTGAATCCGCATCGCCTGTTGTTCCTCGGGCGGGTACAGGTTCAACAACCGATTAATAGCGTTAATGGCGCTGCGAGTGTGGAGAGTTCCCAATACTAAGTGACCGGTTTGAGCTGCTTGCAATGCTGTATTGATGGTAACGCGATCGCGCATTTCCCCGATGAGAATTACATCTGGATCTTCCCGCAAAACAGCCCGCAAAGCCTGCTGAAACTCGTGGGTATGCAAGCCGACTTCCCGCTGGCTGACCAAGCATTTTTTAGAAGGGTGAATGAATTCGATCGGGTCTTCAATTGTAACTACGTGCTTTTGCTCCATCTGATTGAGGTGGTCGATCATCGCAGCTACGGTTGTCGATTTCCCCGAACCGGTAGGCCCAGTAACCAATATTAATCCCTGCGATCGCAAAATGATATTTTTGAAAACTTCTGGCAACCTCAAGGAATCGATAGTAGGTATTTCCAAACTGATCAACCGCAATACTATGGCACCGCCGGTGAGGGACTCAAAACAGTTTAGCCGACACCGCACGAAGCCAGGGTAAAAAATTGCTGAGTCTAATTCCTTGGTAGTTGCAAACTGTTTTCGCTGTTCGGGGGTGAGAATTTCGGCTAGGTAATGTTCAAAAATTTCTGGCGTTACTTTGGGGTGGTTAGTTGCTACTTGCATCACGCCCCGAATCCGAAATCGAGGTACTTGGCCGACTCGAATGTGAATGTCGGAAGCCGAGGCGCTATGGGCATCTCTGACCATTTGTTCGATCGTGCTGACGGGTGTCTCGACTGGCCGCTGCTGCTGGGCTGGGGGCGCAGCAGGCGCGGGTGCAGGAGGCGCGGGTGTTGCAGCCAAGGGCGGCGGCGGCGGCGGTGTTCGCCGGCGGGCTTGAGCCTCTGGTTGAAGGGGTGTAGGATTGTTTAATGGGTTCATTTTTTGGTCTCCAGTCAGTCTATTTTAGATTTTAGATTTTAGATTTTAGATTTACTCCACAGATTAATCTGGGAGCAGGAACTAGAGTCTAAAATTTGGCGATCGACCCTGACTGAGTGTACGTGGCAGGGTATCCGTTTTTGGGCGGGGTCAATGTAGATTTATTGCGAAAAAATGCCCGATTTCTAATCTAATCGCTCGCAGCTAATTCGGTGTTAAATGCTGAGAATATTTTACAATTAGGCTTGATGGGGCGATCGAGTAATTAACAATTTAAACTTCTATGAACATCGGTCACAAAATCGCCGACTGGCTCGAAAATCGCGCTGTTACCCCTGCCTACGCGGGTTGGCTGCTGTCGGGGATGACGGTTTTCTTTTTTGGGTCGGCGACTAATACAATGTCTGGGTGGCTGTACGTACTCAGCGGTGGGGGTTTGGCGCTGTTGGGAGTAGCGGCGGTTTTGCCAGCAAAATCGCTCCGTTCCCTGGAAGTCCGCCGCCGCCCCATCGAACCGGTGAGTGCGGGCGATCGAATCACCGTCGAACTAGAAATCGAAAATCGCGCCCGCCAACCTAAGACTCTGTTGCAAGTGGTAGACATCTTGCCGTTTGTATTGGGAGAACCGGTTGTCCGCCCGATCGAAGTCATAGAGCCTAACAGTATATACAGGGATACATACTATCTAGAAGTCCGGCAGCGCGGCGTCTATCGGTGGCAAGAGGTAAACTTGAGGACGGCGGCACCTTTAGGGTTGTTTTGGTGCCGGCGCAGCCGCCCAGTCAAAGCAGTGGCGGTTGTGTATCCACAAGTTTTGCCGTTGAGCACTTGTCCTTTGATCGATCGCATCGGTCAAGAAGACAGCCCGCAATTTTACAATCGCAGTCGATCGCAAACTGCCACCGAAGGTCTCACCCGCAACCTGAGACCTTACCGCCACGGAGACCCCACCCGCCTGATTCACTGGCGCACCAGCGCCCGCTACGGAGAATTGCGGGTGAGAGAGTTAGAAGTTGCAGCCGGCGGTCAAGAAATTATTATTGCTCTCGACAGCGCCCAGGGCTGGCAGCCAGAAGAATTTGAACGAGCCGTGACAGTAGCTGCGTCTCTTTACTTCTATGCTAGCAAGCGCCTGTTAAACGTCAAACTTTGGACTGCCGGGACTGGACTCGTATCGGGGAACCGGGTAGTTTTGGAAACTTTAGCGGCGGTTAATGCTGGGGAAGATGCGATCGATAATCGGCCGAAACTGCCGATAATTTGGCTGACTCAAAACTCTGCAACTTTAAGCACTCTTTGCCCGGGTAGTCGTTGGGTACTCTGGCCGTTAGCAACTGCTGAAACCGGCGAAAAAACTTTAGTAAAATACGATTTACCTGGTTTGAAAATTCGCTCTGACCGACCGTTAGAACTTCAGTTACAAGAAAGCATTTCATAAACTTGTAGAGGCTAGGCTCGTTAAGAATGAAGAGCGGAGCCGCTTCAGTCAGAATGGGAGAATTTTTATCATTTAGTGTATAATATCACATCCGTTAGTATCGGAATAGTAAATTCGACTTGACAGTTGACTGTTGACAGTTGACAGTTCACGGCGTCAACAGTCAACTGTCAACTGTCAACATCATTCCGGTGTAACCGGAAATGATATAAAAATATGAAAGACGAATTTGATGACAAAGAGAGAAAATTCGCTCCCGCCGATCGCTCAAACCCTCTTTTTGGGCGAACAGAACTATATTTATTGCTGCTGTTGTTCGCCGGTGGCATTGCGATAGACTACTGGTTTAGGCATCACCCACAACAGCTTTGGCGATCGCCCACCGAGCAGCCTGCAGGTCTCAATCCAGCATCCCCCAAACCGCTGCTTTAACCGGATCTTCAACGTCTGCACTTTCACCAAAGGCAAAATGATACGCATCGGAAAACTTCTCTGGAGTCGCTTTTCGCATCTGCTGTTGCGTCCCAAGCGATTGGCAATTTTTGAAGCCTGCCTGATTGGGCTAGTGTCAGGACTGGCTGCGCTGTTGTTGGCACAAGGAGTTGGTTGGCTCGGCGGCTGGCGGCAGCAGGCAACGCATTTAATCCCGGCATATATTGCGCTGCCGTCGATCGGAGTCCTAGGCGGATTCTTGTCTGGATTGATAGTCGATCGCATGGCTCCCGCCGCCAGCGGGAGCGGCATGAGCGAAGTGAAGGCGGTACTCGCAAACGTTCCGATGCCTTTGAATTTGCGAATTGCCCTCGTGAAGTTGGTCAGCGCCACCCTCGTACTCGCTGCAGGAATGCCCCTCGGACGAGAAGGACCCACGGTACAGATTGGGGCAGCGTTAGCGAGTCAACTGAGTCGATGGTTCCCAACTTCACCCGATCATCGCCGTCAGATCCTCGCAGCAGGTGCCGGAGCGGGACTTGCAGCCGCGTTTAATGCGCCGATCGCAGGTGTTTTATTTGTGGTCGAAGAACTGTTGCAAGACGTTTCTGGAATCACCTTGGGAACAGCGATCCTGGCTTCGTTCATCGGGTCGGTTGTCGCTCGGATCAGTGGTTCGCACAATCTCGATTTAGATCTGCATCTTGTTGTCTTTAATACCAGCTTTTCTGCGGGTGAGATTCCCTTTTACCTGCTGCTGGGAATTCTAGCAGGCGGACTTGGTGTGCTGTTTAATCGCTCAATCCTTACAAGTTTGACGTTGTACCGCCGCTTTCTCCATGTCGGCTTACCCTGGCGAATCGGATTTGCTGGGCTGATTGCGGGAATTGCACTCGCTGCCTTACCAGATATATTTCGAGACAATGCCGGACTCAAAGAACTGCTCTTAACCGGAAATGCAGACTGGCAACTCGTGGCGATCGTCTTTTGCATCCAGTTTTTTCTGATTGTCGTCACCTACGGTTCTGGCGCACCGGGCGGGTTGCTGATTCCCAGCATGGTACTCGGTGCAGCGTTAGGATACCTCGTAGGAGTCGCAGAACACCAAGTTTTGGGTTTAAGTCTGGCAACCACTTATGCACGGGTTGGGATGGCGGCATTTTTCTGTGCGGTTGCTCGCACTCCGATTACTGCGGTAATCCTGGTGTTTGAGATGACGACTGACTTTAATTTAGTGTTGCCGCTGATGATCGTATCTGTGACTTCTTACCTGATTGCAGAATTGCTCGATGAGGGTTCGCTTTACGATCGCTTACTCGCCTTTAAAGGCATTCACCTGACGAAAGAAACGAGCGCTCAAGATCCTTGGACAGATCTAACTGCATTGGATGTGATGCAGCCTAAAGTAGAAACGCTTTCTAGTCGAATTCGGCTCGAAGAAGCGTTACAGGCGTTTTCTCAGTCTTCCCACCGCACGTTTCCGGTGGTCGAAAGCGGCAAGCTTGTCGGCATTTTAACTCAAAAGGATATTGCCAACTTTTCTGCACGAGGATTGAATGGTGAGAATCTTGTCAGCGATCTGATGACACCAGATCCCGTTCGCATCGATCCAGAAGATACGCTTGCCTATGTGCTGCATTTGCTCGACAGACACAATCTCAATAGCTTACCAGTCGTAGAAGGACGGCGATTGGTCGGTATTATTACCCGCAGCGATATCATTCGCGTTGAAGCAGCTTATCTCAACAACGAAAGTCTCGCTCAACCCAAGGTAGAACGAGCTCGGATAATTCACCAAACCAAATCGCCAGAAACGGGACAAGGGCGCATCCTCGTGCCGTTGAGCAATCCAAAAACATCCCTGACGCTGTTAGAAATGGCAGTGGCAATTGCCCGCGATCGCAACTATGAAATTGAATGTTTGCAGGTGATTGTTGTGCCAAGACATCATGTGCTTGCAGAAACTCCAGTAACAACGGCTGAGAGTCAAAAGCTACTAAAGCAGGCAATCCGTCTATGTCAAGCGTGGCGAGTTCCGATCCATACCCAGATTCTAGTGGCGCATGATTTGTCAAGTGCCATTCTCGAAACGATCGAAGAGCGACATATCGATCTCGTCTTCATGGGGTGGAAAGGCAGCACTAAAACACCGGGGCGGGTTTTTAGTCGAGTTGTCGATACTATGATTCGACAAGCTGTTTGTGAAGTGGTGTTGGTGAAGTTAACTGATCGAGCAATATTTGAGCGGTGGTTGGTACCAATGGCAGGCGGACCCAATGCCCAGCAAGCAGTTCGGTTGCTACCTGGATTGATTTCTCTGAGCAAAACCGCACAAGTCAGATTATTTCATGTGTACGATGGTTCTCAGGAGCGCCAAGCCGACGACCGTGCTGATTTTGAACCAACTGAGGAAGTCTTGAAACTTGCCGCTCAGTTTCTCAAGCCTCAAGTGAATGCCTCTATCTTGACGACTTCTGTATGTGCTGATTCTGTGTCGGCGGCAGTGTTGAGTTATGCCAAACACGATCGAAGCGATGTGATTGTTTTGGGTGCGAGTCGAGAGGGATTGTTGCAACAGATGAAACAGGGAAATATTCCAGCCGCGATTTCTCGCCAAAGCAACTGCAATGTGATTTTGGTGAGAGCGTTTTGAAGCAGGAAAATGAACCACAAGCGATCTCGTATCCGGTCGATTACTATAACAAAAACGGTTTGCAGTGCGTGCGTTTAATTGATCGGACACGGTATGAATCGTAGAGCGATCGTTAATCCGGTGATTTGTTTTGATATTGAAACATTTTTGATAGAAACGAGAATAGTTTTTGAGGGAGCATCTGAGTTTTGTTTTTGTAGCGCTGTCGCGCGATCGCGAGTAATATCAAATCCGGTACCATCGGAATTATATATTATCATCGATAGTGCTGTCCCCGCTCGCAATCGACTTCGCCAGCGGGGACAGCACTACATAATTCCGATGCTATCGGAAACCATATAAAGGCTCGCATTCAAACAAAAAAAATATTTTTACAAAGCTGCAGATGTTCCCCGGTTAATCTCTCGTGTCGGGCAGAGTTTCGACTACATACTCCGGTACATATTCTGGTCGATTCTCGGGCCGATTCGCGGGCAAATTCTTGGGCAAATTCTCCGGTGGATGTTCTAGCCTGACTCGCCGGATCGGAAGATTTGCAATCAGTGCTGTGGCCCGCTGGTCGCTCTCGAGCGAGAACTCAGACCCGGTGGTATCGATTTCCACGTAGCGAGATACCACCTCTAGAATTTCTCGGCGCATTGACTCAACCATTTCTGGGCTGAGTTCTGAGCGGTCGTGGGCTAGAACCAGTTTGAGGCGACGTTTTACCTCGTCGCGGCTGTTGTCAGGGGTGCGCGGGAAAAGTCGTTCGAGAAGTGTGTATATCATGGGTCTAGCGGGTTTGTCAAGGGTTAGGCATAGAAAAGGTCATACCATTTTCGATTTTCGATTTTCGATTTTCGATTGGGGAATCAGTGATTCCCGTCAGGTTTGGAGTTGGTCTACAGTTTCATTCTTTTTGGCAACTGGTGTAACTGGGGGAAAATTTGGGCTAGTTTTTGTGATGCGGTCGCTGCTGTTAAAGATCGATCGCCAATCAGCACATCACATAATTTTAGTATTTAAGAACTTGCGGAGGCGAGTAAAGAAGTTTTCGGGACGGGGATTTAGATCGAGAAATTCAACTTTTTCGCCTTCTAAGCGGCGGGCAATATTGTCAAAGGCAGTTCCAGCTAAAGAGGCAGTTTCCGACAATACTAATGGTTCGCCTCGGTTGGTGGAAACGATGACGCGCTCGTCGTCGGGAACGACGCCTAACAGCGCAATGGCGAGGATTTCCCGCACGTCTTGCACCGACATCATATCATTTGCCAGCACCATTGCGGGTCTGATCCGGTTGACGATCAGGTTGATTTTCTTGACGTTGTTGGCTTCCAGCAGCCCGATGACTCGATCGGCATCGCGGACAGCAGCGATTTCTGGAGTGGTGACAATGATACCTTCTTGAGCCGGGGCGATCGCATTTTGAAAGCCTTGTTCAATTCCAGCAGGAGAGTCGATCAAAATATAGTCGTATTTTGCTGTCAACATACCCACAAGCTGCTTCATTTGCTCGGCGCTGATGGCATCTTTCATCCGAGTTTGGGCAGCCGGCAACAGCACCAAGCGCGGCTGCCGCTTGTCTTTCACCAAAGCTTGCTCTAACCGGCACTCTCCAGCGAGAACTTCTAATGCCGTGTAAACAATGCGATTTTCTAAGCCCAGCAGCAAGTCTAAATTTCTGAGACCGAAATCGGCATCAATTACAGCAACGGTGCGTCCCCGCTTAGCTAAAGCCATGCCGAGATTGGCTGTGGAGGTGGTTTTTCCTACCCCGCCTTTCCCTGATGTAACAACAATAATGCGAGCCATAAGCGATTTTAGATTTATTGGGAATTGGTGATTGGTGATGGGGAATTGGTAATGGGTAATGGGTAATTAGTAATTGGTTTTATTGTTGGTTGATAATTAGCAATTATTCTTTGGTGATTTTGCAGCAATCTGTTATTCAGTGAATTAACTCAACACTCAAATCTCTCATTGTAATACTAATTATCTATGAATTTGCACTTAATTTTTAAATCGTCCTTTAGTGGCTGATTTAGCCAAGGGAAAAATTATCAAGTGCAGGCTTCAAGAGAAATCGTATTACAAATTACCCATTACCAATTCCCAATCACCAATTCCCAATTACCGATTACTCATTACCCCCGACTAACTGCGATTTGTCAAAATCAGAGGCTCTACCGATCCGAATCCCTTGAGGCGTCACATAGGCGACTTCCGGGAAAAACTGAGCGGGTGAGGTTTCTGGGCCTCTGGCAACATACTTAGCAATCCTAATCACCATCGGTTCCATCTGCAAGGTCATAATCACGCTTTTGGTGTTGCCACCGGCACCGGCGTGCACGACTCCCCGCAAACGGCCCCAAACTAGGATATCGCCTCCGGCGATGACTGAGCCGCCGGGATTTACGTCTCCCAAAAGTACGACGGTGCCGGGATGGCGAATTTCTACGCCCGATCGCACTGTCATCTGCAAATATAAAGGTTCCGCCAGCGATTGCGGTTTTTCGGCGGCGGCTTTATTCAGGGAAGAAACCGGAGGCTGCTGTTCTACACAATAGCCTGCTGTAGCTGCGGCAACGGCGGTTTGGCGGCGGCTGGTGTGGACTCGTTTGAGTTGCAGTTCCACTTCGGAGAGGGCCTCGGCAATCTCTTGCAGTTGGCGGATATCTAAAAGTCGATCGTTCCCCATCAATTGTACTTCTGCGTTTGGTTGCCAAAAGCGTTCTCCTGCATTCAGCCTGACTTTTAGCTGCTGCCAAAGTTCAGTCCAAGTCGAGGCGGAGGCTGTTGCGGGTTCGCTGTTGGTTTCTGGGGGGAGTAGCAACAGTAGCTGTCCATCTTCTGTCTTGAGTCGGACTTGCAACTCTAAGCTGACTTCGGGTGTTGATTGAGGGGCGGCAGCAGCGGCTGCGGCGGAGGCATCGGGTGTCATGGGACAGTTTGATCTCTGGTAGGGACAGGTTAACCTCAATATTAGCTCGATCGGTCTTTTGGCTCAGCTTCGTTTGTGAACAAGATTTTTTTTATTAACCGCAGAGGGCGCAGAGGACACAGAGAAAGAGAATAGAGAGCAGAAGAAAGAAATAGTTTTGACAAGCTATGATTATTCAATAACAACGTGCTTACTAATTATTAATTTTCAATTAGGTTATGCAGCAAATAGAACGTTATCGCGGCAGTCTTCTCGGTTTAGCAGTTGGCGATGCTTTGGGAACAACTTTAGAGTTCTGTCGCCCCGGAAGTTTTGCGCCTATTAACGATATGGTTGGCGGCGGCCCGTTTCGACTGCAACCGGGCGAGTGGACTGATGATACTTCGATGGCGCTTTGTTTGGCCCAAAGTTTGATTGAGAAACAGGGTTTCGATCCAGTCCATCAATTAGAAACATATCTGCGGTGGAGTACAGACGGACATTTGAGCAGTACGGGTGAATGTTTTGATATTGGCAATACGGTTCAACAAGCACTTTGGCAGTTTGAAGATACAAGAAAACCTTACTGCGGTTCTACGGATGCTTGGGCTGCTGGAAATGGTTCGATTATGCGCTTGGCTCCCGTGCCTTTGTTTTATGCGAATAATCCTTTGGAAGTCATAGAAAAATCAGCAGAAAGTTCTCGAACTACTCACGGTGCTGCTACTTGTGTGGATGCTTGCCGCTATTTTGGTGCTTTAATTGCGGGGGCTGTGAATGGGGTTGCTAAAGATGTGTTGCTTTCGGAAAGATATTGTCCGATTTCTGGCTATTGGGGAGCAAATCCGCTGGTGGCAGAGATTGATGAGATTGCGGCGGGTTCTTTTAAATTGCGACAACCTCCTGAAATTAAGGGTACGGGTTATGTTGTCAAGTCTTTGGAGGCGGTACTTTGGGCGTTTTACAACAGTTCTTCTTTTGCTGAAGGCTGTTTGTTGGCTGTGAATTTGGGCGACGACGCGGATACGACTGGTGCGGTTTACGGACAGTTGGCGGGGGCTTTTTACGGAGAATCTGGTATACCGGAAAAATGGATCTCGCAATTAGTCGATCGCTCTTTAATTGCATCTTTTGGCGATCGGCTCTTGACTTTATCTAGAACGCTCTGAATACTTGTATCAGTTTTTAACCTTCTTTGTTTTTACAATAACTAGCAACTTGAGTTAACATAGATCAATTTACACACGCATTTCTGGTTGAGGGTTAATACAATGGTACTCGAAGCCCCGTCTATCAAACCCAAACTAACCGTCACCTGGGAACCCCTACCAGCTAACTTCGTATTACCCGACGATCCGGTGGAAAATATTCAACAACCTTCTCTCGCCGCTGCTCTCACCGATGCACTGGGAGCCGCAGGATGTATCCAGCCAGAAATGCTGATTGCCTCTAATTTGGGGTTAGTCGCCACAGTCAATAAAAAGATTGTTGTCAAAGCTCCAGACTGGTTTTATGTGCCGCAAGTGCATCCTCTAGCAGAGGGGGTAATCCGCCGTAGTTATACTCCTCATACTGATGGTGCTAATGTGGCGATCGTGATGGAGTTTCTCTCGGAAGCAGAGGGAGGAGAACTATCGGTCAGAGCAACTCCGCCCTATGGCAAACTCCACTTTTACGAACAGATTATTCAAGTACCTACTTATGTCACTTATGACCCCTACGAAGGTATTTTAGAAGTGCGCTATTTGCAAGATGGGCGGTATGTTTTACATTCAGCCAATGAGCAGGGGCGGGTGTTGATTCCACAACTGGAACTATATCTGGGGATTTGGTCGGGGGAAAGGTTGGGACAAACCATGAACTGGCTGCGCTGGTGGGATAATTTAGGTAATTTGTTGCTGTGGAGTTCAGAACAAGCTGACCAGGAAAGGCAAAGGGCTGAGCAAGAAAGGCAAAGGGCTGAGCAAGAAAGGCAAAGGGCTGACCAGGAAAGGCAAAGGGCTGACCAGGAAAGCCAAAGGGCACAACGATTGGCGGCTAAGTTGCGCGAATTGGGAGTTGAGCCAGATTGAACGCTGATTGAAAGCTAATTTACGATCGCCATTAAGACACAGGACTTACCCAACCATCTACCAGAACAGGCGCAACCACAGGTAGATTGCGCCTACAAAACTCTATATTTAGTTGTTCGTAAGTCCTGAATCGACAATCAAAAATCAAAAATCGAAAATTAATTGACGTGTGTAACAATTCGTGATATGCTTTTACGCCTTTATCTCGATATAAAAAATATTTATGAATAAATCTTAAGTTTTAATTAAATTTAGTATTATAATTTTGGTAACTTCCAACTAAGTATTTATTCTCACTATGATAGCGGATCAATTTCCTTGGCTGACCGCAATTGTCATCCTACCCCTCCTAGCTTCCCTCGCCATCCCTTTTCTGCCGGATACAGACGGCAAAACCGTCCGCTGGTATGCCCTAGGCGTAGGTATTGCAGATTTTGTATTAATGTGCTGGGTGTTTTGGACTCATTACGATCCGAGTATCTCTAGTTTCCAAATCGTAGAACAATATTCCTGGATACCTTCTTTAGGCTTCAACTGGTCTGTTTCCGTTGACGGACTGTCAGTTCCGCTGGTACTGTTGGCGGGATTGGTGACGACGCTATCAATCTTTGCAGCCTGGGAAGTCGATCGCAAGCCACGACTCTTCTACTTCCTGATGCTGGTGATGTACTCCGCACAAATAGGAGTTTTCGTCGCCCAAGACATCATGCTGCTGTTCATTGTCTGGGAACTAGAACTAATTCCGGTGTACCTGCTAATCTCGATTTGGGGCGGACAAAACCGCCGCTACGCAGCTACCAAATTCTTGATTTACACCGCAGGCGCTTCCATCTTTATTTTGATAGCTGCCTTAGCAATGGCATTCTACGGCGGAGGCACCCCCACCTTCGACATGGTAGAACTAGGCTTGAAGGACTACCCACTGGGTTTAGAATTACTGCTTTATGCGGGATTGCTGATTGCCTTCGGTGTGAAACTGGCGATTTTCCCCTTCCACACTTGGCTGCCTGATGCCCACGGCGAAGCATCTTCTCCCGTGTCGATGATTCTGGCCGGCGTATTGCTGAAAATGGGCGGATACGGACTGATTCGGCTGAATTTGGAACTTCTTCCCCAAGCACACGTTTACTTTGCACCGATTATGGCGGTGCTCGGCGTAGTCAATATTATCTACGGCGCGCTGAATTCCTTCGGCCAATCGAACATGAAGCGCCGCCTAGCGAATTCGTCGATTTCTCACATGGGATTCGTGTTGTTGGGTATTGCTTCCTTCACGGATTTGGGAATCAACGGGGCGCTGTTGCAAATGATTTCCCACGGTTTAATCGCCTCAGTATTGTTTTTCCTGGCTGGCGTTACTTACGATCGCACCCATACAATGATCATGGACGAGATGGGCGAGATTGGAAAAGTCATGCCGAAAGTGTTTGCTTTGTTTACCGCAGGCGCGATGGCTTCTTTGGCACTCCCCGGAATGAGCGGTTTTGCTAGCGAATTGTCCGTGTTTGTGGGCGTCGCAACTAGCGATATGTACAGCGGTTCTTTCCGGGCGGTGACAGTGTTCCTGGCGGCAGTAGGACTGATTTTGACGCCGATTTATTTGCTCTCGATGCTGCGACAGTTATTTTACAACTGTGGGAGACTGGCTGCTTGCGACCTTGAGGATCTCAATTTGCAGAATCAGAGAAACAATCTGGATGAAGCGGTTTGTTTCGGTAATAGTTGCGTTTTGCCTGGTGATGCACCGTTTATTGATGCTAAACCTCGGGAAGTGGCGATCGCATTTTGCTTTTTGATACCGATTGTCGGCATTGGTTTTTATCCCAAGATGGCGATGCAAGTCTACGACGCCAAGACTGTCGCAGTCAACGCAGAAGTCCGCCAATCTTACATCCAAATTGCTCAACAAAATCCTCGGATTTATGCGAATCAACTTTTGGTTCCCAAAATTGCCCAAGCTCAAAAAGCGCCGGCTTTGGACAAAATTACAGGGTCTGAATCTGCATCGGTTTTTGGCATTGTCAAATAATTTTATCGAACTCTGTTTGTGTTGAAAATTGGGCGATCGCTTTTGTCAAAGGGCGATCGCCTTTTTCTTAGCGCTGAATTTCTGAAATAATCTGCGCCAGATTCTCCCTAGCATATCCCACCTCAAGAATCGATTTATCATCGAGTTCAGAGGCCACTTTCTTCAAGATATTTAGCGGTTCTTCAAAGCCTGTCGTCTTCGCAAACAAAACTTGCAACCGATTTTTTACTAATGCTAAAATAGAGCTACTTGGTTCGCCTTTATCCCCTTTCCGTTTAGCAATGTTGATGCTCAATTTGTGAGTTTTCAACAGCCCCATGCTTTCTATTCCTTGGGTCTTAACCGTCTCCAAAACCTCCGCTCGAATCCGATCGACTAATCTGTCCGTCACATATTGCACGATCAAAGGCTGAAGCATAAAAACAGTTTCCCCGCCCTCACTGAGTTTGTCAATCAGCGAGCGACGACCCAGAGAATCTAGATTTTTTAGCAAATCTGAAAGCGATGAATTGACCAACATCTCCTCTCGTAAAGTCGCCAGGGAAATCGGGCTTTGAGCAATAGCAATCCAGTAGGCAATCTCTTGTTCAGAACTCGACATTCGCTCGAACTGCTGCGCGAGCAAATTGCTGATATGTTCTTCAATAAATAAAGCCGTTGCTTCCAAAAGCTTTAAAACATTCCCCTCGAAAAACTCGTTAATTGTTGTCGCTACAATCTTTAATGCTAACAGATTGCCTCCGTACCGGGATAACAAGATTTCCCACTCTCGCTCTTGAGCCGACAAACCTTTTTCTTGGAAAATTTCCCGCGCTATTTCCTCGGAAATAGCAGGTTTTAAAGACCGCACTTTTTCTCCCGCCAGCAAAGCCAGTTCCGTAGGCTCTTCCGAACTAACTAGCAGTAAACAGCTATTGTGATTGACCTCACACAGCCGCACGATTAAATCTCGATATCCTTCATAGCCTTCCCGGTAGTGTCCGGCTAATTCTGCAGGTCTGAGAACCGCTTCAAAATCGTCTAAAATTACCAGACAGCGGTGTTTTCGCAGATACTCGACCAAGCGAGAAATTTTGCTGTTGAGGTCGATCCTCTTCGTTGGCGTAGCCCCCGTAGGGGCGGGTTCCCCTAACGGCACATCGGGTTTTTGTTGGTTAGAAAAAAGTTGAATTAAGCTTCCTAGGAAGTCCGATGGTGCGGGTGTCGATCGCAGCGATCGCCAAATCACAAAATCAAACTCATTCTGTACCTGTTTTGCCAACTGCACCGACAGAGTTGTTTTGCCGCTACCAGCCAAACCCAGCAGCGCTACCAGGCGACAATTATCTGATACAATCCACTGCTTTAAAGTAGTTAATTCTTCAGTCCGTCCGTAAAAAACCGAAACATCCGGTGCTTGGCCCCAATCTTCCTGTCGCTGTCCAATCCCCATCTTCAATAGAGAGCCTTTACCTCGACTAAAATCGCTCGTTCCCCGATCGGTGTGGTATGAAAACAGCAACTGATGCCTCAATTCCGAAAGCTTTCCAGGGCCGTTCCCCCCGATCTGAAACTTTTTGTAAACTTCGCCTAGTCTTTTGCGAACGGCGATGTCGCTAATGCCAAGCTTTGTGGCGATCGTCGCTGTAGATTGACCGTCGAGAGCCATAAACACAGTTTCTAACTCGGCATCTGTGACACCGCGCTGTTTGGCGATCGTTTGCACAAAGTTTTGAGGAATCGGAGTAGTCAAGGTAGGAATCTCGCCTCTACTAAAAATCTATCTTCTATTATATTGTGTGAGTTCTCGCAGGCGAGCAATTGAATCGAAGCTAAAAACGTTCAGCTTGCTTTTTGTTGTTGTTTGGGCATTTTTAGATATTTATACCCTATTATCGATTGCGATACAAGTAAAAAAAATGCAACTGTAGGCAAGCTCCAAACTCATGCACAATCAGCCATTTCCAATTCTTCAATTCTTCAATTCTTCAATTCTTCAATTCTTTAATTCTTTAATCTAAGATGGTATGAGGAACGGGGAGTCGAGCGGCATTAACTGTTGCTATTTCCCTACCCGTAAAACCTATTGTAGAGTGGAGGCGCGGCGCTTAATTTATAGCACCAAACCCTAAATCTCCAACCGCACCACCACCCACCGCGAACCAAAAACCCGCTAAATTTACAATTTTTGAAAGCAGCGCTGTATCAGCCAAAAATTGTCGCACTAGCGCGGTATTCTCGGGCAGAAAGCAGCCGCCAACTCCCATCGCCCAAAAGTTCCAAAACCTGCTGGTGATATTTTACTAAACTCAATCGGTGGCCGACACTCACAAACGTAGTTTTAGTGGCTTGCAACTGCTCGTATAAATGTTGCTCGTTCTTCAAATCCAAAGCACTTGTCGCCTCATCCAAAATAGCGTATTTCGGTTCCGTCAACAACAATCTAGCAAAAGCTAAACGTTGCTGTTCTCCCAGCGACAAAATCTCAGCCCAATCTAAATCCGCATCAAAACCGCCCAATCTGTCCGGCAAATCTGCTAAATTTACTGATGCCAAAACGCGGCGCAATTTTTCCTCATCAACCTCGCTGCTAGTATTGGGATACAAAAGTTGCGATCGCAAACTACCCAAAATCATATAAGGACGCTGCGGCAAAAACAGCATTTCCTCCAATTTCGGCCGCGCCAAACGCCCCGTTCCCGATTCCCACAAACCCGCAATTGCCCGCAGCAAAGAACTTTTCCCAGTACCGCTTTGCCCGACAATTAACAGTCCTTCTCCTGGCGACACAGCTACCGACAAATCCCTAATCAAAGTGTTTTGATACTTCGGAGTATCTAACGTAACGTGTTCCAGCGTCAACTGCGAATTTATAACTGTATCGATTGTTCTGAATTCGTCGATTTGAACAGCATTTTTTTCATTTATTAAAGACTCATTAAACGTGGCGAGACGATTAATTCCCGCTGCAAAAGCACTCAAGCTTTCAATATTATATACGACCAAAGAAAATGCTTCTAAAACCTGACGGAAAGCAAATTCAGCTTGAGTAATATCGCCGTATTTTATCTGACCTCCAAAGTAGATAGAAGCCAGAAACAAAGATGGAATAATATAAGTCGCATATTTATAGCTAAGTGTAAAATATTGCAGATTCCGCTGCCAGCCAATTAGCAAATTAAAGTTCCGAACTGCTGCTAAAAATCGGTTTTTTACTTGAACAGATTCCTGTGCTTCTCCCCGATAAAAAGCAATTGATTCTGAATTGTCCCTAATGTGAACCAAGCCATAGCGAAAGTCAGCTTCTTTGCGGAGCTGATTGAAGTTCAAAACTATCAATTTTTTGCCAATAATTACCATTACTGCCGTCCCAAAGACAGCATAAAAGATTAGTCCTATCGAAAGACCTTTAGAAATAGACCACAAAATACCTGTAAAAGAAATAACATCAATAATCGCTCCCAAAATCAGCAGCAAAAAATCCAAACTCGTGCTAGTGAAAGATTTGATATCTTCAGCAATTCGCTGGTCGGGATTGTCGATTTCCTTTTGAGAATTTATTTCGTAATGAGCGCGGTTTTCAAAATATCTATCCAGGAAACTATCAGTCATCCACTCTCGCCAATACAGTCCCAGTTTATCTTGGGTATAGCGGTAAATCACCACTATCGGAGTACCGATGATAAAAACTCCAGCATAGACCCACATAAACCGCCAAAAAGTAGTCTGATCTTTTTCAGCAAGTGCCGTCGTGAAAAAGTTACCAATGTAGCTAATTACTACGTTAATCCCGCTAACTGACAGCGACAAAAATAGCAGCAGAGCTAACATTATCCACTGCTTGCAGCGCGGTATCAACTTGCTTCTGAAAAAGACAAAAGCAGCCATCGGGAGGATTAGCATTAAACCAACGATCGCAATTGTCGGTGAGTAGATAATTCCTTTGATCAAAGTAGCTAAGCCAGCCGCAACCGCGTTAAAAGCCTCTGGAAAAAAGACTTGAGCACCCAAACATACAGCGCTGACGAACACAAACATCGCAGCGAACAGAAATATCAACAACAGCGCCACTAATCCTAAAAAGATTCTGCCGCCCCCAGGCTCTAAAGGATAAAAGTAAGGTTGAGCGATCGCAATAAACCTCTCCCACAACTGACGGTCAAATCGATTCATCTTTGCTGTTTACAAAACTACTTAGACTCTTCTAACATATCAAGTCTTGTGACAAAATGCGGCAGTAATTTATTTGGGAGTTTCGCGAAAAAATTAATCTCACCCACAGACGGAAACGTGTTTTCCGACTTAAGCGGTGGAGACAAAAAAAGTTTGGAGGTTACTTCAAGTTCTTAGATTCATCTGTGGAGTCAATTCTTGAATCTCAAATCTAAAATCTCAAATCGATGGCATCAGAAGAAGTCGCGCTTTCGCCGGACAACTCCGACTGCAATTTACTGCTGTAAAATCGCTGGCTAATTCCTAAAATTACTTGTTTCATTACCCAATACAAAACAGCAATTACTACAAAAGTTACAGCCATTACTAAAACCGGACGCTTGCCAATCAAATCGTTCATTACGGTGTTAACCAGCGCATCGGGGTTAGTAAGAATGTCCCAACTGTTGAAGCGGATAAATCGCCCTAAATAAATGCCAAGCGCCGAAAGTGCGTGTATAGTTATCTCCGTTGCCAGGATAAATTTACTCAAACCCTGTTGCTTCAAATAGTAACCCAAATTCATCACCGACAGCACGTAAGCCCCAAAGCCGACCAGCATAAACGCCAGATACTGCGGGATCAAAGCTAAAGTCACAGTCCACACCGAGTTCCCCTCTTTAATCTGTTCGATCAGGTGAATGATATCAGTTAAAACGTAGGGCGCATTGGGTAAAAATGCGATCAACCAGAAAAAACCGCCCCACCAGCGGAGAGAGCGAACTCCGCGCTGCCGCAGTACCCAGATGTCTAAAGCCATCAGTGCCAGTGTAATCGCGATCGCCCCCAAAACGTAAGTTTTGCCCACATCTTGCACAATATGCTTCAGATAGCCTAAAAAATGGCGCGTACTGGGCAAAAAAGTAGCGCCCAGGAGAATGCCCGTACCCCACAGCAGCCAGCGCGATCGAGGTTTGCGGAACAGCCAAAAACTCAGCCCCAGCGGTACTAAAGCCAAAAACAAATTCCAAGACATCCAGCGGACATTGTGTCCCATTGCTTGCAGCGCTTCCAGGATTAATCCCATCATGTCAATTTTTATACAATTAAAGGTTTGATGCAGCACCGCTTCATTCGCAGCTTCCGTCTATTTTAGTCCTTAACTTGTAGGGTGAGTCAGCCTCTGGCTCCCGGCGCTGCGCCTGAAAATCAAGAAATGCTGATGCACCCTACCACTGTGGAGTCAATCTAAAATCTCAAATCTAAAATCTCAAATCGACTGACCCACCCTACCACTGCGGAGTCAATCTAAAATCTAAAATCTAAAATCTAAAATCGACTGACGCCCCTACTATTTATACACTTTGTCGATCGGAATCTCAATCTTAAAAGTCGTTCCGCATCCTATGGAAGAAATACACTCTATCTTCCCCTTGTGCTTTTCCACCACAATCGAGTGCGCGATAGACATTCCCAACCCCGTACCTTTCCCCACAGCTTTTGTAGTAAAAAACGGGTTAAAAATTCGATCGACTATCCCCTCGGAAATGCCCGTACCGTTGTCCGAAATTTCTACCCTAACAGTGTTCTGGAGGGTTACACCCGTGGAAATAGCAATCCGTCCACTATTTGTCTCTGATTGTGGAAGCGATAACTTGTGATATCGTTCTTCAATAGCATCAATTGCATTAGCAAGAATATTCATAAACACCTGATTCAGTTGGCTCGCATAGCACTCCACCAGTGGCAGTTTTCCAAACTCCTTAATTATTGCAATTTCCGGGCGGCTGTCCCGACTCTTCAAGCGGTGCTGCAAAATTAACAAAGTGCTTTCAATTCCCGCGTGAATATCGACCGGCTTCATTGCGGATTCGTCCAGCCGCGAGAAATTTCTGAGGGACAACACAATTTGCCGGATGCGCTCGGTTCCTACCTGCATTGAACCCACAAGTTTTCTTAAATCCTCAGCCATGAAATCCAAATCTATCTCTTGAATGCGATCCACAATTTTTGAACTAGGTTCGGGATACTCATGTTCGTAAAGACTCACCAGATCCAGCAACTGTTTTGTATACTGGTTGAGATAATCAATGTTAGCGTGAATGAAGTTAACTGGATTATTAATTTCGTGAGCTATGCCAGCCACTAATTGCCCCAAAGAAGACATTTTTTCTGTTTGAATGAGCTGAGTTTGAGTAGAGCGCAATTCCAGCAGCGCTGACTCTAAATCTCGAGCTTTTTCTCTTTCTCGTACCTCGCTTTGCCGCAGTGCTTCCTCTGCTTGCTTGCGAGTCGTAATATCCTGGGAAACTCCAATTATTATCTTAGCCTGACCGTCCGCATTCCTACTAAAAATAGTATCCCGACTTTGCAGCCATAAAATTTGACCGTCTGCTGCCCGTACCCGGTACTCAATTTCTCTAGTTTCGCCATCTTCAATTCCTACAAAGCTGGCGTGATATTTGAGAATTTTCGGCAAATCGTCCGGGTGTACTAACTGAGGCATGAGTGGCGAATCCATCGCTGTAAGGTCGTCAAACGTATAGCCCAAAATCATAAGCAGTGAATTATTAGTGTAGATATTCCGCTGTTCTTCCAAGTCGTAGAGATACAAAATACCGGGAGTAGCCTCGGCTACTTTTTTAATGAACTGCTGGCTTTCTTGCAAAGCTAATTCAGATTCTTTGCGATCCGTAACATCAACGGCGATGCCGTCCCAAAGAATATCGCCGTTTTCCTTAGCTTCAGGACGCGAATTGATCTGAAACCAGCGAATCTTGCCTGAAGGTAGCACGAACCGTCCTTCCCACTGCCAAGGTTGCAAAGCCTGGGCAGAAATAGCAACAGATTCGTCATGATTTTGGAGATCGTCGGGATGAATCAAATTTCCGATCAGAGCCGCATTTTGCAGAACATCTTCTGGTTCTAACTCAAATAGTTCTCGGCAAGCAGCACTGATATAAGGAAAACTGGAATATCCATCTGAACGCAACAAAAATTGATAAATTATTCCCGGCAAATTAGCCGACAGCTTTTGAAATTTTGCCTCGCTTTCCCGCAGTGCTTCCTCTGCTTGTTTGCGCTCCGTAATGTCAGTAATTGAACCAACCATTCGGACTGCTTTTCCAGATGCGTCCCACAAAGCTTGTCCCCGGCTCAATATCCATTTGTAGACGCTGTTATAGCACCAGCAGCGGTATTCGATGATGTAATGCGGCGTTTTCTTGTTTAAATGGTTTTGGAGAGCTTGCATTACTAAGGCTAAATCGTCGGGATGCGTGCTCTTGTTCAATTCGTCAAAGTAATCGACAACGGGGCTGTGTTCGTCGTATCCGGTGATTTCCTTAAATCTATCGGACAGAAATAGTTCCCCTGTTTGCAAGTTCCAGTCCCAAATTCCGTCATTGTTCCCTTTGAGTGCTAACTGCCAGCGTTCTTCAGTTTGCATCAATTGAGCAGTTCTCTGTTTGACTCTACTTTCTAGTTCTTGATTGAGCTGTTTGAGACTTTCTTCTGCCTGTTTGCGTTCGATCGCAATTCCTGCTAAATTCATCGCGGCTTCTATCAATTGCAGGTCGATTTTTTTGGGGTACCGCGGTTGGGAATAATACATTCCAAAAGTTCCCAAAACTTGACCCTGAGATGAGAAAATAGGAGTAGACAAGCAAGATCTCAGTCCAAAACTCAATGCTAAATCGCGATAATTTTCCCACAAAGGATCGCTGGCAATATCTGTAACGATCACCTGTTGGCGGGTAAAGGCAGCAGTCCCGCAGGAGCCTGCATCCGGGCCGATGGCTCTGCCATGAATAGCAGCATTGTAACTCTCGGGCAAACTGGGCGCGGCTCCATGCAGTAAATGTTCGCCGTCTGGAGCGAGAAGCAATATCGAACCCATGACATCTCTAGATTGCTGTTCGATAATTTCAACTAAAGTATTTAAAGTAGCGCCAAGAGTTGCGCCCTTAGCAATCATTTCTAAAATTTGTTTTTGACCTGTCAACCAATTTTCAGCTTGCTTGCGCTCCGTAATGTCGCGGGCCACCCACAGAACCGCGTTTTCTTTCATTGGCGAAATGGTCGCGGCAAACCACTTGTGTAGGCTGGCAAGTTCCAGGTTATATTCAAAAGTACAGGTTTGATTTGTAGCAAGGGCGGTGCGAATTTGCTCCTGACAAAAATCTGCAATTTCTGGCTCGAATAATTCGCTGACTTTTTTGCCGACAAGTTCTGCCGACGGTTTGTATAAAAGTCCGGGATTTGTCGGGGCAATTTTCAGGTAGCGTCCCTCAATATCAATCACCAAAATTACGTCGTTCATGGCAGCGAACAAAGCTCGAAGTTCCGATTCCGAAGCTTGGAGGGCGATTTCAGCTTGTTTGCGATCGCTAATATCCGTCCCGATACAAAGCAGTCCTGCCAAATTTCCATTCGCATCTAGTAAAGGTTTATTTGTCCACGCTATCCACACCCTTTCTCCATTGCTGCGGATGTTTTCCTTTTCGTGTTGGAAGTATTTTTCCGGCTGTGCCAAACAGTCTCGAATTATTGCCGCGAGGTCACTTTCGGAGAAATCTGTTTTCGGTATAATTGTGCCGATCGCACTTTTGCCGATGATTTCTGCTTCTGCATAACCGAAAAAAGTTTCAGCAAACTCGTTAAAAAAAGTAATCTTGCCTTCACTGTCTAACTGCACAATCATGCTGTTAGCATTCTCAACTAATTGCCGGTACTTAACTTCGCTCGATCGCAGTTTCGCACGGCCGTACACCCAGCTAAAAACTGCGACCCCAGTCAAAAGTGCCAGCAAGTCGCCTCCAAAAAGCAGCCACCCCCGAAACGGGGAATTCGCAGCCCATCCTCCCGCCGGAATTGCTGCCAACTGCCAGGAACCGTTGGGCAAAGTCACTTCCAGCAGCACGGGATTGCGATCGAAAATTGACCCGTCACCGAAAAACACAGAGCCGGATGTTCCCTTCCCGTCTTTGCCCCGCAAAGCGTATTGCAGCTTCGCTGAGGAGTCGTTGAGTCCTGCTTCCTCAATTAGGGAATTTTTGTCGAGGATCAAGCCTGTCAAGCCCCAATAAACTCCTGTTTCGGGCTCGGCGCCGGAGGGTGTGAGAAAAATCGGCGATCGGCTGATGAACGTCTCGTCCCCCTCCAATAATTTCACTGGCCCGGCAAGTAAAGTTTTTCTGGTTTGGATGACCTCTTTGACCATTTGCCGCTGTTCGGGTAGCGCCGTCAAGTCAACCCCGATCGCCCCTTCATTTCCCTCCCGCGGATAAATGTAAGCCACCGTCGTGCCTTTAACTAAAGTTATGGCGCGAATGCCGGCTTGCTGTGCCACCAGAATTCTCGCCGTCGCTGCAAACTCGGCTTCGGTGATGTTTGGGTTGTTGGAAAGGTAAGCCCCCAAACCCCGCATCAAATACAGGCGGGCATTCAAAGAGCCTTCCAGCTTAGAACGGACTGTGCTGAGCCGATCGAGGGTGGTAGCGCGGTTGTACTCAAAAAACCGCCGCTGTTCCGATCGATCTAAAATGCTAACTCCGACCAAAATTGCTATTGATGCCGAAATTGCTGCTAAATACGGTGAAATTTGGAATTTTTTCACCTTAAAGTATTCCATCTGTCGGCGGTTAAGGTATATTTTTTAGATCTTTAGATAGATTTAGTTTAGTTTGGTTTCTCTAGGCAAATGCAAGATTTTCGGCATACCGGGCTTTTTGCAAGCGGGCGCGAGTTTGTTGTGTTCTAGGACGCGCGCCGAATGTCGGCGATCGGCTTGCCTCTAACCATCCATTCTGCGGACAAAGTTTTAAATCTCAAATCGACTGACCGAAAGTAATGCGGTTATAAGCCCCCGGATTCATTCCGAAAGCAGGCTTAGGACGGATCGATCTAAAATCTAAAATCTAAAATCTAAAATCGACTGACTCGCCATTTATCGGGTAGGGTGGGCGTGCCGCACCGCAGCGGTGCGGCACGCCCACCCGAAATACGGGAGTTATTAGCTAAAATAGGGTTAGGAATAATTTTTTTCAGCGCTACGGCTAATCATTCATAGGGGCAATTTGATGCAAGAACAGTTGATGGAAGCGATCGCACCTTACCGCGATCGCGTGGATTATCTGGAAGTTCGCCTCGAACAAAGCGAGTCAACTGCGATTAGTTTTCGCGGCCCTCAGTTAGATGCTGTCAACCGCAGTTTTAGTCTCGCCGGCGGCATCCGCGCCTGTCACAAAGGCGGCTGGAGTTTTGTAACTTTTAACGGTTTAGCTGAGTTAAAAGACCGCATTGAAGAAGCTGTAGTGCAGTCTCGTTTGGTTGGCAGCGAAAAAACTCTACTAGCAGATGTCACCCCGATTCAAGATTATGTAGCGGTGGAATTGGGCCGCGACCCGCGCTCTATTACTCTAGCACAAAAGCGGAAATTGCTCGAATCTTACAACCAGTTGCTGTTAGATTACGACCCGCGAATTCAGACGACAATGGCCGGTTACAGCGACAGATTCGGGGTTACTTATTTTGTGAATTCTCAAGGCACTTGCATCGCTCAAGAGCGCTTGGACGTGACCGGGCGTTTCGGAGCGATCGCCCGCGGCGAGGGCGGTGTCGTCCGCCAAGGGTTTGAGTCGATTCACTCGCGATCGGATTACGATGTCTTGACAAATATTGAAGATCGTGTTAAGAGTGCGGCCGTTCGAGCTGTAGGACAACTAGAGGCAAAATCGGTGAAAGGCGGTCAGTATCCGGTGATTTTAGACCCTTATTTGTCGGGGGTTTTTATTCACGAAGCTTTCGGGCATTTGTCGGAAGCAGACGGCATTTACGAAAACCCGAAAATGCAGGAATTGTTGACTTTGGGCAAGCCTGTGGCGATCGAACAATTAAATGTAATTGACGACGCAACAGTGCCGGGATTGCCGGGAACTTTGAAATACGACGACGAAGGCGTGCCGGCTCAGTGCAAGCATTTAATTAAAAATGGAGTTTTAACGACTCGGATGCACAATCGCGAGACTGCGGGCAAAATGGGCGAAAGTCCGACGGGAAATGCCCGGGCTCTGAGCGCTACTTTTATGCCTTTGGTGCGGATGACTAATACTGCGATCGAGTCTGGCGAACATTCTTTTGACGAAATGGTTGCCGACATTGACGAAGGAGTTTATGCAGTGCGGATGTTGGGAGGACAAACCAACGGTGAAATGTTTACCTTTGCGGCTGCTCAAGGGTTCATGATCCGCGACGGAAAATTGGCCGAACCGGTCAGCGATGTCACTTTAAGCGGCAATGTATTTCAGACGTTAAAGGATATTGAGTCTATAGGAAACGACTCGGTTTATGCCTACGGCGGTTGCGGTAAAGGCGGCCAGAGCGGTTTGCCCGTAAGTGTCGGCGGCCCCCATCTGCGGATTAAAAATGTTGTAGTCGGAGGAAGATAATCATTAGTCCTTAGTCATTAATTATTAGTTCAAGACTTACGCAACTGGTTAAGGTGAAGGCCTGCTCACGCCCTCACCTTAACCAGTCCGGGTTACTGACAAGTTAACAACCGACATAAAATCTGGTATTTACTTTCACTCCCGCTGAGTGCCATGCCGGAGGCTACCGTTACCAAAGGTGTAAATTTCCGCACATCAATTCGCACAACGAATAAGCTTGACTTGTACGGATTTCGCGTTCTTTGAGCCAATTTTATTCCCCTTAATTTTCCTTCATCTCTCCCCGATTATTCTGCCTAATGGGAATCTCAATCACAAATTCTGCACCCCGCTCTGTTGGCTGTGATAAACACTTCAAATCTCCGCCGTGCTTCTCCACCACAATCTGATAGCTAATAGATAATCCCAACCCAGTGCCTTGACCCACAGGTTTAGTTGTGAAGAAAGGACTAAATAGATGGGTTCTTACCTCGCTTGTTATCCCCAGCCCATTGTCTTTCACACTGATTCTTACCCAATCGTGATTCAGCATAGAAGTACGAATCGTAATCGTACTAGGGTCGTTTTTAATTTGCTCCGGGCTGCGTTTTTTATCATACTGATTCAAGGAATCAATTGCATTGCTCAGCAAATTCATAAATACCTGATTCAACTGACCGGCATAACATTCTATTTTTGGCAAATCTCCGTATTCTTGAATAATTTGAATAGGTGGACACTCCGGCTTAGGCTTGAGCCGACTCTGCAAAATGACTATACTGCTGTCGATGCCATCGTGAATGTTAACGGGTTTCATCTCAGCTTCGTCAAGGCGCGAGAAGTTCCGCAACGTCAGCACAATCTGACGGATACGTTCAGCCCCTACTTTCATCGAAGATAGCATTTTAGGCAGATCTTCTCTGATAAAATCTAGCTCTATGTTTTTAATTAAAGCTTCGATTTCCGGGTGATTGTTGGCATCGTACTGTTCGTAAAGGTTGATTAAATCCAATAGCTTCTGACTGTACTCATTGACATAAGTTAAATTGCCATAAATAAAATTAACAGGATTATTAATTTCGTGGGCAACACCAGCAACTAACTGTCCTAAGCTAGACATTTTCTCAGTCTGAATAAGCTGAGCTTGGGTGCGCTGTAAATTTTGCATTGCGAGTTCTAGTTGGATAGCTTTTTCTCGCTCTCGCACTTCTGATTGTCGCAATTTCTCCTCTCTTTCTTGGCGCGAGCGTTCGTTTTCTTTTAGTTCTTGCACGTGCTGCAATGTTTTGTTAATAGTAATTTCTAAATCCTGAAAATCTATAGGCTTAGTCAAAAAATCAAAGGCCCCACCGTTCATCGCCTTTCTAATATTTCCCAAGTCGCCATAAGCAGATATAACTACTGTTTTGACCATAGTAACTAGCTCGTTAAGTTTCGCTAGCAAAGCCATGCCATCCATGACTGGCATATTAATATCTGTCAGTACAATATCTATATCCGGCTGTTCTAGCAACTTTGAAAGCGCTTCTACGCCATTATGTGCAAAAAAAACTTGGTATTCTCCTGTGCGGATCTTTTTTCTAAATTTCTGGGAAATTAAACATTCTAAATCTGGCTCGTCATCTACAAAAAGTATTTTTGCTGGTATATTGCGAACCCTTTCGGTTGTTTCCGACATTTTTTCTCCTTTGATTAATTAACTTACCAGAATAATATTTATATACTTTAAGTTTTATTATAGATTATGGCATGAGTAATGAAAAGGCTGATTTATACAATTGCAAACCGGACGGCTGTAATAGGCTCTCTCGTTGGGTAGAGGCCGATTTATTAGCTCAACTCAAGTTAAGCCTTAGTTTGTCTGATTGGAATTTCAATCCAGAACTCCGCTCCCTCCCCCACCTCTGAAACACACTTCAATGCGCCCCCATGCTTCTCCACTATAATTTGGTAGCTGATATAGAGACCCAAACCAGTACCCTGACCTACAGGCTTAGTAGTAAAAAAAGGTTCATAAATGCGGTCTTTCACGTCTGCGGTCATTCCCCGCCCATTGTCCCGAATTTGAATGACGACACGGGAGTTTTCCTCTAGCAGAACAGTGCGAATAGTAATGGCTAGTTGGGGAGCGAAGATGTCATCTAGTGACTGTTGTTTATTGTACTCATTTAAAGCATCAATCGCATTATAAAAAATGTTAATAAACACCTGGTTGAGTTCTCCAGCATAGCATTCCACTAAAGGCAGATTGCTGTACTCCTCAAACACTTGAATTTCTGGACGCGCTCTCGTTGGTTGAAGTCGATTATCCAACATCAGGAGGCTGCTTTTGATCCCTTCGTGAATATCAACAGACTTTATGTTAGCTTCATCCAGCCTAGAAAAGTTGCGTAAAGACAAAACAATCTTGTGAATGCGGTCAACACCACATTTCATCGAAGCCAGAATTTGGGATAAATCTGCTATCATAAAGTCTAAATCTATGGCTTCGATTTCAGTTTGAATCTCAACACTGGGAGGAGTGTACTGCTGCTGATAGAGATGTAGCAGGTTCAGTAGCTTTTGGATATAATCCCTGACGTGGCTAATATTGCCGTAGATAAAGTTGGCGGGGTTGTTAATTTCATGGGCAATCCCCGCAACCAGTTGACCCAAAGAAGACATTTTTGCAGTCTGAATTAGTTGAGCTTGGGTCTTTTTTAGCTCTTGCAGAATTTGTTGTAAATCCTGAGCTTGTTCTCTAGCCCAAGCTTCTGATTGCCGCAAATACTGGTTTTCTTTTAGCTGTTGCACATCGCGCAGCGTTTTTTTGATGGTAATTTCTAAATCCTGAAAATCTATCGGCTTGGTTAAAAAGTCAAAGGCACCTAAGTTCATCGCATTTCTGATATTTTTCATGTCGCCATAGGCTGATATAACTATTGTTTTCAGGGGTAGGTCTATTTGATTAAGTCTAGATAGTAAAGTCAGGCCATCCATTTCAGGCATATTAAGGTCGGTCACTACCATATCTATATCCGGGTGTTCTTTCAATTGTTCCAGCGCCTCTACGCCATTATGGGCAAAAAACAACTGCCATCCTTCTGTACGGATATTTTTTTTAAATTTTTGGCAAATCAGGAATTCTAAATCAAGCTCGTCATCCACAAATAGGATTTTAATTGGCATATTTCTATCTTACTTATGTTGGTGAGTGCAAGTTATTTAATTTTTATTACTCAGCTAATTGTGGCTCCTTCAGATTGTGAATATTTTTTCTTTTAATTCGTCAAAATTAACGGGCTTGGTAATATAGTCATCCGAGCCATAAGCCATTGCGGTTTGGTAATTTGTTTCATCTGCATAAGCGGTAATCATAAAAATTTTTAGATCGGGAAATTTTTCTTTGGTAATTCTGAGCAGTTCTAACCCATTCATCCCTGGCATATTAATATCCGATAAAATCAAGACAATGGACTGGTTTTTATGGCTTTCTAAGTAGTCCAATGCAGCCTTTGCCGACAGTGCAAAATGAAATTCTATTTTCCCTGCTTTGATTTCTTTTCTAAATTTTTGCTTGAACAAAGACTGAACATCTTCCTCATCGTCTACAACCATTACTTTCATTTTTTTTACTCCTTAAATTAGGCTGTTTTTTTCGGCAACGTGATAATAAACTCTGTGTAACTTCCTACTTCTGTTTCCACTTTAATGTCTCCGCGATGCTGCTGGATGATAATATCGTGACTCATAGATAGACCTAGACCAGTACCTTCCCCCGCAGGCTTTGTAGTAAAAAAAGGATTGAAAATCTTATCAAAAATCTCTGGTTCTATACCTTGGCCGTTATCGCGAATGCGAATTTCAATCGCCGATTCCAGATTGCGAGTTCTGACATCAAGCTGGGGTGAAAATTTTTCTCCGATTTCTTGTTTCTTTTTATGGGCTGCATAGCAAGCATTGTTAATAATGTTCAGAAAAACCCTGGAGATGTCTTGTGGCACGACTTCTACTTGGCCAATATTATTATCGTAATCGCTTGCTATAATCATGTTGAAAGCAGCCTCCTTTGCTCGCATCCCGTGATAGGCTAGATTGACATATTCTTCCAATAAACTATTGATATTTGTGGCTTCCCAATGACCCCTTTGTCCGCGAGAATGCAAAAGCATATTGCCGACGATTCTGTCGGCTCTTTGACCGTGTTGATTAATTTTTTGGAGATTGGCTTTTAGATCGGTTAATAGCTCAGTAATATACTCCCTGCTATCGGGAGCTAAGCGTTCTGTTTGATTTTCAATTTCTTGCAAAATTTCTTCGGTTAATTCAGCAGAAACTTCGGAAAAATTGTTGACAAAGTTTAAGGGATTTCTGATTTCGTGGGCAATTCCTGCTGTTAAACTGCCCAGGGAAGCGAGTTTTTCTTGGACGATAATCTGATTTTGCATCGCTCTGAGATTTTCTTCGATCCGCTGGCGCTCTTCAATTTCATTCTGCAGTTGCTCCACACTATGGGTGAGCTCAGATGTACGCTCCTCGACTTTGATTTCTAGTTCTTCATTAGCTTTTTGCAGGGCTTCCTGGGCTTGCTTGCGATCGGTGATATCGCGGACGATCGCAACATATTGTTGAAGATCCTGATTGGAAAGGGAAGCGTCTTGAGAGAATCGATCGGAGATGGCAACTTCCAGAATGCGCGACCTACCATCGGACAAATTGAAAGTTTGTTCGCTGCGACTGAGCCACTGCTCTGGCTGAACCCCTAATCCGGGTAGTAATTTGTTTAGGTGAGACCCAATTAGCCCACGAGCCCCTATTCCGAAGACGCTTTCAGCAGCGGGATTAGTCTGACGAATTACACCATTTTCATCCAGCACTACAATAGCATCCAGGGCAATAGTAAATAGCTGTTCTGCGCCCTCTCGTGCCTCGTCCATTGAGACGACTTGGGGTAAGCTCGTCCAACAGGCAACTGCCACCCCAATAAAAGCAACTGTCACCAGTAGCACTACGAATAAATTCAAGCCAACAGTAGAGTTAGCATATAATTTGAAGCCAAACATCCAGCCTACAGCGACGGCGCTCACAATCAGCAAGATCAAAATTACAACCTGAAACGCCACAAAATCTGGCATTTTGCTCTTGCTTCTGTTGCGGTAAAGCCGAATCCACCACGAGGGATGGAAAGGGGCAAAGGCAATGCGACTTATCCCTGCATCCACTGCTAAAACGCCAAGGGGAAAAAACAACCCAATGATAAAGTTTTGCCAACCCCAAGCTAAGCCTCCTACGACTAGAACCACCGCATCTACTGCGAAAAAGCCCAGCGACCACCAAGGCCAGCGAACTTCTGGCCGATCCCGCCGCAGCCACAGTGAGAGATGGAACATCATCAGGCAGAGAACTAAGCCAACATTAGTAATCGCCACAAGCCGAGGCACATTTCCCCAAGCTAGGCAGATTAAACTCAGAACCAAAACAAAGACCAGCCCAAATCCAAATACACCCCGTCGGGATACAACTGCGAATGTTGGCGAAATATGCCCATCTACGGCAAGTTGGTACAGCATCCGGGGGCAGTTGGAAACAATTGTCGCGCAACTCAGAAGACAGCTTGCGACTACTAGAAAAGTGACAAGGGTGGGAACCCAGGGCCCCCATAATACCTGACAGGCAGCTAATACATTCAAGAATACGTCATCTTTCAGATCGGGAGCGGTAGCCAAGCGCATCAGTACCCAGGAACCTCCTAAAATCACAGGCAGCATCCCCAGTGCGGAAATTTTGAGAAACTGCAAGGTTTTAGTAGGGTTGCGGCTATCGGCTACGAAACTGGCGGCGGAGTCACAGCAGTAGAAGATGTAGGTAGCAAAGTAAAACCATTTAGCCCAGTCAATAAAGGTGAATTCCGGCCAAATGGTGGGGAAAAAGCCGGGACTGTTTGACGAAAAAGCTAACCAGAATAGACCCTGGATGGAAAAAACGGATAGTACGCCGACTGTCGGCAACACGAAAAAGGCGTGGAGAATACTTAAGGCGCGGGTGCCGCTGAATGTCAAAATGAAGGGTAAGAGCGTGAAGGTAATATTTAGTAAAGTTTCAGGACAGCTAAAACCTAAACTATTGAGGTTGACTTTGATGAGCTGCGTCAGCACGATCGCAGAAATTGGCAGTGTTGCTACCCAGCTTAAAAAGTAGCCGATCGCTGCATAACTTCCCAGACCCGGATAATTTTTCAGCATTCGGGCGGTATAGTTGGGCGTTCCCCCAGCCATGTCTGGGAAATACTCACCGATGCGTTTTACCTGTAGATTGAGCATTATGCCCATCAGGATACCGGGCAACCAGACGAAGATGGCGCTAGGTCCAATCGCTGCTTGGATCGCTGTGGCGATGGTAAACCAATTGGCGTGACCGGTGAGACCAAAGCCCGATGTTTCCACGGCACTCAGGCTTCGGGGCAGGCGCATGAGCGATCGCCTCGGGAGATTTTCTCTTAGGGAAGGCTGAGTTGGTTCTGAGTGGTAGCCGTTTTCCTGCTGGTGTCGGATGTTTGTCGCCATCACTTTTATCTATTATTTTGGGGATTTTGCTGTCGCCACCCTGATGTTCAGCTTTATAGCTTTTAACTTTTTTCCGTTAAGCCTTTTTGCTAGTCTTAAATTTTGGCAAAGCTGCATTTCCCAGTCAACCATAAAAATCCATCTCTATCCATCTTCAATATTACATTTTATTTCTGACTTCTGACTTTTGCTAATTTCGCGTTCTTTTAGCCATGCCGCTGAGGCTTCGGCAAAGTCGTTGGGTGTTTAGGGATTTCAGGCATGACATAGAAATTGGGTAGGACTTACGCAAATGCCACAACTCCCTGTACCAACACCCTAAAATTAGACAATAAACATCAGAATATCGGGAATTTTTAGTTGCTATATTAAATAATTTGATAGCAGCCTGTGTTGGGTGCATCTCACTTTGGCACATACATCAAATTGAAAGTTGACCGTTGAGATAAGCACAGCGAAGAGCCAGGATTGAGGAAACGTTCTCAATATTCCATTGCGCTCCCGATATTTTCACCCTTAATCCAATGCGTTTAATTGTTGATTCAACTGTTCCCGAACCAATCGAACTTATGGACTCTTCTTTGTAGTATTGGTAATTCACTATTCGGCAGCGATGGGTCTCTAAATAATTGCAAAACGTTTTAAATGCTTGACTTTTAAAGTCTTTAAATAAATTTCTAACTTCATCAACTTTGCCTTGCCATAACATATTTTCGGCTAATTTCAATCGTTTTATTGAACCCCCTACCTTGTAGAGATTTTCTTTGAGATGATACCAATCTAAAATTTCTTGTCTTTGTTCATTGTCTCCAATTTCTTTAAATATGTTCCAAATTCCGGCATGGCCATCTCCGAGGCAATACATAGGATGTAGTAATTTTGGCTATTAGTCCAATCAATTAAATCTTGATTATTTTGAAAAACGCTCCCGCATAAATATTATCTAAACACACGGCTTTATAGTCTTTCCAGTAACAGCTCTCGCCCTTGGTTGCGTTGCGTAGTCTAACTTTCCCGCCATCCAATGTAATTTCTTTGACTCCTTGTTTAGATGTAGGCAATTCAAATTCTTGTCGCTTGACTAATCTTTGTAATGTACTGTGAGAAATTTTGATCCCCGTAAATTTTTCCAAATCTTTTTCGGCGCTTTGATAAGATTCGTTAGCAGTGATTAAAAGACAGCAATTTTCCATCAGTGGACTCAATTGACTGTAAGCTTTTAAGCCAAAATATTTTGCCTGATTATCTGTAATGTCGAGCGAGCCGATTATTGATTTTATTTTTCGGGGTTTTCCTGTTTGAATTCCTGATACTGCTGAAAAAAAAAGTTACCTATTTCTGGACCAACTTCTGATAACATTTTCTGACGGACTGATTTTTCTATACTTTCAAAACTTTTTAACTCGGTTGGCTCTGTATTTCTGTAAAGAATTTTTGCTACCGCTTTTAAGTGGGCTTTTAGTTGTTGTTGGTCTGAGGGTGTCATTTTATTTACCTCATCTTTATTTGACGATTTTACTAGCTTTTTCATTTTAACTCTTTTTTGACACATTCGCAAAAGTGAGATGCACCCCCTGTGTTTAATTTTATATATTATTTGACCTGTTTTATCCGATCGATTTTTGAGCGCCTCACCCACACAATTTAAGCGCAAGCAATATGATTTATTTGAAGGTTATCTTGACTGCACTGCCAATATTATCTGCCGGTTAGTTGCTTGATTTGCCTACGAAATTGCTCAATTTTCCAACGAATAGCACACACATGAGTGTACGTTATTCGTGCTGGATTGAGTTTGGTTGTTAGTCGCGACTGTCCGCTTGTCAGTGCCCCGGACTGCTTAAAGTGATGCGTGAGGGGGCGATCGCCCCCTCACCATGTGCCTGTTGCGTAAATCCTGTAGTTAATTAGTACAGTGGGCCTCGGCGCACCTTACTACTACAGATAGTGTCAAAATAGAAGGAATGCAGCGTAAGTCTTGTTATTCCCTCTTCCTTCTTCGTTCTGACTTCAGAACTTACGCAAAAAATGAATGGTTCAATCAGCTATTAGTACAGACTTTTTGGGACGAGGCGCACTCTACAGATAGAGTTTATGCGTGCAGGAGTGTTCCCTATTCCTTCTTCCTTCTCCATAAAAAAACCCCGGTTTCTTCAAGAAACCGGGGTTTTTCCTACCAACTAAGAGAGGAGTCAAAACTTCACAGGTAGCGGTTGCCGGAATTCTACATTTCTCGCACAACCCTCTAAACCAAACTACGGGCAAATTCTAGTTGCAACTTCTTTAAAGCTGTCTCATTTCCTCTTCAAGCACCCGAACCAAATCTTGATTGCCACTGGATCTCGCTACTTCTATGCGGTGCATCAGTTGCTTGTGAATGTTAGCGCGGTGGGTTTCTGCTAGTTTTTTTACGTTTTGACGATTTGTGTTCATGGTGGACGTTCCTTATATTAAATTTGGTGTACCTGCTACTTCTCTAATATAGCGCTAAATTCCAAAAAGTATCTAAATTTACAAAAAATTTACAGTTGTTGACCGATCGACCACACTACTGTATAAGATTGGCCATAAGTCAATAGGGATATCTTGACAATAAAAAAAAGGCAGAACGCTAGAGCTGCAGAAGGCTGAAGTAGAAATTCTCCTTATAGTCATTTCAAATAAATGTGAGACAAATGCAAGATGATGTAAAATCAAGAAAAATTGTTAACTCGGAGCCGAAAAATGGCATACAGTCTAGATTTAAGAAAAAGAGTAGTGGATTATGTGGAAAATGGAGGGGGTATAACCAAAGCCGCCGCCCTGTTTAAAGTAGGAAGAGCAACAATATACAGATGGCTAGGGAGGGAAGACCTTCGAGCCACTAAGGTAGAACACCGTGAGCGAAAGATAGACTGGGAAATGCTCAGAAAAGATGTAGAAGAAAATCCCGAAGCAAGATTAATAGAAAGAGCAAGGAAATTCGGGGTGAGAGCGAGTGCCATATGCTATGCCTTAAAGAAAATGAAAATTACGATAAAAAAAAAGAATTTCGTTATAGAGAAAGGAATAGAGAAGAAAGAATACAATACTACCAAACACTGAGAACTTTAATTAAAGTTCATGGGAGTAAAAGCCTTGTATTTATTGATGAGTCAGGGTTTGAAGAGTTTCATGCTTGTGTTTATGCGTGGTCAAAAAAAGGGAGAAAAGTATATGGGGAGAGACAAGGAAAACGCGGAAAAAGAGAAAATTTAGTAGCAGGAAGAAGAAAAGGCAACAAGGACTTGATTGCACCTATGGTCTTTACAGGGAGCTTGAATGCAGAAAGTTTTGAAGGGTGGTTAGCTTTATATTTATTGCCATCTTTAACAATACCATCAATATTAATCATGGATAATGCACCGATTCATCGTAAGACAGCAATTAGGCTCCTGGTGGAGGAAGCAGGCCATCAGATACTTTTTTTACCAAAATACTCTCCTGACTTAAATGATATTGAGCATGATTTTAGTGCATTAAAGAGAGCTAAAATGTATGCGTCTCCTGGCACATCTCTTGATGAAGTTATTCGTGCTTATTGTGCAGAAAGAGTGTCTCATACTTATTTGAAATGACTATATCTCCCAACATTTACTCAAAGGGCTAGGTACTTGTGGCGCACCCAAAATTTAGTCAAAACTCAAAACTTCCTCCAGCGCCTCTACCAAATGCTGAAGGTGTGCGAGTTCGTGAGTTGCCATCAGCGAAATCCGAATCCGACTCACGCTGACAGTCGGAGGCCGAATCGCCGGAGCAAAAATACCCATCTCCTTGAGTTTGCTCCCTACTATTAAAGCTGCCGCTGCATCTTTTAACGGAAGAGTGAAAATTGGGGATAGGGAATTGCTAATTGGTAATTGGTGATTGGTAATCGCGCAATATTTGAAAGTTTCGATATTTTGTCGCAACCGAAGTCGGCGTTCTGGTTCTTGCTGGACAATTCTGACAGCTTCCAAAGCAGCCGCCGCGTCAGCAGGCGTCAATGCTGTAGTATAAATCCAACTCGCAGCTCGATTACGCAGAAAATCAATTAAAGCAGCAGAGCCCGCAACGTAACCGCCCAAACTTCCCAAAGCTTTGCTGAGTGTCCCCACTTGAATCAGCGGTGTTCCCGTACACCCGAAATGTTCTGCACAACCGGCACCGCTAGCACCGAAAACTCCTGTAGCGTGAGCTTCATCTACTAATAACATGCAGTTAAAGGTTTCGGCCACAGCCAACAACTGCGGCAGCGGACACAAGTCCCCATCCATGCTAAAGACGCTATCGGTAATAATTAAACACTTGCGGTATCTGGCGCGATTTTGCTCTAGCTTGGCCTTTAAATCCTCAAGATTGCAGTGACTGTACTCTAGGGCAGTTGCACCGCTGAGTGTGGCTCCGTTTTTCAGGCTCGAATGGTTGTACTTGTCAGATAATATCAAATCGCGCTTGCCGACAACGGATGCGATCGCCCCTAGATTCGCTAAATATCCCGAACTGAATACTAAAGCATCTTCAGTTTGTTTTAAATTAGCAATAGCTTGTTCTAGCTGTCGGTGCAAATCGCGGTGTCCGCTGACCAACCTCGAACCCGTCGCACCCGTACCAAATTCCTTAGTTGCAGCCATAGCAGCTTGAATTAACCTGTCATGGCCAGCAAGTCCCAGATAATCGTTGCTGGCAAAGTTAATCAGCCGACGGCCTGCTAATTGTACCACCGGCCCAGGGGAAGTTTCGATCGATTGTGGCGATCGATACCAATCGGCACGGCGAACTGTGTCCAGGGCCTTCTCTATCCAAGCGTAAGGGTCTGTGTTCATATTGGAAAGCGATCGGGTAATACGTTATATTAGCTGGTGATCAGTTCCTCCCTATCACAGAAGCATATGCCACTCACTAAAAAATACAGATTAGTCACCCGCAGCGATTTTGACGGTCTTGTCTGTGCCGTTTTGCTCAAAGAACTCGATATGATCGACGAGATTAAATTCGTGCATCCTAAAGATATGCAGGATGGAAAAATCGAAATAACAAATAACGATATTAGCACCAATTTACCCTATGTTGACGGAGTTCATCTAGCTTTCGATCACCATTTCAGCGAAACTCTTAGACACGAGAAAATCAAAATTAACCACATCATCGATCCCTATGCAGCTTCAGCAGCTAGGGTACTGTACAAATATTATGGAGGCCAAGCAAAGTTTCCTGATATTTCTGAGGCGATGATGGCGGCCGTTGACAAATCAGATTCCGCTCAATTTGCCCGAGAAGAGGTTCTGCATCCGCAAGAATGGGTGCTGTTAAACTTCATAATGGACGCCCGCACCGGCTTGGGAAGGTTTAAAGAGTTTACGGTTTCTAATTATCAGTTAATGATGCAGTTAATCGATTACTGCAAAAATCATACCATCGATGAAATTTTGCAGCTTCCTGATGTAAAAGAAAGAGTAGACCTCTACTTCGAGCAAGAAGAAAAATTTAAAGAGCAAATACAGCGATGCGCCAAAGTTTATAATAATTTAGTTGTTTTGGATTTGCGTAACGAAGAGGTGATTTATGCGGGCAATCGTTTTGTAATTTATGCTTTGTTCCCTCAGTGCAATATATCGATTCACGTACTTTGGGGACTGAAACAACAAAATACTGTTTTCGCAGTTGGCAAGTCAATCTTTAACAAAACTTCTAAAACTAATATTGGGGAGCTAATGTTAAGATATGGCGGCGGTGGACACCAGAATGCCGGAACTTGTCAGATTGAGAACGATAAAGCCAGTCAAGTTTTGAAAGAGTTAATTGCCAAGATAGAGCAAAATGGTTGAATTGGCTTTATCTTTTTTGCAGTCAGGACTTGAGTCTTTGATTATTTGTTTTAATTGTCAGCACTAAAGTCCTTACTACAAACAGGGATTTTTAGGACTGAAGTCCTTACTGCCAACGGGAGTTTAGTCCTCAAGGTTTTTAGCTGGCAGGTTCTGAACATTGAGATTTTCTGAACTCTTGGCTTTGACTGGTGGCAAATGGTCTACCAAACCCATCTCAAAAGCGATATCCGGCAACTCATCAGCATTATATTTTCCTGGCTCAAACAATCGCCCGGGAGTAAAACAAGGCTGTTTCAATCGTACCACTTCCCCAGGTGAAAACATTCCCCTAAACATTTTGCGTTCGAGTCCCATAATTTCTGCTCCTAAAACAACTCTCGCATTAATCTTAGCAATTTTTGAGCGGCTGCTTCCCAACTAAATAAATCCCCCGTCTCTTTAGCTTTGTGAGCTACCTCAAAACGCATCGGGTCTTCAACAATTTTTCGCAACTGTTCGCGAACAGACTGAAGATTTGGCTCGGCCCAATGAGGAGAATTTCGGATTTTTAGAGACTGAGTATCGTAACACTTTCCTACGGGCATTAGATCGTAAGCAATGGGATAGCAGTTATCACTCTTGGCGTACTCAGTCGGACCGCCGTACATAGTCATAGCGACGGGTAAACCCGCCGCAAAGGCATCCAAAATTTTAATTGCAAAACCCTCGCCGCGAAAGGGAGCTAAAAAAGCATCGGCTGACAAGTATAAATTAGCTAGTTCTGCTTTATTATAAAATTTAGGGATAATCAGAATTTTTGCCTTTAATTTGCCGAGCTGCTTTTCAATATTGGCGAGATGTTCCACGATAACATCTGGATTTTTGCCCCCATCTTTGATTATTAACTCTACGTTAGAATCATCTTGAAACTCTTCCCAAAAAGCTTGAATGGCCAGATCCGTGCCAAATCTATAGAAATCAAAAGAATTGGTCATGTGCAGAATATGTTTTACATCTTTTGGTTTTTTTGGGGATCGGGGAAAATAGAGTTGCGAGATTAAAGGATTGAAACCTAGAGGCATGACTGATACGTTGGTCGCCGGACATCCAGCTTTTATTAAAACGTTTTTAGAATATTGGCTGACGGCTAGTTTGTGAGATGAAGTGTTAACAGCATCGTAAATCCAGTAATCATAATCATCATGATTTTTGGCGAATTCGTAATTGATAGCAAAAAGTTCTAAGTTGAGATGTCCGTTAAGTTCTTTTAAAAAATAAGGTTTCCAGTAATGAGACCATTTTATCTGAAATAAATCTGAGGGTGTGGTGTTCATCCACTTCTCTAGCAGGTCGTTTTCTTCTGCTGTGGAATTGCGGCTGAGATGAGAGGCTATGGTTGAAGGTTCGACCGAAATAGGAATTCCCATTTGGTGTAAAGTTTTCGCCAGGGATAGGGTAATGTCGGTAAAGGAGTTAAAGTGTTGAAAGGCAACGTTAAAGTGAACCATATTTATTGGTTATTAGTGCAGGGTAATCGCATCTAATTTGGTATAAATTATACTTGACAAATGACAGAAAATGCACCCGCCAGAGGCAGGGGTGCGGTGGAGACCGGATCGGCGACCAACAAGCAGTTAAACTGGGAATGGACCTCCGGCAGGTATCCCTCACTCAGGCAGATGGAAAAAGGCTGCCGTGAAATCTACCGCCGACGGAACATTGTTGAACGTGCTAAGCTGTCGCGCATTTAAATTTTATATTCTCCGCAGGCTCATAGGCCCACCCCACAAGACGGGGAATTGTTTTTTAACAGACAATTTAAATGTAGAACAGCTTATCAACCGACTCAAGCAATGGAGTCGGATCGCTATGGGATATGAGAAGCTGGCTGCCAATTATACAGCCATGATTACGATCGCCTGCATTCTGTTGTAGTTATAGTTTTAAAACACGCCCTAGGCCAGAGCACGTGATGGAAATAAATCAACTAGGTGGAACCCCAGCGAGCGTGCTTAGCTGGCTATCAGCATCACACTCAATTTTCATTCGTTAGTTTACGAGATGCGCTTGAATGATGCTGTCAAATGTTTTAAAAATTTTCCTCACCATTATACGTTAATTAAGATGCGATTACCCTGTAATATCTCTGAGTAACTTTTTTTATTCTTTCTATTATGGGGTAGTTCAAATTGGCAAAATTTTCTAAAAAACTGGGCTTTAATATATTCACCGCAGGCAATGAATCTGTTTGTTTTGGTTGGTGATTTAAAGTTTGAGTAAAACTTTTTGCCATTGATAGCACCCATAAACTACAATAACTACATTGAATTATTCGGATTTAACTGTAGCATATTGTGGGTTCAAATTAAGAGGCGTTTACCCTGGAGCGTAAAGCCAGGATTAGGCAGCAGTTAAACCTGTCTGCCTCTCCTACTTGACTTTTGTGACATTTTCGTAAGTTGTCACCAATGGGAAGACCCTGGTAATGAAGATTTGGAGGCAGAGCCTCCAAATCCTTTTCTCCTTTGAATAGAGGCTGTGCCTCCTCCAAAGGCCTTCCCAGGCAGAGCCTGGGAAGGATTGGAATAGTCATTGGTCATGCGTTAATTGCTACTAACTAATAACTAATAAGCTGTTCTACATTTAAATTGTCTGTTAAAAAACAATTCCCCGTCTTGTGGGGTGGGCCTATGAGCCCGCGGAGAATATACAATTTAAATGCGCGACAGCTTAACTAATTAGCCCAGCTTCTGGAACACTGCGAACATCGGCAGATACATCGACAGCAAAATCGAACCTACGATACCACCGACGACCACAATCATCAGAGGTTCTAGCATACTGGTAAGTCCTTTTACTGCTTCTTCCACTTCCGTTTCGTAGAAAGCGCCAACTTTCATCAGCATCTTGTCAAGTTCCCCTGTCTCCTCGCCAATTGCCATCATTTGAATGGCCAAAGACGGAAAAACAGCTTGTTCTTGCAAAGCAATACTGATCATGCCACCGCTTTGAATTTCCTGTCTCGCATATTCGATCGCATTAGATATCGCCTGATTCCCCGCCACATCTCGCACAATTTCCAAAGAATTGAGAATCGGCACGCCCGATCGCGTTAGTGACCCAAATATCACGCAAAACCGAGCCACAGCCGATTTTTCGATCAAATCTCCAAAAACAGGCAATTTCATGGCAATCCTATCAATTTGTAGGTGGCCCATTGGAGTTTTATAGTACATATCAAAGGCAATTTTGAGCGCTATAATTACCCCAATAACTGTCACCTGTTGGATCGGAGGCCAAGCCGTACAAAATGCACTAATTCCCAACATTATCAGCGTAAAAGTCGGCAAATCTGCACCAATATCCTTAAATATCTTAGCGAAAGTTGGCAGCAAGAATATGGTCATTGCGAAAAAAATCACGATCGCCACAAACAACACCGTCTTCGGATAAGACATCGCCGAATTAATTTCAGCCTCCGTCTTGTGATTTTTTTCCATCATCACCGCCAGACGGTCTAGGGTTTCATCTAGCACCCCGCCGACTTCTCCCGCCGCCACCATACTGATAAACAGTTGGTCAAAAACATCAGGAAACTTAGCCATCGCCTCTGCCAAGTTTATCCCCTCCTGCACGTCAGCATTCATGCTCCTGAGCGCTCGTTTCAGCTTAGCATTAGAACACTGCTCGTGCAGCACGGAAAGGCATCTAACGATCGCCACCCCTGCATTAAACATAGCCGCAAACTGACGAGCAAAAATAGCCAAATCCTTAACAGTAAGGCTGGTAAGGTTATATTCAATTTGCTCCTGAATCTTACTGAAATCAAAGCCACCTTTCGGTTTTTCGCGGATAACGTTGGTAGCCACAGCTCACCTCTGAAAATTTATTAAAAGTTATGACTCATCAGTCATCAGTCATCAGTTCTTTCTACGGACTCCAGACTAATGACTGCTGACGGAATTAATGAGCTTTTACCGGGGCGCCACCAACAGGTGCCGGGCCGATCAAGCGTTCGAGTTCGTCAGCCTTAGAAGCCTTGCTCATTGCCGCTTCCCAAGTGACTTTACCGCTCTTGTAAAGTTCAGCGAGGGCCATTTCCATCGTCCTCATGCCCAATTTCGCCCCCATTTGAATTTGGGAGTAAATCATGGGAGTTTTGCCCTCCCGGATCAAGTTAGCCATAGCTGGAGTATTCACCATGATTTCCATAGCGCAGCAGCGGCCGCCCCCAACTTTCACTACCAAATTTTGGCTGCAAATTCCCACCAAAGAGTTAGATACCTGGGCGCGAACCTGGGGTTGTTGAATGGGCGGGAACACGTCCAAAATCCGATCGATCGTTGCAGCCGCCGAATTAGTGTGCAGCGTTCCCATCACCATGTGACCCGTTTCTGCCGCCGAAATTGCCAGACCGATCGTTTCCAAGTCGCGCATTTCCCCCACGAGAATTACATCAGGATCTTCGCGCAAAGCAGCTTTCAGGGCATTAGCAAAGCTCTTAGTATCTTCGCCCTTTTGGCGCTGGTGAAACAAACTCTTGATATTAGGAAACACGTATTCGATCGGATCTTCAACTGTTAGAATGTGTTCCGCCCGCGTCCGGTTGACCAGATCCAACAAAGCCGCCATCGTAGTAGTTTTCCCGGAACCCGTTTGTCCCGTCACCAACAGCATACCCCTGGGTCTTTCCGTCATATCCCGCAAAACCTGCGGCACGCCTAAAGCATCTGCATTAGGAATCTTAGAAGCCAGAGCCCGCATACAAGCAGCCCAAGCACCCCGCTCCCGGTACACATTGACGCGAAACCGAGCCAATCCCCGAACGCCGTAAGCGCAGTCGAGTTCCCACTCCATTTCCAACTGCTTGCGCTGCATATTGTTGAGCATTTGGAAAATCAGGATCTGCACTTCCTCAGCAGACAGAATGTCGCCGTATTGAGTCTGAGGAGTTAGTTTACCGCTGACTCGGAAGAATATAGGCGCGCCCGCTTGGATGTGTATGTCCGAACCCCCTTGCTCTACCAGGGACTCCAGTACGTCTTCAATCATCAGACCCATAGATACCTCTCCTCGATCGAATTGATAGTTATTGACCAATCTAGCTCAGTTAACAGTCAACCGTTAACAGTCAACAGTTAACTGCTGAATCAATCCAAAAAGCGCGGCGTCAAGCAGTACGGACAATCCAGCATCTCCGGCTTCAATTCCGCCTGACAAGTTTTGCAGGTAAGTCCCTGCTTGCGTTTGGCCTTCAGTTCAGCCTCCAGCCCCGAGTCTGTAAACGTCACCCGCTCGACTTCTTCAAAGGTAGTCGCGCCTTCCCGCACCAACTGCAAGCTGTAAGCCAACAACGTTTTCATCCCTTCTTCTACTGCTGCTTCCTTAATTTGCTCTGTGGGAGCTCCTTGAGTGATCAGGGTTTGAAGCCGCTCAGTATTTTTCAGGAACTCGTAAACCCCTACCCGTCCTTTGTAGCCTAGGCCGCCGCACTTCCGACAAAGTTGCTCGCGTTCTGCCAGTTCCTTCCTTTCCTCCACCGGTATAGTGTTGGCTTTGTAAACAGTTAGATCGATTTCTTGAGAAGCCGACAGACCGTACTTGCCGAGTTCTGCTGCAGTAGGCTGGTAAGGAATGCAGCATTTGTCGCAAACGCGCCGCATCAGACGCTGAGCCAACACGCCCAACAACGCGGCCGAAACCATGAACGGTTCTACGCCCATTTCGGCCAAACGGGCGACTGCCCCGGCCGCGTCGTTCGTGTGCAGCGTCGTCAGCACCAAGTGTCCCGTCAAAGCAGCTTCCAGAGCCGTTTTGGCCGTTTCCTTGTCCCGCGTTTCCCCCACCAGCATCACGTCAGGGTCTTGCCGCAAAAATGCCCGCAGAATGTTGGAAAAAGTCAAGTCTTTTTCCCGAATTACTTGACATTGGGTAATTCCTGGCAAAGCATATTCGATCGGGTCTTCCGCCGTACTGATATTAACCCCCGGATCGTTCCGTTCCGCCAGAATCGAATACAGAGTAGTTGACTTGCCCGAACCCGTCGGCCCCGTCACCAAAATCAGTCCGAACGGACGGCTAGCACTCTCTCGCACTAAAGCCAGAGTTTCCTCGTCGGAGATTAACAAACCCAAACCCAACTGAGTGCTGGAACTGTCCAAAATCCGCAGCACGATTTTTTCGCCGTACCGCGAAGGCAAGCTGTTCACCCGGAAATCCACCGTGCGTCCCTCAAATACCCGGCGGATACGGCCGTCTTGAGCTTGTCGGCGTTCGGCAATATCCAGGTTGGCAATAATCTTGAAACGAGCGGTAATCGATGCTACTACCTGCTTGGGAAACCGGAAATACTCTTGCAGCACCCCGTCTTTCCGCATCCGAATCCGCATGAACTCTTCTTGAGGTTCTACGTGGATGTCAGACACCTTTTCCGACAAAGCTTTAGCCAAAATGATATTGACTGCCTTAATTACCGGGGCCGCCTCTGCATCGTCCAAGGTGTTAGCGAGGTCTTCTTGGTCGCTACTCTCCTCTTCTAGCGAGAGCTCGCCAAAATCTCCCTCCCCCAAATCCATCTTTCTCTGTTTTTCGATTTCAGCTTTTTTAGCTTCCCTCTTAACTTGTTCGTCTTGATAAGCAGAAGTAATGTCCTGGTAGTCGTCCGGCGTAATCACTCGCCGCTGCAAAGCCAAGCCGTGAGGCTGTAAAATCCGCCGCAAATCTTCTATGGCGTTGAGGTTGTCGGGATCTACCATTGCCACTAAAACCGCCGGCGGCTCAGTTTCAGTCTTCGCTACGGGTAAAAACCGACCTTGGTGACAAATGTCGATCGAAATCTTCAACGCATCGAGCATAACTCCGAGTTGCTCGTTAGACATTTCGCTCATCTCCGGGTCAAATGCTTCAACCCCGTAGACTATCTTCCGTTCAAACATCTGCTGCTTCTTGTAAAGTCGCAGCAATTCTGGGGGCAACGGCTGCCCGGTAAGTGCTTCTAATACCTCCGTCAAACGCTTGCCCGACTTCTGGCTTTCAATTTGAGCTTGCTTCACTTGCTCGCCGTTGACGTAACCCGACAGAATCATCTTGGTGAGAGCCGGAGGAAATTGGCTCACAGAAACTAGGGATGTGGAGCGCAGCGGGGATGTGCTAGTCATAAAAAACACTCAATAGGTGGGAAACTCAGTCACAAAGAGTGCTGAGAGGAAAAGCAACGCGGGGTTTTAACCCCCGTATTCTTTGCTTGTGGATCGGCTATCATTTTCTTGCTCAATCCCTATCTCTCAAGTGTAAGCTCGCAGTCCCCTCTAAGCTTCGTCCACAACTTGACGAGATGTTGGAGGGATTTGCCGGTGCTTGCAATCAAATCTTGTTCGTTGAGTGCTAAGTTGCTTACTTACCTGATTAACTTGCGGGATACTCTCGTTATAGCGTCAGGGCATATCACTTGGGGATTCCCCGTACCGGGAGAGAAAAGCGGGGCGGGGTGTGCCCCCCTCCCAGGCTAATTCTATTTTCCCAAATTGTTTGCTCAAATTACACCGTCCGTGGTGGCGCGGTTAGCTGTACTAAATTAAAGATGACCTATTTTCTGTGATGATAGCTTTTACGAAAGCCTCGATCGCCCTTGTGAAATATATTTTGATTAATTATCTGCGATCGGTCACTGCCCGATCGTCGGCTGCATGAGCCCCAGGGCAAATTTTGAGCAACTCTAGTTTCGGGTCACTAAATATTACTTTGATTCTACCCTGGTGTCCGAACCTTTGTGACGTAAGGTTGACGGTTCAAAAATCTTGGGAAGAGCCAAATTAGATATCAATCGTATTTACAGATGAGCACCTCAGCGAGACCAACTAATCTCTCTCATTTGGCTGGGGACAATTCGAGACTTCAAGCGACTTCGGCGGTATCGAATCAAAAAAAACACAGCCCCAATTCGCCTCAAGATTAAGAATCTACTATCTGAGTTACACCAGCACACAGCTAACTGCAGTCACTCCATACAAATTCCTTTTTCTCCCCACTTGCCAAACTCCGAAAATGGGAAAAAAAGCCAGCCTCAGCTTGCTAATAAAACAGCGTGATAGATGATAGCTTTAACTCACTATAGTTTTAAGTAAACCTTGAAAAATCAAGCATCCGAAGGGGTAAATCTTGTAGTAGACTTAACAGCAGAATATACTTATAAAAATTGTTGTAAATGCGATCGCGTTAATTAAAAATGAGGAACCAACAAATGTTGGGTTTGCCCTATTAGGGCCATATTATACGTAAATATATAAACGGGCTTTTGAATATTTGAGGGAAAGCTTTGAGCAATGTCTCGATATCTGGCGAGATTTCCTCTTTTCACATTGTGCCATACACAGTCAATTCGATCCCTCTAGATTTACCGGGTTAACTGTATCTGCTAGAATTGATAGGGTTCTGTCGCGCAGCTTTTATGATTGACGAGGAAAAACAGCAAGATCAAGATCCTAACTCAACTGGGGAAACCACCGCAGAGGGTTCGCCAATGGCAAGCGAAAATCCGGCGGCATCAGGAAACTCGAACGGATCGGCGGATTGGGAACTCGAACTTGCTCGAGCTTATCAAAGTGCTCAGGGCGATCGCACCCCAGCAAACGCATCGGGGCCTACCGTCACCGGCAGTTCAACAAACGGTCCGACTGCAGACGCGGTGGAGCCTTGGAAGAAGGAACTGGCGCAGGTAACAGATGAAAAAGAGGCTGTAAAAACTCAGTTGCAAGCCGCATCCGCTCAACTAGAAGAACTGAAAAATCAAAATCTCCGCCTAGCAGCAGATTTTGAAAACTTCCGCAGGCGTACCCAAAAGGAAAAAGAAGAGCTAGATTTACAGGCAAGGTGTCTGACGATCAAACCCCTGTTGCCGGTAATTGACAATTTCGAGCGCGCTCGATCGCACATCAAGCCGCAAACCGACGGCGAAATGAACATTCACAAAAGCTACCAAAGCGTTTACAAGCAAATGGTAGATAGCCTCAAGCAAATCGGGGTTTCTCCGATGCGCCCCGAAGGCGAACAGTTTGACCCCAACCTCCACGAAGCTATGCTGATCGAGCCAACTGACGAACACGAGGAAGGAACAATTATCCAAGAACTAGAACGCGGCTACATTCTGGGCGATCGCGTCTTGCGGCACGCCAAAGTGAAAGTTGCAGCGGCTGGGCTATCTGTGGTAGCCTCAGATGAAAATCCCGATAGTTCGGAAGGTTAATCGGGATACAAGCTACTGCATTCCTCAAAGTCACTGACCCCCGAATAGAATTCGGGGGTTCTAAGGTGGCAGACTCACCAACTTCTGAATTAAAGATGGCTAAAAGCAGGTCAGCGCTTTCTCCAAAAATTCTGAAAAATGTTTTTACCCGTCTTTGATATTGCTTGAGGACATCAAGTTTATTTCCTACAAATCTAGTCGGGTGATGCTTGTTTGAACAAGCTGAGTCGTTTTTCCTCCCCCAACCTGTAGTTGGAGGTTTCCAAACATCCCACAAAGTTTTATGAGGCGCTATGGGAAAAATTATTGGAATTGACTTAGGCACAACTAACAGTTGCGTAGCTGTGCTAGAGGGCGGTAAACCCGTCGTGATCGCCAATTCCGAGGGCGGCCGCACAACTCCGAGTATAGTAGGATTCGGCAAGGCGGGCGATCGCTTAGTAGGTCAACTAGCCAAGCGGCAAGCTGTAACTAATGCCGTAAATACTGTCTACAGCATCAAACGATTTATCGGACGGCGGTGGGACGACACGGAAGAAGAACGAGCCCGAACTCCCTATACCTGCATAAAAGGCAAAGACGATACCGTTAACGTCCAAATTCGGAACAAGGTTCACACTCCCCAGGAAATCTCGGCAATGGTACTCCAAAAGCTCAAGCAAGATGCTGAAGCTTATTTGGGACAAACTGTTACCCAAGCCGTGATCACAGTGCCAGCCTACTTCACAGACGCCCAACGGCAAGCTACCAAAGACGCCGGTACGATCGCGGGGCTAGAAGTCCTGCGGATCGTCAACGAACCGACGGCGGCAGCCCTTTCCTACGGGCTGGACAAGCAAAATATAGAACAGAAAATCTTGGTCTTTGACCTGGGCGGCGGTACTTTCGACGTTTCCATCCTGCAACTGGGAGACGGAATTTTTGAAGTCAACGCCACCTCCGGCAACAACCATCTCGGAGGAGATGACTTTGACGACTGCATAGTCCAGTGGCTGGTAGAAGCTTTCCGGACTCAAGAAGGCAGTGACCTCTCACAAGACAAAATGGCCTTGCAGCGCCTCCGAGAAGCTGCGGAAAAAGCGAAAATCGAACTCTCTAACCGGGAATCGACCTCAATCAATTTGCCATTCATCTCCTCTGACGAGAAAGGGCCGAAGCATTTGGAAATGGAACTCTCCAAAGCTCAGTTTGAAAAACTGGTGGCTCATTTGGTGCAAGCGACGATCGATCCGGTGACTCAAGCCCTCAAAGATGCAAGTTTGACCCCCAAAGACATAGACAGGATTATTTTAGTGGGAGGCTCAACCCGGATTCCGGCAGTTCAAAAGGCAATTAGCAAGTATTTTGGGGGCGTTTCTCCCGATAAATCCGTCAATCCCGACGAAGCTGTAGCCGTAGGCGCGGCAATTCAAGCCGGGGTGTTGGGCGGTGAAGTCAAAGACTTGCTGCTGCTCGATGTGACGCCGCTCTCCCTGGGGCTCGAAACCTTGGGCGGGGTGTTCACCAAAGTAATCGAGCGCAATACAACTATTCCCACCAGCAGATCGCAAATGTACAGCACGGCGGCAGACGGGCAAACCTCGGTAGAAATTCACGTACTCCAAGGCGAGCGGGCACTGGTTAAAGACAATAAAAGTCTCGGCAAGTTCCTGCTCAAAGGCATTCCCCCAGCCCCCCGCGGCGTACCTCAAATCGAAGTTACCTTTGAAATCGATGCCAACGGGATTCTCAAAGTTGCCGCTGAAGACAAGGGAACCGGAAAAGAACAAAGCATCCAAATTTCCAATACAGGGGGATTGAGCGAAACCGAAGTCGAGCGGATGCGGCAAGAAGCCGAACTTTACGCCGACGAGGACATCAAGCGCGCTCTACTTGTCGAACTCAAAAATCAAGCTGACTCCCTCGTCTATAATTGTGGTGTAACTTTAAAAACCAACGCGCAACTGCTCAGCGACGACCTCAAGGTCGAAGCCGAAACAGCAGCAGTAGCCTTGCGGGCAGCGATGACTAACCCCGACATCACAATCGAGGAACTCACGCCCGCAATCGAATCTTTCAAGCAACTGCTATACTCGCTCGGGACAGCAGTCTACGACCATGCCCGCAGCGGGGTAGCCCCGTCAGGAGCTGTTGTTGAAAGGGAGATGATGTCAAAAGTAGAATCAGAACCAGAAGAGGTTAAAGCCGACGACGACAGCATTTTGCTGACAGAAGAGCTGCTGGTGGCGCCCCAAGCTCCGCCGGAACCAAAGCCGGAACCAAAGCCGGAACCAAAGCCGGAACCAAAGCCGGAACCAAAGCTGGAATCAAAGCCGGAATCAAAGCCGGAGCGACAGTCAAAACGACAGTCAAGTCCACAGTCAAATCCACAGTCAAAACAAAAACAGAAGGTTCCCGAACCAGAAGTTGATGATATGAATCCTTTCCTTTAAAACTGAAAAGCTAAAAATTAAAAGTTAAAAATTAACAATGAGAATTTTTGATTTTTAATCTGTAATTTCAGGAAAGGTCGCCCGTTTCTTTTTCGTACACTTTTTGTTATTTACCTCCAGGCAAGCAGCTCTATGGCCGGTGATTACTATGAAATATTAGGCGTTTCTCGCAGCGCAGACAAAGAAGAAATTAAGCGTGCTTACCGCCGCCTAGCTCGCAAGTACCATCCAGATGTCAACAAAGAACCCGGTGCCGAGGAGCGGTTTAAAGAAATTAACCGCGCCTACGAGGTACTCTCAGAACCCGAAACCCGCGCCCGTTTTGACCGCTTCGGCGAAGCAGGCGTCAGCGGTGCAGGCGCACCTGGGTTCCAAGACTTTGGTGACAGCTTTGCCGATATTTTTGAAAGCTTCTTTCAGGGCTTTCAGGGAGGCGTCGGCGGCCAACAACAGCAAGGTCGCAGGCGCAGCGGGCCGGTGCGCGGAGACGATTTGCGCCTGGATTTGCGACTGGATTTTCGGGAAGCAGTGTTTGGTGGCGAAAAAGAACTCCGCATCAAGCATCTAGAAACCTGCGAAACTTGCACCGGGACTGGCGCGAAACCCGGAACCAGACCCCAAACCTGCTCGACTTGCAGCGGCAGCGGTCAAGTCCGACGCGCGACCCGCACTCCTTTCGGCAGCTTTACTCAAGTTTCTGTTTGCCCCACTTGCAACGGCACCGGGCAAGTGATTGAGGATAAGTGCGAAACTTGCGGCGGCCGGGGCCAGAAAGAAGTGATGAAAAAGCTGAAAATCACTATTCCGGCTGGGGTTGACAACGGTACTCGCTTGCGCGTTTCCAATGAAGGGGATGCCGGCAAACTGGGCGGGCCGCCCGGAGATCTTTACGTGTTCTTGGCGGTGAATGAAGACCCGCTATTTAAGCGGGACGGCACTAGCGTTAGCTCGGAAGTTAAGATTAGTTATTTGCAAGCAATTTTGGGGTGCCGGTTGGAAGTCGAAACCGTAGACGGGCCGACGGAATTGGTGATTCCTAGCGGAACTCAGGCGAATACTGTCCTGACTTTGGAGAAAAAAGGGGTGCCTCGGTTGGGAAATCCAGTCAGTCGCGGCGATCATTTGATTACGGTGTCTATTGACATTCCGACTAAGGTGACGGCTGAGGAACGGGAATTGCTGATGCAGCTTGCTAAGCTGAAGGGCGATCGTACTGGTAAAGGCGGCTTGGAAGGGTTTCTGGGCAATTTGTTTCAGAAATAAGCAATTTTTGACACCCATGGGTGTCAAATTTTCCTGTTTGAGGATTCCCCGGCCATTTGTTTTAGTATCTGTCAAAAAATTGTGTGCAATTGCTCACAAAAATTGCAGGTGGTACGCTTCCTGGGCATTCGGTTTCAGCAGCGCTCAAAAAAGTGAGCGCAATGGCGCTCACTTTTTCCCGAAATAATAATCTGTGTCCAATTGGACACAAAATTTGAGATTCTCCCTTTTCCAGGCAACTTGTTTAAAGAACTAAGGCTTTCAGGATTTGAGATTGCAAACAGCATTATGAATTCAACATCGAAAATTGAAAATCCCAAATCCCCAGATGCCAAAATCGATCTGCGGGGTACTCCGTGTCCTCTGAATTTTGTCCGCACTAAATTGCGCTTGGAGCAAATGGCACCGGGAGCAGTTTTGGAAGTGTGGCTCGACGCTGGGGAGCCGATCGAACAAGTGCCCGATAGTCTCAAAATGGAAGGCTACCAGATACTCGAAACGCAATTTGTCGCGGATGAGCCGGATTCGGGTTTTTTTGCAATGAAAGTGCAGCGCCCAGAAGACAAGGAAGCAGGATGAGCCTGAATTCGCCCTCGATCGTCGGTACGGTAATTGCTGTTCAGGCTAACTTCTACCAAGTGAGGTTAGATCCCGAAGTCTCCATTGACGGGAAAAATGCTCCCCTCGCGGATTCTCCGACTCTCCTGTGCACTCGCCGCACTCGACTGAAAAAAATTGGCCAACAGGTGATGGTGGGCGATCGCGTGGTGGTAGACGAACCGGACTGGACTGACCGCCGGGGTGCAATTTCTGAAGTATTCCCCCGCCAAACAGAACTCAACCGCCCGCCTGTAGCTAATGCCGATCGCATTCTCCTCGTTTTTGCCCTCGCCGAACCAGACTTAGATCCCGCGTCATTAACTCGGTTTTTAGTTAAGGCCGAATCTACAGGTTTAGAGGTGAGTTTGTGCCTGAACAAATGCGATTTGGTCACGCCCCACGAGTTGGAACAGTGGCGCGATCGGCTTTCAGGCTGGGGCTACGAACCAATGTTTATTAGCGTCCGCAGCAGTGTCGGATTTCAGGAAGCCGCCGCTAACGGTCAAAATGAAGTTTCTGCCTCGGAACCAGCTTTTCATGACTTAGTGGAGAAAATAGAGCCATATAAGCTGAGTTCTGAGGATAACCCCCAAGTTTCAAATTCGGTCAAGCCGTTACATCCGTTAAAGCCCGTACCTAGCCCGTTGCCGAACTTCCTTCTGGGTCACTTGCAAGGGAAAATAACGGTAATTTGTGGCCCTTCTGGGGTTGGCAAGTCCAGCTTGATCAACCAACTGATCCCGGCCCTGAATCTGCGAGTGAACGCTGTTTCCGGCAAACTCGGCCGCGGGCGCCACACGACTCGCCACGTCGAACTATTTGAACTCCCCGGCGGCGGACTTTTGGCCGATACTCCGGGCTTTAATCAGCCGGCTCTCGAATGCGATCCCTCAGAGTTAGCGGCATATTTCCCAGAAGCTCGCCAGAGGCTGGCTCTGGGTAGCTGCCAGTTTAGCGACTGTTCGCACCGAGACGAGCCTAACTGTGTGGTGCGGGGCGGTTGGGAGCGCTACGATTATTACTTAAATTTTCTCGAAGAGGCGATCGCCCGCCAGCAACAACAGCAAAACTCTAGTAGCGCCGAATCGAGTTTGAAGCAGCAAACCAAGTCGGATGGTACGCAGCATTACGAACCGAAGCTGCAAACTAAAAAATATCGCCGCTCTTCCCGCCGCCTTCAACACCAGTCACTCCAAGATATGTGTCAAGACTTAGAGGAGTTGTGAGGAAGTCGACGCCCATCGCCCGCAGACACTAGACAACAGTACCAAGACTTACCCAGAAACCGGGTTTCCTCGACGAAAATACTTGGTTGCACCCCGATGCCCCCTTCGCAAAACCGGCGTTCTTTAGTCGCGAGTGCGTAAGTCCTGAGTACATTAATAGCTAAAATTAAATGGCCTTAGATTTGTTAAAAAAAGTAGAACAGAAGCAAAAGTTAGCGGGTACTGCAGGAGCAAAAATATTGTGAATATTCAAGAACTGTTTCAAAAAGGCGGCCCCGCCATGTGGCCCCTGTTGGTGTTGTCGATTCTATCTTTGAGTACAATTATCGAGCGCTTGTGGTTTTGGGCGAGCCTCCTGAGCAAAGAAAAGCAGATAGTTAACCGCATTCTGGAAGCGGCTCGCAGCGATTGGGGGGCTGCTAACGAGATTGCCAGACAAGCTAACCGACAGCCGATCGGGCGATTTCTTTCTGCACCCCTGCGGCTCTACAATCCCGAACCAGATTTGTTTCGACTCGCACTCGAAGCTGCAGCCGATGAAGAGTTGGCTTCGATGCGCCGCGGCGACAAAATCTTAGAAGCTACGATCGCTCTAGCCCCTTTGCTGGGCTTGCTGGGAACAGTTCTGGGCTTGATTAACTCGCTCAGTTCCATCCGTCTGGGCGACATCGGCACGGCGGCAACAACTGGCGTAACTTTGGGGATTAGCGAGGCGCTGATCACGACTGCTTCAGGGATGGTAGTAGCAATTTTTACCTTGGCCTTTTATCGGATATTTCAAGCTTTTTTGTTCAACCAGGCAAAAATATTTCGCAAAGCTGGAAATGAACTGGAATTGCTTTACAGGCAATACTGGCCGGCCGCTAATGCTAAGGGTCGATCGCCCGGTGCAGAATACAGCAATTCTTCTTTTGGTGCAGATGGTTTGAACAGGCGTTCTCTCAATTCTCAAGAATCGGGAGAACGGCATCGGGAGCCGAAATTGAAAGGTTCCGATCCGGCTGAAGATTCACCTTCTAATAATTAAAACTCCTGAGAACTGATGAAGATTAATCTAGATAATCCTGCTGAAGAGGCTCGGATAGAACTGGTGCCTTTAATTGACGTGATCTTTTGCATTCTGACGTTTTTTCTGCTGGCGGCTTTGCAACTGACTCGCCAGCAAGCAATTAATGTCGATTTGCCTAAAGCAAAGACTGGACAAACGCAGATGCGAGAGATGCTGATTGTCAGCATTGACGATTTCGGTCAAACTTATCTCGATCAATTGCCTGTTAATTACCAACAACTCGATCGAGTTTTAAAGAGTTTCCAAAGCAGAAATCCTGCGGGGTTGATGGTACTGTACGCTCCTCAAAATGCTAGATATGCCAAAGTTGTCGAGGTTTTAGACAAATTGAGAGAGGTAGGGGGCGATAGAGTTGCCCTGGCAACTCTTCCTAGTTCGGCTCCTTCCCCATTGCCCAATACCTCGCTTCCCAATTCTGGCATTCCTGCGGCACCTGCGATCGGCAATTCCGGTCAACCCCTGCAGTCTCCTGTGGCTCCTGGGCAGCAGCAGCTCAATCCAAATCAGTTTCAATCTCCTCTCCCGGCTCCTGGGCAGCAGCAGTTCAATCCGAATCAGTTTCAATCCCCTCTCCCGGCTCTCGGGCAGCCTAGCAACTCTGGGGCAAATCAGGGCATTCCTCCTGTTTCACCTGCACCCGCTGCTCCCAATTTAAGACCCGGAGCGGTCACTCCACCGCAGGATGGGGGGTCATCGAATTAGTCACAAGGAATAAGGGAGAAGGAATAAGGGAGAAGGAATAAGGGAGAAGGAATAAGGGAGAACAGAGAAATAGAAATTCTCCCCCTCTCCCCCTCTCCCACTCTCCTCATCTCCCACTCTCCTCATCTCCCCCTCTCCGACTCTCCTCATCTCCCCCTCTCCCCCTCGCGCAGAGAATCTCCGCCGGATTTGGTATAAAGGGCTTCAATTCTTTTGGTTCGTACTGAGCCTTTTTTCTCTTGACAAGTAGATACACTTGTATATGCCTGCGGAAGGAACTTTTGCAGACATCTCGCCATCTCTATCCCTAAGTAAGTTATTTCTTCTGACAGATGGTAATTTTGTCAAATGATTGTTACCTTTTGTAATATATACTAAAGCCAGATGGGCAGTCGGGCATCCCGAAACCAACGGTCGATCGCTGAAACAACTTACAAATCTGGTTAATCCAGGTGTTCACTTTTAAGTCACCTTTACTTACAGAGGAGTCAAAGTCATGAGCCAACCAGCAGAATTGTCTTTGGAACAGCAATTTAGCCTGTGTTCCTTCAAAACACAGGTAAGTGACATGAGCCGCGAACAAGCTCAGGAGTTTTTGGTCAAGCTTTACGAGCAAATGATGCTACGAGAAACCATGTACCGCCATTTTCTGAAACACCACTGGGGTTTAGAACCTAACCCAGGCGTTGAGTAACCAAGAGTCGCAGTCGGCGACCTCCGTCTCTTACTCTCTTCCCTCAGGCGGAAAGGAGTTGGGGGTGATGGGGCGTCACTCGAAGGCAGAAGCTAGAAGACCTGTGTAGAGACTTGAGAAAAATTAGAAAGTTTCTTTGTGGATTTCACTCGAATTGGGGAGTCGAGCTAAGCAGTTTGTCGATCGACACCACCGGAGAGCGCAAAGATAATTTATCGCCTCGACTCTAAAATTGGATAACTCTTAATAGTGTTAATTTTTCAACCAATTAAACTTTTTAACCAATTCAATATATTTGTGTTTAGTTGCAGCGGATGAGGTTTGACAAAAATGGCGCTAGTCGGACATCTGAGCGCGACCTCCGACTAGCAAAACCTTCATTTTTCACATCAATCCCTAGAACTGGCAACTGTGGACTCCAGAAAGAGTTATTCCGGCTGACGTTCTAGAGTCGCCTCCATTGTACTTGTCAAGTAATGACCAGACATGATGCCACTAGATTGGTAGTAGCGGTTGTCATCAACCCGGTGAAGGGTATCAAAACCAGTCCGGCGCTGGCGTTCGTCTCCCAATACCCAATAACGCTGGACGATCGACTGGGGAGCAATCCAACCTTCGCCCTCGACGCGGCCGAGTTCGCTGTGTTGGAGTACAAAAGTATACTGCCGTTCATCGCTGTTGAGGTGTCCTCGGTACTGCAAAATAATCTCTTCGCGATCGCCTCCAGGAAACACCAGTTTCGTCACCATACTGAACCAATCTGTTCGGTTCCAGCTCACTAAAGTTTTGCCTTTAACCGTAATTGGCACGCCATTGCGCTCAATCCAGCTTCCTTCGAGCGTCCATTGGCCAGATTCCATTAAAAACGTGTGAGCCACAGTGCTGTTCCTATGCTTTTGCTGCTGGCTACAATGCTGGTGCAACAACGCACAGCCGTTGTCCCTCAGACTCTATGCTATCACGCCCAACTGTGCCAACAAGAGTTAATTTCCCCTAAAAGTACCGGTGCCCGGGCACCAGTAACTCGAGGCAGATTGCCGGGAATGCCCCGAACCCGCCATGCTGCTAAAACCGCGAAAGCGATCGCCTCTTTAAAATCTACATTCAAGCCTGCCTCAGAAGTAGTCAACACTTGCACTGGGTGCAATTGAGATTGCAATCGGCGTTTTAAGTAGAGATTGTGGCTGCCACCGCCGCACAGTAAAACTCGATCGGGCATAGCCGGTAAAAAAGTTTGGTAACTGTGAACGATCGAGGCAACAGTCAGTTCTGTCAAAGTAGCCAGCACGTCAGCAGGACTGAGGTTGTAACCTTGGGCCTCGACCAAACACCTGTCAAAATAGTCTACACCAAATAGCTCTCGCCCCGTTGATTTCGGCGGTGCTTGGCGGAAGAACTCTGATGCGAGCCAATCCTCGACTAAAGCTTGACAGGGAGTTCCCGATGCCGCCCAAGCTCCACCTTCGTCGATCGTCTTAGTGCCGCCCGAGAAGTGCTGCACTGCCAAATCCAAGAGGGAGTTCCCCGGGCCTGTATCCCAGCCCGATATGCCATCCCCAAGACTCAAAATTTCTGACTCGTCCTGGTTTTCCCCTTTTCCCGTGGCCGGAAGATAGGTAACATTGCCAATTCCGCCGAGATTTTGGATGCAGAGGCTGCAGTTGGGTTCCGCCAGCAGGCAGGCATCAACTATTGACACTAAAGGTGCTCCTTGACCCCCTGCTGCAATGTCTGCCGAGCGAAAGTTACTCACAGTAGTAATTCCTGTCAATTCCGCAATTAGCGCGCCCCGCCCGAGTTGCAAGCTGTAGCCCATTAACGCACCGGCGCTGTCTTTCTGGGCTTTCCCAGCAGGTCGGTGGTAGACTGTTTGACCGTGAGAGCCGATTAATTCGGCATTATCATATTCTGCTTGAATTGTCAATGCCGCCGTGGCAAATTCTTGGGCGATGGCATCATCTAATTCTGCTAGTTCAGCCATTGACAAAGCTGAGCCGCTGCAAACTGAGAGAATTTGCGATCGCAAATTAGCAGGATAAGGGAAAGTCTTGCCGGCCACCAATTGCACTTTCAAGTCTGTTTGGGAACCGACGACATCCACTAAAGCAGCATCAATGCCATCCACCGACGTGCCGCTGATCAAACCGATAACGCGGGTCATTCTATTTTAGATTTTAGATTTTAGATTTTAGATTGTTCAATTTTTCGATTTTTCGATTTGAGATGGTCGGGTGCGATCGGGCGATCGAATATTATTTAAGGTCGATCGTCACGATCACCACAGTAATATTATCGCGTCCACCTTTATCCTTAGCTGCTTGAATTAAAGCATTTGCAGCGCCCTCGCAGGCGCGAATCGACTTCAGAGGCGAAGCTATCAAAGGATCGGAAAGTTCTTCAGTCAAGCCATCGCTGCAGAGCAGCAAGCGATCCCCAGGCTGCACGTCCACCGGCAAAATATCTATTTCCCGCAAATCATCGCGGCCCAAACACTGGGACAAAACGTGACGCCAAGGATGAGTGCGAGCCTGGTCAGGAGTTAGGGCCTTTCTTTTCACAGCCTGAGCCACCCAAGTCTGGTCTTCAGTAATCTGTTCCAAGCGAGAGCCGTGCAGTCGGTACAAGCGAGAGTCCCCGATATTAGCGCACCAGGGTCGGCCCTCATCCCTAAACATTAGAACCACAGCCGTAGTTCCCATATCAGCACGCTCGGGGTGGTCGAGCTGATCCGTCAAAATTGCTTGATTGGCAATTAAAAAAGCCTTTTCCAACAACAGCGGAGAATCCTCTGGCCCTTCCCAATGTTCGAGCAAATAAGATTGAATCGCCTCAGTCGCAATCCGGCTGGCTTCTTGACCTCCGGCGTGTCCTCCCATGCCATCGGCCACTATGAAAAATCGCCCGTCAGAGTCTATGTAGTACGAATCCTGATTTACGGAACGAACTAGCCCTGTGTCTGTCTTACCTGCGAAAGAGCGTTTCATAGATTGGGTGATTGGACTCATCGAACTTGAAAGCTTGATTTAATGGGGTGCGATTTTTTTTCCAAGACTTAAATCCCGCACCGACTTGAAATTCAGCAGCCCGCGATCGCGAGTTTTGGAAAAATTGCACTTCCTTGACCTCATATTGTAGATCGTATAATGGTAATCCCATCTTAAAATTTCGGTAAATCCAGTAAATTAACCAGTACCTACAAAAAAAAACTGGATTTATAAAGAACACCCTGAAAACCCCGCGACTTCAGTCCGGGGATGAAAGGGGTAAGGAGGCTTTAGCCTCCCAGTATTTTTCATGAGATTTCTGAATTGTATGTACTGTAAATTACAACTATGTAAATCTTTGTGAACAATGAGAACCGGGTTAAGCCAACGCTGCTAGCATAAACCTATCGTGATGAGGGTCGAAGTCATGCTAGTTTTCGAGTTGAAAGCATACGGTAAAAAGCAGCAATTTGAAGCTGTAGACGAAGCAATTAGAACGGTGCAGTTCATCCGCAACAAAGCATTGCGCTTTTGGATGGAAAACGAAAAAGTCAACAAATACGACTTGAATAAATACAGCGCCATTCTAGCGAAGGAATTCCCGTTTTGCGACGACTTAAACAGCATGGCCAGACAATCGAGTTCAGAAAGAGCGTGGTCGGCGATTTCACGATTCTACGACAACTGCAAAAAGAAAGTCCCAGGAAAAAAAGGGTTTCCGCAATTCCAGAAAGACAACCGCTCGGTAGAGTACAAAACTACGGGCTGGCGTCTGGCAGACGACCGGAAATCAATCACTTTTACCGATAAAAAAGGAATCGGCAAACTTAAATTAAAAGGAACCCGCGACTTGCATTTCTACCAGCGCAGTCAAATCAAACGAGTACGCTTGGTAAGGCGAGCAGACGGATATTATGTCCAGTTTTGCACTCAAGTTGACCGTTCTGAAAAGATTGAAATCACGGGTAACACCATCGGGTTAGATGTAGGACTTAAAGAGTTTTACACTGACTCAAATGGCGTTGCAGTTGATAACCCGCGTTTCCTCCGCAAGGGAGAACGCAGGTTGAAGAAAGCCCAAAAACGAGTTTCAAAACGAGTCAAGGGTTCGCAAAACAGAAAAAAAGCTAGAGCGATTCTAGGGAAGCGCCACCTCAAAATCAGCAGACAGCGTAAAGATTTTGCCGTGAAGTTGGCAAGATGCGTCATCCAGTCTAACGACTGTGTAGTCTACGAAGATTTGAGGATTAAAAATATGGTGAAGAATCACTCTCTAGCAAAATCGATTAACGACGCATCTTGGTATATGTTCCGAATTTGGTTGGAATATTTTGGCAAAGTATTCGGAAGAATTACGATTGCCGTACCAGCTAACGGAACAAGTCAAGAATGCTCTAGTTGCGGAACAATTGTTAAGAAAAGTCTCTCAACGCGAACCCACGCTTGTCGGTGTGGATGCGTATTAGATCGTGACTGGAACGCAGCTAAAAATATCCTGAGTCGGGGATTGAGTACGGCGGGGCACGTCGGAACTTGGATCTTAGATCCGAACGCTTGTGGAGAATTGACCGCTACCGATGTTGAAGTAATTCTGCATCGGCAAGTCGATTCTGCGAATCAAGAATCTCCTCGGCTTTAGCCAGGAGAGTGTCAAGACATCCTGTCTAAACGATCGATCCGCCTGAACAAACGCAGCATAGCAAACCCTGCACCCGCCGCCAGGACTGCCACAGCGACAGCCGGCCAGACTTGATTGCTGACAAACAAAATTGTCGCCGACAAAGTAAAAGCACTCATCAGCAAAGCATAATTCGTACCCATTTGAGCGCTGCTCATGCGGCGGAGCAAACGCTCTGTTTCCGCCGAACGGACGCGAATCCGCAAATCTCCCTGTTCGAGTTTATCAATAGTCTCCTCAATCCGGCGGGGCAAACCCAAAGCACTCGAACTCACCTGAGCCGCCTGACGGCCGATTTCGTTAAAAATGCTGCTACCTGTATCAGGGCCATTTCCATTACTCATAAGCTGCATGGCAAAAGGTTGTGCCACCTCCATAAAGTTGAACTCGGGATCTAAGCCTCGGCCCACCCCTTCGATGGTGGAAAAAGCTCGCATTACAAAAGTAAAAGTAGCTGGGAAGCGAAAAGGTTGGTTGTAGGCAATATCGTAAAGGTCGTCCGTAATTGCGCTCACCGACTGATTTTCAAAAGGCTTGTCCATGAAGTTGTCCAGCATATACTGGATGCTGCGGCGCACCGGACTCATATCACCCGTAGGCACCAAAGCTCCCAACTCGATCAGAGAATCCATAATCCGCTGTCCATCCTTGGAAGCAATGCCGTAGAGGGTCTCCATCAGTCCTTCGCGGACGTTCGACTGGATTTGCCCCATCATGCCAAAATCGTAGAAAATCAGACAACCGTCAGGACTAACAGCGATGTTGCCGGGGTGTGGGTCAGCGTGGAAAAAGCCGTCGTTGAGCAACTGGCGCAAATAAGCTTTTGCCCCCAACTGAGCGATTAATTTACGATCGATACCGGCCGCTTCCAAAGCTTCGTAGTGGCTGATTTTAATCCCCGGCAGGTATTCCAAAGTCAGCACTCGCGGAGCCGCGTACCGCCAATAAACCCTAGGCACCCGCACCCAGTCACAGTTGCTAAAATTGCGGCGAAAAGTATCAGCATTCCGGCCTTCATGGAGATAGTCAATTTCCAGCCAGAGAATGCGACAGCATTCCTCATAAATCCCCATCCAATCTCGGCCGCGGCCCCACTTAGGATGGTTTTGAAAGTAGCGGGCAATTCCCTTAAGAATTTGCAAATCGATCTCGAACAGTTTCCGCAGTCCCGGTCGCTGCACCTTGACGACCACTTCCGGGCCCGAATGCAGTTGAGCTTTGTGTACCTGACCCAGACTGGCAGCAGCCAGGGGTACCGGGTCAAAGCTGCGGTAGAGTTCTTGAACTGTCTTGCCCAAATCTTGCTCGACAATTACCTCCAACTGCTCGTAGCTGAAAGCAGGGACTTTATCTTGCAGCTTAGAAAGTTCCTCCACAAACTCTGCTGGGAACAAGTCGGCGCGGGTGGAAAATAACTGCCCAACTTTAATGAAAGTCGGCCCCAAATCCAAGAGTGTTTCTCGCACCCAGATAGCTTGAAAGCGGCGTCTGGCAACTTTCTTTTCTTCAGTCACGCCTCCCCAGTAGCTCCAATTTTTGCTGTCGAGCCAGAGGGAAGCCAGCCAGAGCAAGACAAAGGCCCAAATGTCGAAGAAGCGCCGCTTCCGGGAATATTTTTCGCGATTCCAGCGATAAGCTTTACTTTTGTAGGATTTACTAGCAGTTTTTGGCTCATCGGCTTCGCCAGTGTGCTTGGGGGAGCGCTGGCGATTAACAGAGTCATCAAGGAGAGCAGACACTTGGGTTCCCAAATTGCTTATTTTATTATGTTGTTGCTTTGATTGGAAGTAGGAGCGCAGGAGCGCAAAGCAATGCGCTCACGTAGTAAACAATAGTTGTGGTCGAATCGAGCGCTAGGGCAAAGTGCTGCGGTAGCGCTGCAATTCCGATCGCACAAGAGCCACTTCGGCGCGCAGCTCGTCAATAGTCGCTTGCAAATCAGCGGGATGGATGTCTTGAATGGTGGTGGTGCTTGCAGTGCCAGTTCTGGTCTGCATCGCCTCCTCCGAAGCTTTATTTGCCCGTTCCACAACTCGATCTGTGAACTGCCGCAGGCGTTCTCTTTGTTCTGCGTCAAATTTGCCGAGTTCAGAGAAAGCGTTGGTTGCTGCGCTTTCTAATTGCTCGTACAGTGCTTCGGCAAGTGCTCTGCCTACAAAAAAAGCATGAACTGGGGGTTTACTCATAAAAAATCTCTGTGCGCTTCCGCAACAAATTATAACTTGCTTGTCCCCGATGATGCTTGCTCCCAAAGGAAGGAATTTTGGGGGAATTGACACTCCCACCCCGAGTGTCGGGGATGGGATTGTTGAGAGTTAGAACAGTCTAACGCGCAACGGCTTAGCCCAAAAGCCTCGCTTACACTGGCTCAAATTCGAGGTTGGGGTTGCTTTGTACCAAAATGTTTGCAGCTTGGCAGCAATAATATGCGACATCACACCACCTCAGTGCCGCGCACATATTCTAACATAATTTCAATCAAAATAGAACACAGTCCTGCATTTTTTTGCGGGCATATGGATAGCAGAGGGAATAGAAAATATGCGATAAACTCAGACGGCGACTGTTGGATTTTTTAGATGCGACGGAAGTTTTTGGAAGATAGTCATTGGCTAGGTATGGCCTTATTATCTCAACTACCGCTCGCCTATTTGCTGACTCATAAAACCAAGTATTTGTCCGCACTTTTAAGGAACACAAACAATACTAATTTGTCGCAGGTTCGGGAAAAGGCACTGCGGGATCTGCCACAGGGGGTGGTGAATCAGGTGCGATCGGACTATCTGAATTGTTGCCACTGCGGCTGGGTATCGCAGGCTCAGGCGATCGCTCGATCGGCGAGGCTATTACTGGCGACGGGGATTCCGACGGCGGCAAGGTTTCAGCGCTAGGACTCCCAGGGGCAGGCGGGGCGGGTGCGGCGGGCGGTTCTGGCGGCAGGGGCGCAACTTCCGGTACTGGTGCGGCTTCTGGTTGGGGAGCTGGCTCGATTTCGGTTTGAGGCTCTGGAATGGGGGACTCAGAAGGCTCCTCTGCGGGTTTGGGCGTCGGGGATGGCTCAGGTTTTGCTTCGGGTTCTGGGGCGGGAGTTTCCGGGCTTGGGGACTCAGAAGGTTCGGCGCTAGTTTCGGAGGGATCTATCTGTTCGGGAATCTTGCTGCTGTCTAAGGGGGGTTTGGGGCGCTTGTTGAGTTCGATCGGGTAGAGAGGGCTGCTTTCGACAGACGGCTGCCCGAACATCGGCCCTGACAAATCGCGGGATTTGAGCAAATCTTCGAGAGATGGGAAGGATTCAATTTTGGGACGATTGCTGAGACTGGTGCTGTTGTAGTGCCATGCTAGGTCAAAACCCATCCAGCCTGCAATTGCAGCCGTTACCACAAACGCCATAAAAGTCAACTGCGGCGGGGGAGGTGCGGGCAATCTTAGAGTTTGCTTGCCTTTTCTTTTTACTGATACTCGCTCTGTTTCTTGCAGCATGGTGAGCCAATTTTCCACTGTCTGAGGGCGGTTGTGGGGGTCGATTTCAAGTCCCTGAAGGATGGCTCGCTCGATTCCCGGGCTGAGGTTGGGCTGAAATTGCCGCAACTCAGTTAGGGGAATACGATCGCGCAGGGGTGCTGCTACGGGCGCCACGCCGGAGAGTAAGTAGTAGAGGGTGGCTGCGAGCGCGTAGATATCAGTGGCCGGTGTACATTTACCGTCATAGAGGTATTGTTCGATCGGCGCGTACCCAGGGGAGAGCAAGTTAGTGTGGGTTTGTGTGGTGCCGGCGGTAAAGCCCCGGGCAATTCCGAAATCTATTAACATTACTACGTGAGAATCGGCTCGCCGGATAATATTTTCTGGCTTGATATCTCCGTGCAGCAATCCGCTGTGGTGAACTGTACTTACGGCTGAGGCTATTTGCCGAATATAGTGCAGGGCCTGGGCTTCTGGCAGCGGGCGATCGGTTTCGACTATTTGGGCGAGAGTTTGGCCCGGAATGTAGTCCATTGCAATAAAAGACTGTCCGGCTTCTTCAAAAAAGTCGATTACCCTGACTATGTTGGAATGCTGACACTGTGACAGGCGTTGGGCTTCGGCAATAAACTGCTGCTGAAATTGGGCAGATTCTGGGTGTTGGCGCAGACTTTCGTTGAGGGTTTTGAGTACGACGGTTTGGTTTAAATGGGTGTGGATAGCTCGGTAAGTGATGCCGAACCCTCCTATCCCTAAAGTCGCGTTAATTTTGTATTTGCCCTGTTGCAGGACTGTTGCTGGCGCTAAATTCATCTTCAGTTGATGCCGTTTCCCAAACTATGCTACCGCCTTTGGGTTATTTCGCAGAGTTAGGGGTGAGGTTCGATCGATCGGCGCCCTAGTTTGAGCTTTAGCTCTGCTATATCTTTAATCTTTGCATCCCCACGTCATTTTATCTGTAGTAGGTATTGTGAAACTTAACGCTCCGGCTTTCCCATAATAAAAATCCCGCTCTTGTGGAACGGGACAGCCATCAGGGTGCATCTATAATATCTGACTCTAACTTATGGGGGGTACAACCCCTCATTGCTTTAGCAAGTCTTTAAAATTAGTCGATTTTTGTAAAGATTTAGGTTTTTTGTTGACTTATAATCATTTTTATAATATGCAAGATTGCCGGATGGCGCTCTTGAGCTTGGGGAATTGACAGCAATTCTTGCAATCTGGCTGCGATCACTTCAGTTGAGGCGAACTGGTACATTCCGATGGCGAATAAGCTGTCGCGCATTTAAATTGCATATTCGGGGCGGGCTCATAGGCCCACCCCACTGATTGTTTTATTGTTTTTTGACATACAATTTAAATCCCGAACAGCTTACGAGCTGGATTTATAGTAAGTCGTTTTCCCATGTTGCTCCCAGAGTCACACCTTACAGACCAGATTACCTTTTTGGCTCAGATGAAGTTCAGGCGAGCGGCATAAAATAACAAAGAGGCATCGTATCGGGCTTAATCTTGAGACTGCAAATGGCTCAAACCTTGTAAAGAAAAAGGCTGTAAGCATTGTCCAGACATTGGTACCTCAGAGCCATAAATGCTTCAATCGCTGTTCGCGTTACACACCAAGGGCTAGAGGCAAGTTCAAGTTCCCCCCTTCGGGAAACTTGAGCTTAAGTTGTCACCAATGGGGTATTCCTGGTAACGAGAAGCGATCGATTAGCAATTAGCAGCAATTAGTAATTACTTATTCTTTAGTTTGAAAATGTCTGTTAAACAATCACATTACGAGACTTTACTAGCAGAGTACAGCGAATCTTCTGCCGCGATCGCCCTGCTGAAAAAATATCGGGTTTACATGGAAATGATTCCGAGTATCCGCCGCGCCCATGAGAGTTTAATCACAATTCCTTTGCCAATTGCCCGCTTGCGGGACGGGGTTTCGTATGCCGGAAGCAGCGGCACTAGCATATCGCCCGGACAGGCCGTTTGTTTGCCCTGCGATTTGGCGATTTTGATGTGCGATCCTGAATGGAAAGTTAAAATTGGAGTGGAAATTTTGATTTTCATTCATCGTCCGGGCGAAGAGTTTTCTGAGTTGCTCGGCCGCTGGCGGCAGTCTCAGGTTTGGCTGGATAAAGGTTATGAATGGGTGATGCCGCACCGCTACAGACATATTTACAGCGATGAAGCTGAGGCGGTTCATCCGCTATTTGTTTTGTTTGAGGAAACGCCGGAACTGATTCAACGGGGTTTGATGGCGGCTGGTTTACCGTTTGTGGTGGAAAGTTTCGAGTCTGGGAGTGAGGAAGTAGAGGAGGAAGAGTTTCTGGGTAGCGGGGAACTGGGAAGTATTGGTGAAGAAAGTTTTGATTTGTAGGGTGGGTGCGATCGCATATAGCCATCCTATTGCTTGATGTAAAGTAGATTTTTTTCAACGAACCGGAGAGGGCGCAGAGGGCGCAGAGAAAGAGAAAAGAGAGAAATATTGATGTTTGCGAATCCTGAATCGGGTGTTATATGCAAATATTCAAAAATTTTTTGGGTGGGGAAAGGAATGTTTATGCTCCCGCCAGATTCATGGAGTCAATCTAAAATCTAAAATCTAAAATCTAAAATCTAAAACCTAAAATCGAATGACCTCTCTAGCTGGGCGGGAAACGCTAGCTTTCATGCTGGTTGCGTCGCCTAATGTAAAGGTGTGGCTTGATATTTTTCCCTCCAGCATGATATCATCAGGCTGCTCTATTTTGTTTGTTAATTTAGATGGGTTTTTAATATAGAATTTACTAAATGAACCGCAGAGAACGCAGAGGCCGCAGAGGGGAGAGAAAGAGCAAATTAGAATTTATTGATATGAGTAAAATTTACTATTAAACCGGGGCTATTGAAATGAGATTGTTAAAACCATGGCGTTTAGTTTTATTAAGTATAGTTTTTGGGATGGCTGTAATTTTATCAAATTGCGGCACGCCTTCAAACACGGCTAGCAAGAATTCTCCAACCCCGCCAACTCCTGCTGCGGTTCCGGCTGGGGCTTTAGTTTACGGTGCGGGCGGGCCGCCGGTCAATCTGGAACCGGGAAATATTACTGATGGGAATTCGGTGATTGTTATCGACCAAATTTACAATCGCTTGACTGATTTCAAACCGGGAACTGTGGAACTTGAGCCGAGTCTCGCTACTGAATGGTCAAGTTCTACAGATGGTAAAACTTGGACTTTTAAGTTGCGTTCCGGGGTCAAGTTTCACGACGGCACGGATTTTGATGCGGAAGCTGTTAAGTTTAATGTGGATCGCTGGTGGGATGCCAAAAATCCTAACGGTTTTCGAGAAGCGGGCAAGAATTATCCGATTTGGAAAAATTTATTTGGCGGGTTTAAGGGAGAAAAAGATTCTTTAGTAAAAGATGTGGCCGTTGTTGATAAGTATACAATTAAATTTGTTTTAAATCAACCTTTTGCTGCTTTTCCCTCGGCGATTGGTTCCGGTTATTTCGGGATGGCGAGTCCGGCGGCGGTGAAAAAAGCGGGTGCTCAGTACGGCACTCCGGGGTCGCTGGCGGTGGGGACGGGGCCTTTTGTGTTTCGGGAATGGCGATCGGGCGATCGCATTGTTTTGGAGAAAAATCAGAATTATTGGAAAACTGGCGCGCCAAAACTCGATCGATTGGTAATTCGTTTTGTGGAAGATCCGGCGGCGCGGCTGGCTCAATTGAGAGCCGGACAGCTCGATTTTACCGTTGATTTAACGCCGGATCAATTGCAAGAAATTCAGGCAGATGCAAATTTAGAAGCTGTGTTGCGCCCTGCTTTTAATGTCGGTTATTTAGCCTTAAATCCGAGTTACGAACCTTTAGCAAAACCGGAAGTTAGACGGGCGATCGCGCAAGCAATTAACCAGCCTGAAATTGTCAAAGCTTTTTGGGGAGAACTCGGCAAACACGATGCGGAATTTGTGCCATCAGTGCTGAATTGGGCGGCGTCTGAAACAGTGAAAGATTACGAATTTAACCCGCAGCAAGCTAAAGCGATGCTGGCGAAAGCAGGTTATCCGAACGGTTTCGATTTGGATTTGTGGTATATGCCCGTGGGCCGTCCCTATTTTCCCACGCCGAAGCCGATCGCTGAGGCTTTGGCGGCGGATTTGAGCGCGATCGGGATTCGGGTAAAATTGCTGACAAAGGATTGGTCTGCTTATTTAGCCGATCGACTCAAACCTCCCGGATTTCAAGCTTTTATGATGGGTTGGACGGGCGATTACGGCGACCCGGATAATTTCTATTATCCCCATTTCGGACCCGGTGCGACGGCCGATTTGGGTAATTGGAAAAATCCCAAAGTTATCGAACTTTTAGATAAAGGTAGGGCGACTGCGGATCGGGCTGCGAGGGCAAAAATTTATGGGGAAGTTAGCGAGATTTTGCACGGGGAAGCTGTGCGTTTGCCGATCGTACATTCGCAGCCGCTTTTAGGAAAACGCAAGAATATTCTAGGTTGGATTCCGAGTCCTTTGGGGTCGGAATCTTTTGAGGAAGTGAGCAAAAATTGAGAAGCTAGATCGAGACACCTCTCCTGGGTTATCTTACTTTACATGAATTTACCTTAACAAACAATATGGAGAGCAATCAGCAACCTGCAAATCATCAGCCACAAATTATTTTGATTACCGGGAACATGGCTGCCGGAAAATCAAGTGTGGCCCAATCACTTGCCGAACGGTTGCCCAAAAGTGTCCACCTTCGCGGCGATATCTTTCGTCGCATGATTGTGAATGGACAGGCGGAAATGGCGTTAAATTTGTCAGCAGAGGCATATCAGCAGCTTCAACTGCGGTATCACCTGGCAGCAATGGCAGCGCGACACTATCTCCAGGCTGGTTTTACGGTCGTTTATCAAGACATCATCATTGGTTCGGCACTGGCTGAGGTACTTGCCACTTTCCACGATGTGCCGTTGTCGGCGATCGTTCTGTGTCCGAAGGCAGAAGTTGTAGCTGCACGGGATGCAGCAAGAACGAAAACCGGATATGCCAACGAAACAATGGTTTATGCATTCGATCGCATTCTCCGTACCGAAACTCCTCGCTTTGGCTACTGGCTGGATTCAACCCATCTAACGGTAGAAGAAACGGTCGATCGGATTTTGGCAAATTTGCAAGGTGAATGAGATCGACTGATGTTTCAATATATTGCTAAACGCTTGCTGGGACTATTGCCAGTCCTTTTCGGAATCACTCTGCTAGTATTTATATTTTTGCATTTGATACCGGGAGACCCAGCTACAGTGCTTTTGGGAGAACGGGGAACTCCCGAACAGGTGGAAATGTTGAGAGCAAGATTAGGTTTGAATCAGCCTTTGCCTTTGCAATATTTGGCTTTTTTATGGAGTTTGCTGCGCTTGGATTTGGGAAATAGTATTATTAGCGGTATTCCGATAATTGATGAAATTACAAGTCGCTTGCCTGCTACTTTTGAACTGTCTGTGGTGGCGATGTTAGTGGCACTTGTTATCGGAATTCCGGCGGGGATTTTGGCTGCTGTTCGGAAAAATAGCTGGCTGGACAATCTCGCGATGAGTGGTTCGTTAATTGGCGTATCTTTGCCCGTGTATTGGTTGGCATTGATATTGATTTATTTGTTTGCTGTTTATCTGAAATGGCTGCCTCCTAGCGGGCGGATTAGTGTAGATTTGGGGTTGGGTTTTAAGTCGATGACGGGTATTTATATTTTGGATGCGTTGCTGAGGTGGGATTTGGCGGCTTTACGGGATGCGATCGCCCATTTAATCCTGCCAGCTTTGACTTTAGGAACTATTCCCCTGGCTATTATAGCTCGCATCACTCGTTCGGCGATGCTGGAAGTGCTTTCTCAAGATTACATCCGCACTGCGAGGGCTAAGGGATTGCCGGAATATTGGGTGATTTTGAAACACGCTTTGAAAAATGCGTTTTTGCCGATCGTCACAACAATCGGTTTGCAGTTCGGCACTCTTTTAGGCGGCGCTATTCTGACTGAAACGATTTTTTCGTGGCCGGGAATTGGTTCTTGGATTTATAGCGGTATTTTGACGCGGGATTACCCAATTGTCCAAGGAGGAGTTATTTTTGTGGCTGTAACTTTTGTACTGATTAATCTGGCTGTTGATATTTCCTATGCTTTTTTCGATCCGAGAATTCAGTACCGTTAATTAAAAAGAAATCAGACAAGAAATGCTTGTTTAACATCCGGTCGCAGCAGGTAGTAAATGCTAGCCACTGCAAAACCCAGAGTTAAAAAATTGACTGCTGTACCGCCGCTGCCCAACATTTTGGCAATTTGCGCGAGGGTGGCGATGATGTGGACAATTAACGTTCCCGTCCAAGCCCATTTTTTTAGTTGAAACAAACCCCAAGCTAAGAGTAAGGAGAGGAGGCCTAAAATAAAACTGATCGCAGCAAAAATTGCAATGAAGCCGCCGATTACAGTACCAACTTTTGCCCCGCCTACAGCCGCACCGAGACCGCCAAAAATGCCAGCAAAAAGTAAGATGAACAAGCCGTCAAGGAGGCTGAATACGCCGCTAATTACCTGCAAGATGGCCAGAACTGTAACGCTTTGAGGACGATTCATTATTTTGATTTTCCATTTTTAACGGATTTGCAAAATATTTTAACCTGTTGCGGGCACAGGGCGGATATGGATTCAGGATTTACGCACCGCTACCCGTGAAACCGGGTTTATGAGAATAAGTGTGTCCATACTGTGTCGTTGCGAGATTCGCACTGGCAGAGTCCGCTGCGATCGCTAACACGAGCCCGCAATCACCTAGTGACGGTCGATCGCCCGCTGTCAGATCCGCCTTTGTTGCTGCTGAGGAGCGCGCCCCGATCTCCCAAAAATGATATTATTTATTAAAATATATTTTTATTTGCTAACAGCCGGGAGCGATTCTGTTTGGGCCCACCTCTTTTGGCTGAAAAAACTTAACATTATTTAATAAGTTGCAAAGATTAGCTATAATTGTTTACAGGTGCTGGTTGGGGAACTTTTTTTAAATCACCCGATCGGATGAGTCTGAAAGACGATGCCACGCATCAGCAAAAATTTTACCTTTAAGGTAATCCTGAGATTAAATTAGGTGAGTCGGTATGATCGTTAGCCCTAAAACGGAAACTGCTCAGGTCAAGGTGGAAGATACTCAGACTGTAGACACCAAGGCCGCAGAGACCAAAATTGCAGAGACCAAAACCGCCCAAAAGCAGTCTCCGAAGAAACCCGCGCGCAAACCGCAGCGGTGGGCGATTGGGTTGGTTGCAGCCGGGTTGCTAGCTGTACCGACCACCATATATATAGCAAAAAGTCGATCGCAGCCGAAAGCAGATGCGATCGCCACTATGACAGTGCCGGTGGAAGCGCAAAACCTCACGGTGCGGATCACGTCTAGCGGCACGGTGCAGCCGGTACAGCGCGTGAATCTCAGCCCCAAAGGCTCCGGCCGGATCGCAGAATTATTTGTGGAACAGGGCGATAAAGTCGAAGCAGGACAAATCGTGGCCCGCATGGAAAGCCGCGATGTAGAAGCTCAACTCCAGCAAGCTAAAGCCCGCGAAGCCAGCGCGCGAGCAAAACTCGCCAAAATAGAAGCCGGGAATCGATCGGAAGACATCGCCAGCGCCCGAGCGCGCTTAGAGCAAGCCGAGGCCAGTCTCGCGCAACTCCAAGCCGGCAGCCGCGTGGAAGAAGTTGCAGGAGCCAGAGCCCGCTTGCAGCAAACTCAAGCAGGCTTGCAGCGACTGCGAGCCGGCAGCCGCGTGGAAGAAGTCAGCCAAGGGCGCGCACGTTTAGCCCAAGCTCAAGCTCGTTTAGCAGACGCTCAAACCGGCAGTGTCAAACAAGAAATTGCCCAAGCACAAACGCAAATTGACTCGAGTAAAGCCCAAGCCGAACTAACTGCTCAGCGGGTAGAACGCAATCGACCGTTAGTGCAAGAAGGTGCTCTGGCTCAAGATAAACTGGATGAACTGATCAAAGAAAATCGTACTGCCCAAGCTAAAGTAACAGAATCCCAAAAACGCCTGCAACAACTGCAAGAAAATCGGCTGTCGCAAATTCAGCAACTGCAAGCTGCTGTGCAAGTCGAGCAGCAAGCATTGAATCAATTGCAAAACGGTACGCGATCGGAAGAAATCGCCAAAGCCGAAGCAGAAGTTGCCGAAGCTAAAAGCAAATTAGCGCAAGTAGAAAACGGCAACCGTCCAGAAGAAATCGCTAAAGCCGAAGCAGCAGTTGCTGAAGCTAAAAGCCAATTGGCGGCACAAGAAAACGGTTCTCGCCCGGAAGAAATAGCTCAAGCTAAAGCTGAATTAGCCGAAGCTCAAGCTCAAGTCCGCTTTCAAGAAGTGCAGTTAGAAGATACGAAAGTTCGCGCTCCTTTTGCGGGAATTATTACCCAAAGATACGCGATCCAAGGAGCTTTTGTAACTCCGGCCACTTCGGCCTCGGAAGCTACTTCGGCCACTTCGACATCGATTGTCGCTTTAGCTAGAGATGTGGAAGTTTTGGCTAAAGTCCCGGAGGCTGATATCAGTCAAATTAAACCGGGTCAAGAAGTTGAAATAGTCGCCGATGCTTATCCAGATAAAGTGTTTAAAGGCCGCGTTAAATTAATTGCGCCGGAAGCTGTTAAGGAACGGGATGTGACGCTATTTCAAGTGCGAGTTGCGATCGACACGGGCAAAGAGTCGCTGCAATCGGGGATGAATGTAGATTTGAGATTTGTCGGTCAAAAGCTGAGCAATGCTTTAGTTGTGCCTACGGTGGCAATTGTCACTAATAAAGGTCAAACGGGTGTGCTAGTTCCCGATGAGAAACAACAGCCGAAGTTTAAAGCTGTTACCGTTGGATCGACTATTGGCAACAAGATTCAGATTTTAGAGGGTGCAAAAGCGGGCGATCGCGTTTTTACCGAACTTCCTCAAGGTAAAAAATTAGAGGATATTATCAAAAATCAGAAATAGGGTATAGGGCATGGGAGGAAGAGCCTAATAACTCACATTTTGCACTATTCTTAAGAACAGGCAAGATGCCTGTTCCACAAAGAGTGATTTTGAGTCTTAAGAACAGGCAAGATGCCTGTTCCACAAAGAGTGATTTTGATTGTGGGGTGGGCAGGATATCCTGCCCACCAATAACTAAAATCTATTCCCAATTCCCTAATCTAAAATCGAAAATCTAAAATCGAATTATGGATATTGTTGAAAGCGTCAAAATGGCTGTCACAACTTTGATGGCAAACAAGCTTCGCAGCAGCTTGACGATGTTAGGAATTATCATAGGTAATGCTTCTGTCATTTCTATGATCGGTATCGGCGAAGGAGCTCAAACATTTATCGAGGGACAAGTTAACTCTCTGGGTTCAAACTTGCTATTTATTATTCCCGGAAGTCCTGAAGCGCAAACCCGCCCGGTGATTCCGCCCCAGACTTTAGTAGTGGAAGATGCAGAGGCGATCGCATCTCAAGTTCCTTCTGTCGAAGAAGTCGCACCAACTCTCAATGAAAGTCAACTCGTTACCTACCGCAACAAAAATGTCTCATCTTCCATTGTGGGAACTACCCCAGAATTTCTGACAGTCAGAAGCTTTGATGTTGGTCAAGGTCGATTTTTAAACAAATTAGATTTAGAAAGACAAGAAAATGTGGTTGCTTTAGGATCGGAAGCAGCAGAACAATTGTTTGGTAATACACAGCCACTCGGTCAATACATTCGCATCAAAAACTCGACTTTTCAAGTGATTGGTGTCATGCAGGCGAAAGGCTCAAGTTTTGGCGACAATCAAGATATGAATGTTTATTTGCCGCTGACTACGATGGCAAATCGAATTGTGGGTCGCTCGTCTCCCTACGGTACAAAAGTAACATTTATTTCGGTTGCAATCAAAGATGAAACTATGATGCAAGCAGCCCAATTTCAAATAGAAAATCTGCTCAGGTTGCGTCATAAAATCACTAAAGAGGATGATTTTACGGTTCGCAACCAGAAAGATTTAATGAAGACTTTGGGCAGTATTACTGGTGCTTTGACGTTGATGTTGGCTTTCGTGGCGGCAATTTCGCTGTTTGTCGGCGGCATCGGGATTATGAATATCATGCTGGTTTCTGTTACCGAACGCACGAAGGAAATTGGGCTGAGAAAGGCGATCGGAGCTTCTCAGCAAGATATCCTAATTCAGTTTATGATCGAGTCTGTGATTTTGTCAGCGGCAGGCGGGGCGATCGGCACTGGATTCGGTATCGGCGGCGTGCTTTTAGTCTCTGCTTTTACTCCCCTGCAAGCTAGTGTTTCCCCAGTGGCGATCGCACTTGCAGTCGGTGTTTCCGGCAGTATCGGCTTATTTTTCGGCATCGTACCTGCAAAACAAGCTGCTAAATTAGACCCGATTGTGGCATTGAGAAGTGCTTAAGAAGTCATTAGTCATCAGTCATTAGTCATTAAGCTGGCGTGCATCTAACTTGTATAGTAATTTTTATTAAAAGTCTTGTGGGGTGGGCCTATGAGCCCGCCCTAAAAATCTAATTTAGATGCGCGACAGCTTAGTCATTAGTCATTGGTTATTTGTTGGTTTCAATTACCAATTCCCGATGCCCGATGCCCAATTCCCAATTCCCAATTCCCAAATTATGAATTTTATTGAAAGCGTAAAAATGGCAGGTCAAACGCTGCTAGCAAACAAAACTCGCAGCAGTTTAACAATGATCGGGATGATTGTCGGCAATGCCTCAGTAATTGCCATGATTGGAATTGGAGAAGGAGCTCAAAAATTTGTAGCAGGACAAGTTCAATCCCTGGGTACAAACGTATTAATCGTGAGGCCGGGAGTTCCCAACGCTAGGCGAAGTACCATATCAAGTGCGCCTCAAACACTGATAGTAGAAGATGCAAAGGCGATCGCAACTCAAGTCCCCTCCGTTCAAGGCGTGTCAGCAGAACTTAACAGTTCCGAAATAGTTCGCTACAGCAACAAAAATGTCTCATCTCTAATTTTTGGCACGATTCCAGAATTTCTAGAAGTCAGAAGCTTTGAAATGGCAAAAGGGCGGTTTTTGACCGAACTAGATGTTAAGCAAAGTAACCAAGTTGTGGTTCTCGGTTCAGAATTGGCCGAGAAACTTTTTGGCAATACAAATCCCTTGGGCGAACAAGTGCGGATCAAAAATGTCAGCGTCAAAGTAATTGGAGTATTGGCGCCCAAAGGCACATCTTTTGGTACGAATTACGATAACTCGGCGGCTGTGCCGATCGCCACAATGGCCAATCGCATAGTCGGGCGCAAATCTCCCTACGGTTTGGCTGTCACGTCGATATTTATTTCGATTAAAGATGAATCGCAAATGGACGCGGCGCAATTTCAGGTGGAAAACCTGCTGAGATTGCGGCACAAAGTTACCACCGAAGATGACTTTACAGTGAGAAATCAGAAGGATTTAATGGCAACAATGGGTGCGATTTCTGGGGCTCTAACACTTATGTTAACTGCTGTTGCCAGCATTTCCCTATTAGTCGGCGGCATTGGCATTATGAACATTATGCTTGTGTCCGTTAGCGAACGCACTCAGGAAATTGGGCTCAGAAAGGCGATCGGCGCATCTCAACAAGATATCTTATTTCAATTTATTGTCGAAGCAGTAATTTTATCAGCCGCCGGAGGGATAGTCGGTACTTGCGTAGGTATTGGCGGTATCTTACTTGTAGGTAGTTTCACGCCCTTACAAGCTGGAATATCACCAGTGGCGATCGTCCTTGCTGTCAGTGTATCCGGTGCAGTCGGCCTCTTCTTCGGCGTTGTTCCCGCCCGCCAAGCCGCCAAACTCGACCCGATCGCAGCTTTGAGAAGTGCTTAATAAATATCTACTTATTCAGTTACACAATCCGCACCTTTTATGCTGGTAAAAATTATATTGCTCTCCAGATAAAAAACAACTGTTTTTTTATAAAAAATTAACAACCTTGCAGTATTCAATGCAGTTTCAATGTCTGTATTTTTACGCAGATTAAAAGCGCAAAACTTCATTAAAAGCTCGTTAAATATTAGATAAAGCTTAATTTTGGCATTTACTTATCAACCAGAAAGTTTAATACTATTAAATCAGGGGTAAACACACCTAAGCATCTACAGACGATACGAACCTTTGCCCTTTAATCAAAATATCCAATAAATCAACATGGCATCCCTGACTCCTAGTCCTCAATTTGACTATCTCGAAGGAACCACCCAAGCAGACAAATTTAACGGCTTGGATGGCAACGACATAATTTATGCCAAAAGCGGAGATGACTATCTCGAAGGCGATGCAGGTAAAGACAAAATCTGCGGCGACCAAGGCAACGATACGATTGTTGGCGGAGACGACGACGACATCCTCTGGGGAGGCAAAGGCAGCGACCTAATTGCCGGCGATTCCGGCAACGATCTCATCTATGCGGGCGCAGGTAGCGATACCGTGAGCGGCGGCACAGGCGATGATATATTTGCCATTGCTAAAGGCAGCGGTGGCCCAACTGTAGCCACAGCCGACTACATCGCCGACTTCGGCAACGGCAATGACAAAATTCGATTGCTCGACGGTCTCACCTTTGAAGATTTAAACATCCAACCAGGCACGAACCCCAACAGCACCGTAATTCAAGACAAACTTACCGGGGAGTATTTAGCAGTATTGCAAGGAGTCAACAGCGACACCATCAACCGCAACAACTTCACAACTCAGATATCAGGAAACGCTGTCCTAGACTGGAATACAACCTTACTTGATGCCGTGCGGACAGCCAGCACTGCGCCTCCGCTAGCCTCCCGCAACATGGCAATGGTTCACGCAGCCATTTACGACTCTGTTAATTCTATTAGCAAAAAATACAGCCCTTACCGCGTCAGCATAGATGCACCAGCAGGGGCATCAGAAGAAGCAGCCACAGCAGCCGCAGCCCACCGCACCCTAGTCAGCCTCTACCCGGCACAAGCAGGTAAATTCGACGCAGCATTGCAATCATCTCTAGCAAAAATTCCCGACGGCAAAGCAAAACAAGACGGCATCGCCCTCGGACAGCAAGTTGCCGACCAAATTATCAGTTTGCGGAGTACAGATGGCATCACGAAAGTAGTGCAGTACACCCCCAAAACCGAACCCGGTAGTTGGGTGCCGACTCCCCCTGCCCTTGCGGCCGCGCTGGCGCCACAGTGGGGAGAAGTTACTCCTTTTGCGATGACTAGCGGTTCTCAGTTTCGCCCGTCGGGCCCGCCCGCCCTTGACAGCGCCAAGTACGCAGAGGAAGTTAACTACGTCAAAGAAATCGGCAAAAGTGACAGCCTCACGCGCACCCCAGACCAAACAGCCATCGCCAAATTCTGGGCCAACGGCGCAGGTACGTTTACCCCTCCGGGCCACTGGAACCAAATCGCCCAAGATGCCTCGGCCCTGGCAGGTAACTCCCTGGAAGATAACGCCCGCTTGTTCGCCCTGCTGAATATTGCCGAAGCCGATGCAGCTATTAGCTGCTGGGATGCTAAGTTCCAGTACAACTCCTGGCGGCCGGTGACAGCTATTCGCCAAGCGGACACGGACAACAACCCGAACACGACAGCCGACCCCCAGTGGACGCCGCTGCTAACTACTCCCCCTTTCCCTGAGTACACGTCGGGTCACAGTACCTTTAGCGGTGCGGCAGATGCCGTTATGAGTTCTGTATTTGGTTCGGATTTTGGCTTTGGGGACAAGGGAGATCCATCTGTCAACACTTTGCGAACCTACGAGAACTTCACCGAAGCGGCCGACGAATCGGGCATGAGTCGCCTTTACGGAGGCATCCATTTCATGAGTGCTAATCTAAACGGCTTGAGTGCGGGTAGAAATGTGGGGAACTATGTTGTCCAGAATTTCTTAGTGTAAGAAAGTCGGGGGGGGTTTACAAGATTATGGGTTTGAGTTTACATCTTTCACAATTTTCAAGAACGGGCTCTGGGGCCCGTTCCACAAAACTCAATTTTATTGCGGAATGGGCCGGAGAGCCCGTTCCGCAAGCTGCCTGTTCCACAAGAAATCAACTCTTTGTGGAACAGGCCGGAAAGCCTGTTGCTAATTATTCGAGCAATTCTACAGTGCCTAGATACCCGTCTACTCGGACTTTTTGACCGTCTCGCAAGCGAGTTGTAGCTTCAGAAATATTCATAACTGCGGGAATTTTGTACTCGCGAGCGATGATTGCTCCGTGAGATAGTTGGCCGCCAACTTCGGCGATAATTGCTGTTGCTCCTAATAGCAGCGGTGCCCAACCTGCATCGGTGTAAGGAACTACTGCGATCGCATTTTCTCCTAAATCCGCGCTCGCGGTGCGGCAAATCTTGACAAAGCCTTCGACACGACCGATACTTGCGGGAATTCCCTGGAGGATATTAGTTGCAGATGTTGCGGAGTCGATCGCCCTTGTCTGAGAATTTGGCAGCAAATTGCCGTAGACTACAGGGGGAATCTGGCGATCGCGATCGGCTGCCAGGCGATCGCGCCTTTGGCTAATTGTATCCTGAAAAGAAACACTCGCGCCGCTGCGAATCCACTGCTGAATTTCCCCAAATTCCAGATAAAAAATATCCCCGCTTTCCTGAAACACCTGCATTGCCAATCCGCAAGCTTCTATCTCCAAAAAAGTCCAGCGCAGGTGAGCCAACAACCGCGCGTAAATTTCGCTAATTTCGTTTTTGACAATCGCTCTTTCTTGACATTTATCTAATCGCGAATTCTGCGAAAAATTCAATTTTTTTGCACGCTTTTCAACTAAATTAGTTTCGGCTTTTTGAGCCATAGTTATTAGCAATTTTTGATAAATTTCCGGCTGTTCTCGCCAAGTAGGAACAGCGATATCGGTTCCCACCTCGCTCAAATATCCGTAAGTATCAAGCCACTTTTCAAATTCTGCTTGTAAAGCCGGACTTTCAGCAAATGTCTGTGCTAAATGTGCCACTGAAACAGTTTCGTCAGGCTGCGAAACAGCAGCTTGCCGCAATTTCTGAGCCAACTGCTGTAAAACTCGCACCGAAGCAATTTCAGGAGCGCTATCATTCTCCAGCCAGTCATCGTCAACTCGAAAAATTGCCTTGCGAATAGCCAGCCCGATCGGCCCTAATATATTGTAGTAAGTAATCGGTTTCAGCCACTCCTGAATTTGCTCCGCTCTCTCCAACAATTCCGTTAAATATTGATGATCGGGCATCGGGCATTGGGCATTGGGCATTGGTAATTGGTAATTCTGCAAACTTTGCAGTGCCGGGAGGAAAATAGAAGTACGATCGCCATTAAATTCTGCATTGAGCGCCCTCTCCCGCTGCACCAGACGCCACAAACCAGGCAAATTGGGCAAAATCTTCCCCAAAGGCGGCTTGCCCATTTTTTGCCCTCTCAGCAAAAATTCCAAACCCTGCTCCGGCAATCCCATCATCCGAAAGATTTCGCCCAACAAAGTCGCATTAAAATAGGCGTGAGAACCCAGCAAAGTTGCAGTTTCGTTAAAATTTAAGCCGATCGCGCGATCGCCCAAAACCACCTTGAATATTTCTCCCCAAACCCCACAAGTCAGCGGCCGGTTAATCGACCAAGTTAGCGGGCGGATTGCACCGGGAATCACTTCTGCTGCAATAGTGCGCGTCCAAAAAGGCTGCAAATTAGTAATTGGGCGGCTTTGCAAAATCCAAACTTTTTCCCCGTCCCAACTCCACTCAATATCCTGGGGAACTCCGTGAAAAAATGCTTCAATTGCTTGCGCTTGTTTCACCAATTCTGCTATAATATATTGAGGAATTATTGAATTACTTTGAAGTTCATTTAATTGTTTTTCTAATAATTCAGGTTTACTAAAATCAATTTCTAAGTGAACCGGAGTACATTGTCCGCCGACAACAGCTTCGGCTCCTCCCGGTAAAGCTTCTATAATTACCTGGGAACCACCATCTAAAGGATTGCGACTGAACATGACTCCCGCAATTTGGCTGTCAATATAAGGCTGAATTAATACAGCCATTTGGGTATCGGGCAATTGTCGCTGTCGGCGGTAAGCCACAGCTTCGGCAGTCCAATAAGACTGGCGGCAGCGATTAATGCCGTCGAGCAATTCTGATTTAGTTGAAACAGGCCCAATGGTTTGATATTGTCCGGCGGCGGAACTGGTATTGCCATCTTCTCCCGCAGCAGAAGAACGCACAATCATTCGATTTTGGATTTGGGATTTTAGAGTTTGAATGACTGCATTGGGAATTGACGACAATTCATCGCTATTTCCTCGATGCCCGATGCCCGATGCCCGATGCCCGATGCGCGCTTCTTGTGATAATATCCAACCAGCAGGTACGTTAAAACCTGCGCGTTTCAGTTGAGACAATTTAGCAGCTTTATCGCCGCAGATTGCCGCATCTAACGAGTCATCAAGAGAAAACAATTGCTCTGATTTAGATAAAGCCATATCATCACCCTGAATGAAATTAATTGCTGCTAACAAAACAGCTAATCCTGCTGCTGCTAAAAATTCGGGGATTGATTGTCGCCACACCCAAACCCAAATTGGCGTACACAGACATCCGCAACGGGAAGCAAATAGTCTCGCCCGATCGCCCTCACCCCACCACCGCTGTGCCAAACCCCACACCAGCAGCCCCCAAATGCCCGATGAAACAGCCACCGGCGGCGAAAAGACCAAAAGACCCCAAACAGCGTTTGTCACCCCTCCACCTCGGGCGATCGCATATCTGCCCGCAACTAGCGGAATTAACAGCGCGATCGCGATCTCCGGTGCATCCGGGAACCAAAATCGCCCCGCCAACACCGGCACCATACCCCTGGCAATTTCCGCCAACACCGCAGCAATTCCCGCTAATTTCCCCCCGTGAATGAAAGCAGCCGACACGCCCACATTCCCCGTACCCAGCGCCCTCAAATCTCGGCGGGCAAACACTCGCACCGCCCATCCCGTTAGCGGTAAAGCACCCAGGCTGAAACTAGCAGCCAACAGCAATGCTATTGTCCCCAACGGCATAAAATCAGCTCTCCTATTTTCAACCTCTAACCATTATCACGGCAATTCTCTCACTTTTTCTGTCTTCAGATATATCAACAAAACGGCATTAGCACTTAAGATAATATAAAAGTAGAGCAGATAAGGATTTAACTATCATGACAGATGTCAGCTTGACGACCCCAATATTAGTTCTTGTGGCTGGCTTTATTGCCGCAGTTACGATCGGCTCGATCGCCTGGTACAATTCCAAGCGTCCCCCCGGTTGGGAATCCAAAGAACGCCCTGATTTTGTACCGAAAGTTGACAAAGACGATTTGATTGCTGATGTTTCTGACTCGAAACGTAAATAAAACAAAGTTTCTTTAGAGAAATAAAAGCAGGACTTGTGCATTAATGAGAAAACTCGGTCATTGCGAGTTGGTAATTGCCAGCAGTCGCGGCAATTTCAATGGTTCGCTTTTCCATGTTTTGCACAAGTCCTAGAAATTTCAAATCTCAATCTACAATCTACAATTAAGGTGCGCCCCTAAGCACCCCACATATACAGGAATAAGGCTAAAAAGTAGTTTTAGACGATAGATACATATAGCGCAAGGTGCGCCCAGTGCAGCTACAGATGCTGGGTCTAAGACTGATATAGAAGTTCTGGGTAAGTCTTGTGAATATTGTGTAGGGACTATTCAGAAAAAGCCCCTACAAATTGGCTATACCGCGCCAGTTCTGCTTGCTTATTTTTGCAGCGGATTCAGTTTCGTAACCGAGCTTTCCTTGGCATCTTCAGCGCTATCTTTGAGGAAACCAGAAGCATCCTTAAAGGCGGCGCCTACTCTCTCTAAAATATTGGCATCGGGATCGCTGCGATCGAATATCGGTTGATCCTTAGCCGGCTGTCCGTCTGGCGCTTCTAACAGAGTTTTATCTCCGCCGAGTGCGGGGTCAAACTTGTCAGTTTCCATCGGTGCAGAACCCGGATCAAGCAGCTTTGGATCGCGAATTAAATAACTTACAATTTTAATTGTTATGGTGGGATGGGCCGATTCCGCCCGTCCAAAAAGGGCGGGCTATAAGAGCCCACCCCACTTTCAAGAGTGTAAGTTATTTAATTCTCATTCCTTTGAGGAATTAGATTCAGCGGTAGTCGAGGCCAGAAGACGATCGCCTGCGATCGACAAATCAGCCCGATTCTTTTCTGCTTTAGCAGGCGATTGATTGACTTTAGGGTCAGTAGACATTTGATAATTCGTGTATCCATCTCCACCGGCCTTGTGGGGGTTATTCATTCCTCCCATTTGAACGGGAGGATTCTCAGGCCGAGCACCTCGAACATCGCCCGAATTGCAAGCGGTACTGGTAAACAGCAGCACACCTGCCATAAATACAGTCAAAAATTGAGTCAAAAATCGACCGATACGCAGTCTTTTAAAAAAAGCAGTTACAGTGTTCACAAAATTTTTCCAAATTTTTACTACTACTTATAAACAGTAAAAATAAACTCCCCATACCTACCTCTAACTGCGGTGATACTTTGCCGCATATTGCTATCTATTTTTCTCTAACTTTAGAGGGATTTAAAAAGTGCGATCGCCTTCGAGAGATTATTTTTGGTAGGACTAACACGCCGGTCTCTATAAACCCGTTTTTTTACCCGGATTTCTAGAGAAATTTCGGTTGAGAAACTCGCGTATCCGACGGAGAAGAAAAGGGCGGAGGTACTTTCAAAGCGCAGTCTTCGGGTGCGTTCCAATAATTGCTTGATGACAAAAGCTTTTCTGTTTTTGACCGCGCCCAAAAACGGATACTTGCGAACGACTACTGGCGTGGAAATATAAAAACTTTAGACTCAGGTTCAAGATCCCAGATTCATCTGGAGAGTAAATCTAAAATCTAAAATCTAAAATCTAAAATCAATTGACCTACCCTACCAGCTACTAAGGATCGTCAATTAAATAATTTCCCTTTTTTCTTCTGGGACGGGCGGGACGCCCATCCCACAACAGTCATGAAAAGTGGACTTTATTTAATTCTCATACCTAACCTCAGAACGCTACTGCTAATCAGGGAATTTTTCGACTTTCGCTTCAGCTTGCAAAGTCAGCAAACCAGCTTCCACATTTAGCTGCTGAATTCGCAGGGACATTCCCTCAAGTTCAAAATTTCGCAAGTTTAAAACTTCACCAGCTTTGTCCGCCAAAGCTTCAGTTAACTCCGGCGAAAATTCCTTGTTTTCGGGATACTCGACATCCTGAAGAGAAATTGCCCAACCGCCCGCTGCGATTTGAGGTTTTGCTGTAAAATAAATCTTTACAGTTGAGGCAGTTTCCTGCACCAATACCTCAGCATTTAAAGCGATTTTTCCGGTTAGCAATTGGCACTCAATAGTTTTAACGTCTATTGTCCGCAGTTGTCCGTCAACAGTAACTTTTAAGTTTTTCAGTTTCCTGCTGATGTATTCGGAATTAAAAGCGCGGTTGATATCGCTTTCTGTTAAAACTGCGCGCGCCCCACCGAAGGCAGGCCCGTTCAGTTCTATTTTGCCAAACATAGCGGTCAGGGGATTGACAGCAATATCCTTGACGTGAATTTGCAATTCTTCCACGCGCAAATCTTGTTGCATTACCAATCCTTTGCCCTCAACGGCAACGGCCTCTACTTCTCCCTGGGCTAGCTGGATCGGATCGGTGTTAACTGTGACAGACAAATTTTCGGATTCGTCTAATTTGCTAGCAATAGCAATCTCGGCTACTTTGTCGATCGCCTGTTCCCCAAAACTTCTATTTTGTTGAAGCACGCTCAGAATTCCTGATAATATCGTTTTCAAAATAGTAGTTAATACCTAAGTTATTTACCGTCTTCCTCTCGGCAGGTTTCTCGTGTGAAAAAAACTCAGCCAAAGACAGAGGGTTTCTAGAAAATTATTCAAATTAATCAGGTACTGTTCGGCGTACTCTACATTGACAATCAAGCATCCAGGATACAAGCCTCCGGATTCATCCGCGGGGTCAGTCGATTTGAGATTTGAGATTTGAGATTTACCCCACAGATAAATCTGGGAGTTTGAACTAGGGTAGAAAATTTTGATCTTTCCACGACAGGAGTACGTGGCACGGTATCCGTTGTTGGGGTGGGTCAATGCTTCAATTCTAAAATCTCAAATCTCAAATCTCAAATCTCAAATCGATTGACTCGGTTGCGAAGCGGTGAAAACTCAAAAACTCGGATTTTTGCCAAAAGTCTTTTCTAGAAGTTCGATCGCCCGCTACAATAAGTAAGAGCAGGCACCGCTTTTTGCAATGAATTCAGAATCAACTCTCGCTAGACTACAAGCTACACTTCCCGACGGAAAACTGCCTTCTAGCTACGGGGTATACTTCAAAAACACCCTAGTAGCCCTGTGTCACGCCCTAGAAGACCACATTTTGCAAACTAGCGGCGGGGACGATATCGAACTCAAACCCCTAGTTTTGGTGACGTTTCAGCAGGGTAAATGGTATTTACAGGAAGCCGATCGCTACCTAGATATTGCTAATGCCTCTCGGCACGTTGTCATCGGTGCGGTAGCCGACAGCGGTTTCGCTACCCACAAAACCGGGCAATTAGAAAATGTATCTTTAATAAATCTCGATGAGAACGACCCCATAATCGAAGAATGGAATTTAATCATTCTCGCCCCGACATACAAAGCCATGGTGCTTTGCCGCGAACTTTCAGCCGAGGAATACTTGCCAGAGGGCAAGCCTGAAGTAGATACAGAACGAAAGTTCTACGGTTTGTGGTCGTTTGACCAGTCTTTGGTTTCGGCTGCAGCAGAAATTTTTATAGAACAGACGCGACATTACAACTCTCCCCTAGCCGACAGTTTGCTGGCAATGTACCGCGACATCCAGGCTACCATTGGCCCGCCCTTGGCAGACATTAGTGGCGTGGTATCGCGGATAGTCACTTACCTGCAAAGTTCTCAGCAGCAAATGGTAGCAATTAACCGCCAAACCCGCGAGTTGTGGGAATTGGAAGGTCAAGCTTTGCGCGTCAGCCGCAATTTGAACGCTAACAAACTTCAAGCTTTTCTGCGGATGGCCCAGCGCGTGGACGAACGCGATACCTCAAATCCTACAGCGTCTTTGCAGGTGGCGGCTTTGTCGGAAACTTTGGGTCAACTGCTGGATTTGCCGGCTTTGCAGTTGCGGAGGCTGCGGCTGGCTGGATTGTTATTTCGAGTCGGCTTAGTTTCGGCCCCGAATGAGGTGTTCGATCGCACTCCCGATGGTTTTGACCCAGCAACTTTCTCATTTTGGCGCGATCGCAGTTTCATTGGTTCCCAACTGCTGCAAGCAATGCCGGAACTAGCACCTGTAGCGGAAATTGTCAAGCACCAACTCGAATATTGGGACGGCAGCGGCAGACCAGACGGTTTGCGAGCCGAAGCGATACCGATTGCTTCGCGGATTTTGGGGTTGGTCGCTGATTTTCAAGAACTGACTCAACCGCGCGGCGATCGTCCGGCTTTGAGTTTGAGCGAAGCTTTGGAACAGTGCCGGGAACTGTCGGGAACTCGCTTCGATCCGGCTTTGGTGGAAACTCTCAGCAACGTCGTCAGACTGGCAGAAATGGGTTTGATGCAGTTACCGAACCGCCCTAGCCAACTGCCTAACGTGTGGTTGGAGGATTTGGGCGATCGAACGACCGCGACCGCTCCGGCATTGTAAATTGACACTCTCCTGGCTAAAGCCGAGGAGATTCTTGATTCGCAGAATCGACTTGCCGGTGCAGAATTACTTCAACATCGGTAGCGGTCAATTCTCCACAAGCGTTCGGATCTAAGATCCAAGTTCCGACGTGCCCCGCCGTACTCAATCCCCGACTCAGGATGTTTTTAGCTGCGTTCCAATCTCTGTCAAGGACAAGCCCACACCGACAAGCGTGGGTTCGCGTTGAGAGACTTTTCTTAACAATTGTTCCGCAACTAGAGCATTCTTGACTTGTTCCGTTAGCTGGCACAGCAATCGTAATTCTTCCGAATACTTTGCCAAAATATTCCAACCAAATTCGGAACATATACCAAGATGCGTCGTTAATCGATTTTGCCAGACAGTGATTCTTCACCATATTTTTAATCCTCAAATCTTCGTAGACTACACAGTCGTTAGACTGGATGACGCATCTTGCCAACTTCACGGCAAAATCTTTACGCTGTCTGCTGATTTTGAGGTGGCGCTTCCCTAGAATCGCTCTAGCTTTTTTTCTGTTTTGCGAACCCTTGACTCGTTTTGAAACTCGTTTTTGGGCTTTCTTCAACCTGCGTTCTCCCTTGCGGAGGAAACGCGGGTTATCGACTGCAATGCCATTTGAGTCAGTGTAAAACTCTTTAAGTCCTACATCTAACCCGATGGCGTTACCCGTGATTTCAATCTTTTCAGAACGGTCAACTTGAATGCAAAACTGGACATAATATCCGTCTGCCCGTCTCACCAAACGTACTCGTTTGATTTGACTGCGCTGAGAGAAATGTAAGTCGCGCGTTCCTTTTAACTTGAGCTTTCCGATTCCTTTTTTATCGGTAAAAGTGATTGATTTCCGGTCGTCTGCCAGACGCCAGCCCGTAGTCTTGTATTCGACGGAGCGGTTGTGTTTCTGGAATTGCGGGAATCCTTTTTTGCCTGGGACTTTCTTTTTGCAGTTGTCGTAGAATCGGGAGATTGCCGACCACGCTCTTTCTGAGCTCGATTGTCGAGCCATGCTGTTCAATTCGTCGCAAAACGGGAATTCCTTAGCTAAAACAGCGCTATACTTGTTCAATGCGTATTTATCAACTTTTTCGTTTTCCATCCAAAACCGCAGTGCTTTGTTTCGGATGAACTGCACTGTTCTAATTGCTTCGTCTACAGCGTCAAATTGCTGCTTTTTACCCGATGCTTTGAACTCAAAAACTAACATGACTTCGACCTCATCACGATAGTCTTATGCTACCAGAGTCGGCTTAACATCCCTCTAGTTGTTCACAAAGATTTACATGGTTTTACTTGACAGCGCCATCCTGAGAGCTCAGAAAATAGACTGGGAGGCTAAAGCCTCCTTACCCCTTTCATCCCCGGACTAAAGTCGCGGGGTTTTCAGGGTATTATTTATAACTGGACTGTTGACTGTTGACAGTTGACAGTTGACAGTTGACAGTTAACCAACAACTGACAACCAACAACTGACTAATGACTAATGACCTCGAAGCCATACGCAAAGGCAAAATTTTGATGTTGGCCGGCACTGATTTAGCCGGCAAAGACTTAGCGGGATCGGATCTCGCCGATGCTAACTTGTCTCAAGCAAACTTGAGTGGAGCTAATCTCGTCGGCGCTAACTTGCAGCGGGCCGTATTGCGAGCCAACCTCCGAGGGGCTGACTTGAGCGGTGCTGACTTGCGAGGCGCAGATTTTCGCAATGCCGATTTGCGGGGAGCTTCCTTCGCTAACGCTTTAGTCCGCGACGCAAGTTTTGGGGGTGCTTTTTTGACGGGGGCATCGATCGGCAATTTGGATTTGAGCGGTGTCGATTTGCGCGGCGCCGATTTGCGGGGCGCTGCTTTGGCTCGGGCAATTTTGCACTCCGCCGATTTGAGCCATGCCAATTTGTCCGGCGCAGATTTGTCAGGAGCTGACTTGGAAGAAGCGATCCTGAATGGAGCCGTACTGCGCGGCGCTAACCTGACGGGGGCTAATTTGCTTTGCGCCACGATCGAACAAACCCTTTGGGATGGAGCGTTGCTCGATCGCGCCTGTCTCCAAGGCACCCCCCTGAGCCTTTAAATTTCAATGTTGTTTTGAAGACCGACAAAAAAACAATATCTGCTTATGAAGTGAATAAGCACAAGCGATTTTTACATTTCTTAATAAAGGGTTATAATGGGGACTGTAGATGAGCAAACGAATAAATGGTAGCAGCTTTGTTTAGCGGTACATCCTTTCAAGGTCAAAGTGGCGATCGCCTTGTTAGTAAAGTAGCAGGAGCTGCGATCGCAGCCTTATTCAAGCGTTCTGAAAAGGCCGAGGCCAACATCCGAGTCGAACCAGTAGCCAAACTCTTGCAGGGAAGCATCGACGGTTTCGACTTCGTTGGCAAAGGTATGTTGATGTACAACGGCCTCCGCATAGAAGTGATGGAACTCTACCTGCAAGCAGTCTCCATAGATTTTGGGGCAATTTTTGCAGGTCAAGTGAAATTGCGCCAGCCTACCCAGGCAAATATGCGAGTAGTCTTAAGTCGATCGGATTTAACCACCTCATTCAATACACCTTTTGTAGTTGAAAAACTCCAGAAGCTGAAGTACCAAGAGCAATCTCTGCACTTTCAAAACACTGAAGTCAGCTTCGGAACCGACAAATCAATTCGGCTTCAGTCCGAAATTACCGTAGGCGATGCCAGCGAACCGGTCAAAATAGATATTACTGCTCAATTGCAAGTAGAAGACAGACGCAAAATCCAATTTGTCAGCGTTACTTACGGCGGTGACGGGCAAGCAGTAGACTTGGGCCAAGCGATCATTGCCCACGTAAATAACTTGCTAGACTTAGACAAATTTGCCTTAGAAGGCACTCAACTGCGAGTAGACCGCTGCCGAGTTCAGAACGACGAGCTGGTTTTCTACGGTTGGGCTGGCATCGAACAGTTCCCCAAAGGCAAGCGCTAAACCTCAGCCTGCTGAGGTTTTCCCAGCCCTCTAGTTCGGAAAAACAGAATTTTTCAGTTAGCAAACAACCCGCACCGGCGGGTTTTGCTTTTGATTTTAGATGGGAAGAAAAATCTAATATCTCAAATCTCGCATCTAAAGGCGATCGACGCAAAATCAGCACTGAGGACGAGCCGATCGCTCCCGTTGCGTTGATAAATTGAGAATAGTAAAAACTACTTAAGTATTCCCAGAGGTAAATATGTTTGAAATCTCTATGTTGGGTATGTTTTTCACGGCTTTCTGGCTGCTAGCTCAACCTGCTAGCAGCAGCCGACGCGACGAATGGTGGGTAGAAGTTGATACAGATTCGCCAAAGCGTACCTATTACTTTGGGCCCTATGACAGCAGAGAGGAAGCTTCCGACAGATCGACCGGCTACATCCGAGACCTGGAGAACAAAGGAGCTAAAAAAATTACCATCAACCTCAAACAAGGTAGCCAACCTACTCAGCTAAGAGCTAGCGAAGAGTCTTGAGAAGGTTGGACAGTGCAAATTACGGGCGAAGAAAAGTTGACTTATTAACAGGGTATTTTTCAAATGAGATCGCGCTGGCATACACTCGGGACACAACAATGCTGTGTCCCGATGAAATAGTGAAGAAAGAATCTTATTTGCGTCCGAGAAATGCACGCTTTTTCAAAGCACCATCTGATTGAGATTACTGCGAGGATTAAAAGTGCGATTTGCTTTGATTTTTTCATAGCATTCGCGTTCTACACTGCTAATTTCTTTCGGTGGCACGATCGCAATTTTTACCAACAAATCAGTCCGCTCGTTTTTCTTCGGTTTCGGCCATCCTTTGCCCCGCAACCGCAAAGACTGACCCGAACGAATCCCCGCAGGAACTTTCACAGTGATCCTACCTTCAGGCGCCGGCACTTCCATTGAAGCTCCCAACACCGCTTCGTCGGGAGTTATCGGCACTTCGCAGACCAAATTCTCTCCCTCAAACTGGAAGAAAGCGTGAGGCAAAACTTCTAATTTTAGGTACAAATCTCCCTGCTGCTTCGTGTATGGGTCAACTTGACCTTTGCCTTTGATCCGAATTTTACTGCCGGTTTTCACTCCTGCTGGAATCGAAACTTCGCCCGTGGCGACTCGCTTAGAAGTTCCCCGAAATGCTTCTCCCAGAGTCAGGGAAATGGCGACCTCGGTGTCGAGAGAGCTTCCGGCACTGCGGTTTTCGTACCCCGCGAAATCTTCAAATCCCCCAAAACCTGTGGGCCCGCCGCTGGTGCTGCGGTAGTTGCTGTAATTCCACTTGGCGTTGCGGGCACTACCCGGACTACTACCTGCGCGACCTAGCAAGGCATTGATAAATTCGTCAAAACTGCCGTACTCGCTGAAGTCAACCCCGCCAAAGTCTACATTCGTACTGCCCCCGCCCGGCCATCCACCTGGAGTTGTGGCAGCTTGCTTCCAGTATTGACCGTATTGGTCGTATTTTTTGCGTTTTTCAGGGTCTGAGAGAACTTCGTAAGCTTCGTTTACTTCTTTAAAACGAGCTTCGGCTTCTTTGTTCCCGGGGTTCATGTCCGGGTGATATTTGCGGGCTAGTTTGCGGAAAGTTTTTTTAATTTCGTCAGAACTGGCAGTTTTGTTGAGTCCCAAAATAGCGTAATAGTCTTTAAAATCTGTTGCAGCCATTAAGCAATCCCCTCTTTATTAGTTGTTATTTGTTAGTTGTTAGTTGTTAGAAAGAATAAATCCCAAATTAGCCACAGGATGGCGCATTAGTATAATGCCAGGAGCCTAAGTGCCTGCGGCATCTCATTCAAATTATAGGTTATCAAAGGTTTGGACTCGATCGAGTTCGGTTGTTGCTTGGCGTTCGATCGCAATTTCCACACTCCGCTGCTGTTTAAGATTTTATAGCATTCGGTTCTCTCGTGTTGAAGGGAGCCGGAGCAGCCGCCTCTAGAAATGCTTTTGGCATTCGACAGCAAAAACCATGCTTTCATCAATTAACAACGTCCTTACCCTAGAGGCCGTTGCTATACCTGTGAGCTTTGAGACCGTGAAACTCCTGCGGCGAACACTTTTGGGGAGTTATGAGGCTTAGGGCTTTCGGGAGGGGGCAGCCCGGTTGAGGTGAGGGGGGGAAAGCTGCTGCTGTTGCGGGCGCGAGCCCGGGAGGGTTGGCTGGCGCGGACGATCGATCTTTTTTGGTCTTTTTTTCCGGGGCGCGGTGCGATGGCTACGCCCCGGCTTACGAACTTCTCGAAACGAGCTCGATCGCCCAATCCAAATCTTAGCAGGTTTTCCTCAGCAAGTTCTGTCAAATCAGGTTTCTTAATTGTGACTATATAATACCCTAAATTGCGCCGTTCTTACACAAAATTTCTCTATATTTTTTATTCCCCCCAGACCCGTGCTATAAAATTTCTTTTTTACAACCTCTGAATAGATTTAACTCAAAGTAATATAACATAATTTCTCCGCTGTCTGTTAGCTACATCACACACTTTTATAAAACATTAAGATAGGATAGTAGAGCGATCGGCTTTTAACGCTACGAGGGTGCTAACATTATGAATTATTTGCTAAGTTGGCCTTGCGGCTGCTGCGACGAGTGGAAAGATAGTTCCGAGAGTCCTGTTGTACTCAGAAACGGGCAGCGCATTTGTCAGTCGTGCTACCAGCGCAAATACAAGAATCAGAAGCTATTCGCCAGACGCAGGCGAGCGGACATATCTGTATCGCGGCAGACAGTAACAGAGACTGTCGCTTATTAATAATGCGCGAGCCTTTGAATAAAGCCAAGTATTTCGACAACCTACATCAGCGGTGGGAACTAATAATCAACAAAAAAAGAATGAATTTGGTCATCAGTCATCAGTCATCGGTCATTGGTACTCTGTCACTAATTTACTTATTTATCATCCGTCACTTGCTGAGAGGTAACAGATGTTAACTTAAAAAACTAATGACTGACGACTAATGACTAATGACTAATAACTAAATGATAGTTCCATCAGGAATCGTGGCATTTTTCAGGACTACGACAATGCCGCTGCGGATGTAAAAACCTTGGTTTTCGCGGTTGGCTTCTTCCACTTGGTCTTTATTAATTATTTGAACATTGCGGCCAATGCGGGCATTTTTATCCACAATCGCGCGGCGAATTGTAGTATTTGCACCGATACCGAGGGCGACGCCGCCGCTGTCCAAACTAGAATGCCGTTCGGCGTCGGGTTCGTAAAAGTCAGCACCCATCACCAGGGTGTCTTGAATCGTACATCCAGCTTCAATGCGCGATCGAACTCCCAACACAGAATGGTCGATCCGGCACTGTTTGAGAATGCAGCCTTCAGCAATAATCGATTCCGTCACATGAGTATCTAAAAGCTTAGTCGGCGGTAAGAAACGCGGGCGAGTATAAATCGGCGCATTTTCATCGTAGAAACTGAAAGGCGGCTTAGGCTGTTTTGTCAGAGCCAAGTTAGCCTCGTAAAAAGCCTCAATGGTTCCGATATCTTCCCAATAATCGTCAAACAAATAAGCTTGAACGTTGTGGTCTTTTGCATTATTCGGAATAATCTCTTTACCAAAATCTGTTTGGGTGGGAGATTCTTTCAGAAGTTTAATCAGAACTTCTTTTTTGAAGACGTAAATCCCCATCGAAGCAATGTAAGGACTTTCCTGAGCCTGCTGCGCTGTCAGTCCCAGTTTAGTAGTATCCACCTGCATTTGTTTGAGCGCATCACCTTTTGGCTTTTCGCTGAAAGAAATAATGCGGCCGTTGTCGTCGATTTTCATCAAACCGAAATCCGAGGCCCGCTTCTCGTCCATAGGCAAAACTGAGAGGGTGATATCGGCGTTGGTTTCGCGGTGTCTCTGCACAAACTTCTGGTAGTCCATGCGGTAGAGGTGATCGCCCGAAAGAATTAAGTATTCGTCAACGTCCCACTCTTCTAACAGCCACAGATATTGACGAACTGCGTCGGCTGTCCCTTGAAACCAGTTGGGGTTTTCCTGAGTTTGCTGGGCGGCGAGCACCTCGGCAAATCCTTCGGTGAAGCCGGAAAACTGGTAGGTGCGAGCGATGTGACGGTTCAGGGATGCCGAGTTGAATTGGGTGAGGACGTAGATTTTGACTATTTCCGAGTTGATGCAGTTGCTGAGAGGAATATCGATGAGGCGATATTTGCCTGCGAGGGGAACTGCGGGTTTGGCTCGCAATTTGGTTAGGGGGTAAAGGCGGGTGCCTACACCGCCACCGAGGATGATGGCTAAAACTTTTTTCAAGGAACTTTCTCCCTAGGGTCGATTAACTCTCCAAGTACAGTGTCGGATGGTGAGGGCTTCTTGACAAGGGGGGGGAGCAAGGAAGTTTTGAGTTTTGAGTTTTGAGTTGAGTCGCTTACACAGAAACCGGGTTGTTTAATCCAAATACTTCTTCAAACTCTCAATAAGAGTTAAAAAATCCGGTTTAGGAGAGTTGGAGTATGTCCGGGGCGGGAGTTAGGAGTTTTGAGTTGTGAGTTAAAATACCCATCAATCCATAATTGATATTTAAAAAAGTTTTGAGTTGTGAGTTAAAATACCCTTCAATAAATAAAGGCAGTTTAAGGAAAGAATAAGGTTCGGGGTTTTGGCTGTTAATAACAAGTTTTTTGGGTAAATTCCCCGTTTTGGCAATTTCTCGATCGATCTCGTGGCGCTGTTGTTCTTTTTCAAGGCTGGTCGATCGCACCGCGCCGGCTGATGCTCTGTTTGCGCCCGCTGGCGTCCTTGTTCTGCTTGGTTTCGATCTCGTTCTTTTTACTAGCTTTCCTGACTGCTGTGAATTTGTCCAACTTCACAGCAGTCAGGCAGCGCCGCCCGTCGGGACGATGATTTTCTAGGTTGAGTCAGTTTTCAATCTGAGATTGACTGCAAATTTGTGTAAGATTTTACAATTTGTCGATCGACAAAATTCGATAAAATGTCTATTCTCTACCAAAAGCTAGATCCCCTAGAAACCTCTGCTACTGTAGCGTAAGCCGTAAAAGCTAGCAAAAGTGTATGCAAATTCAAACGCCGGACTGGGTTAAACACGCCGTATTCTACCAAATATTCCCCGATCGCTTCGCCAAAAGCAAACAGCCCCGCAAACGCCTGCTGCAAAACTTCATGTGGGAAGAATGGCACGAGATCCCCACCCTCCAAGGCTACAAAGGCGGAGACTTGTGGGGCGTGATGGAACAGCTAGACTACTTGCAAGACTTAGGCATTAACGCAATTTATTTCACCCCCATATTTCAGTCGGCCTGCAATCACCGCTACCACACCCACGACTACTATCAAGTCGATCCGATGTTGGGCGGCAATCCGGCTTTTAAAGAGCTTCTAGACGCCGCTCACGATCGCAACATCAAAATCGTCCTCGACGGCGTATTCAACCACGCCAGCCGCGGCTTTTTCTTCTTTCACGACATCCTCGAAAACGGCCCGCATTCTCCTTGGCTGGATTGGTTTAAAATTGAAGGCTGGCCGCTATCCGCCTACGACGGCAATTTTCCTGCTAACTATGCCGGTTGGGACGGGAATCGAGCCCTTCCTGTATTCAATCACGACAATCCAGAAGTGCGAGAATACATCATGGAAATCGCCGAATATTGGATTAAATTTGGCATCGACGGCTGGCGGCTGGACGTTCCTTTTGAAATTAAAAGCCCGGGATTTTGGCAGGAATTTCGCGATCGAGTTAAAGCAATTAATCCCGAAGCTTACATTGTCGGCGAAGTTTGGGAAGATGCGAGAGAATGGCTCGACGGTACTCAATTTGACGGGGTGATGAATTATCTGTTTGCTGCGCCGACTATTGCTTTTGCAGCGGGCGACAGAGTTGATTTAGCTCAAATTGAAGGTCGTTCTTACCATCCCTATCCGGCGCTTTTTGCTAAACAGTACGGCCAAAAAATTCAGCAGGTTTTAGAACTGTACCCGTGGCAGATACAGCTAACTCAACTTAATTTGTTGGCCAGCCACGATACAGCTAGGTTGCTGTCAATTGCTGGGGGAGACAAAGCTAGCGTCGAACTTGCAACTTTGCTGCTGTTAACTTTTCCTGGAGCTCCCAGCATTTACTACGGCGATGAAGTTGGTTTGCCCGGTGCTCTAGATCCCGATTCTCGTCGCGGTTTTCCCTTACAAGCTCGATGGGAACTTGATGTTTTAGATTATCACAAGCAGTTGATAGCTTTGCGGCACAAATACGCTGCCCTCCGTACTGGATCGTACCAAATTCTGTTTGCTGAGGGAACGGTTTACGTTTTTGCCAGAATTTTGGGGGATGAAGAAATAGTTGTTGCTGTCAATGTCGCGACAGAAGAAGCTAATATTAGCTTTGAGGCAGCTAATTTGAAATCTCCTCACGAGAAATTGCTGTTTGGGAAAGGCGAGTTTGTTTGGAAAGGTGAAGGGGAAACTCGGCATTTAGAATTGATGCTGCCGGCGCGATCGGGATTGATTTTAGGTTCGGATAATTAGTTCAGCAATTACGCAAGTGTCACGCTCCAATCGACTTGTAGGATGCGTCAGACCGAGTTATGGACGGACGATCGATGGTTTGGTATCTGACCCACCTTACTAATTGTGACACTTGCGTAAGTTCTCTAGTTTAAAATGTAAGGTGCGCCCATAAGCACCCTACTAAATTTAGAGATGCCGCAAGTTTTATGATGCTGCAACCAATGCTGGTATGAGCACCGCATCAATGATATGGATGACGCCATTGTCGGCAAGAAGATCTGGAGTGATAACTTTAGCCTCATTCACTTTAATGCCGTCAGAAGTATCAATTCCCACCACAGAACCTTCCACTGTTTCAGCAGAACTTAACTCAAGCAAATTCTCAGTTAGTACCTCGCCAAACAGAATGTGATAAGTCAGAATTTTTTTGAGCTTGGGTATGTCTTCCAGCCAAGAGGCAATAGTGTTCGTAGGAATTTTGGCAAATGCCTCGTCAGTTGGTGCTAAGACGGTGTAGGGGCCCGGACTTTGCAATAAATCTAACAAACCAGCCGCTTCAATAACAGTCACGAGTGTTTTGAAAGAGCCGGCATTGGTGGCAGTCTGGACAATATCAGCCATGATGTTTTTCAGGAGTGCAAATAGCAGAAAATGAATCCGAGGCGACAATCATTTTAGCAATTTACAAATAGCAGAAAATGAATCGGAGGGCTGATGATTATTTTAGCCATTATAAGTTAAATTCGGTTGCCGGCTCTGATGGCTGGGCGCGATCGACCTTTTTGGCTTATACTTGGGTCGCCTCCTCCCCCTTGCGGAAAAATTGCTTTAAAATCTCTCCGGGCTCTCTGTCCCAGGTGTCGATATGTTCGTAAATTAAGCCGTCTTTATCCAGTTTATAAGTAGAGTAGCCGTTAAAAAAAATCCGAGCTTTCCAGGGAACCCGCAGTGTCCCGCGAACAGTCCAATTTGCCACAATAGTATCATGGGCTGTCTGACCTACGTCGTGCAGGTCGAAGTAAATCTCGCTAAAGAATAGCTGCCCGTGAAATCGCAGAGTCCAAAAGATAATGCGATAGTTGATTTTTCCTTTAAATTTGTTAACAGGGTCTTGAAAATAAACATCTTTTGTGTAGATGTCGTAGGAGATGTCTTTCTCAAAAAGCGTCGGGAGATCCGCTTTCAGGGTGTCTACTGCTTGTTCTACCTGCATTTGATATTCGATCGCGCTCAAACGACCAGCTTGTGACAGTATTAATTTATAACTTTAAATGAATAATCTCGATCGCTAGAGTATCGCAGATTTGATACCTCATCCAGCTCTGATTTTAACTCTAGCGATATGATCCGCCCCAGCTTTTCTGCTGACCCGGACTTGCGACATCGACACCTTGGCACAGATTTGACAGAACACCCACACTCCTCTGAAATTCTCGCAGAAATCAACAGCGGCAAGCTGTTGATGGTAGATAGCCGTCGCCGGAACGGTCTAATTTTGATTAAACGCTTCCACGCGGAGTTTGCCGGGCCTGGGGCTGCCGTTGGGGGTGCTTTTGATGTTGATTCTCAGCAGGCGATTCCCGTGGGCGATTTTTGTTTGGTTTGCCCTCAATCTCCCCAAGAAATACAGAAAGCTTTTGGAATTCGGCGGCAGTGGGTGCGGTTAACAGAACAGTTAACCGCAAAACCGACAGCTTTGGAACGCGCACAAATGATTTTAACTCAGTTTGAACAATATTTGGATTCGGAAACGGTGGCACAAATTCCCGATGAAGCTTTGGCACTGTTAGTAGGCGTATTTCCCCAAACCATTCGGGCGGCGCGACAGATTGACAATTAAAAATGGCACGGTAATTTGTTTAAAATCACACCATTTTTCGGGGGTTTTGTCAATTAAAAATCGCTGCGATTCGATCGACCGTCCGCTGATTTTCCTCCGGGCTACCCACCGTAATTCGCAAACCTCCTCCAGTATGCCTAATTAAAGTCCCTCGCTCTTTTAGCTGCTGCATGATTTGTTTGTGTTCCTGTTCGGCAGATTCGCCCTCACCGGCTTTTACCCGCAGGTAAACGAAGTTAGCCGCACTCGGCCAAACTTGCAATTTTTGATGCTGAGTTAGCGCTGCAATTAATTGGGTTCGCTCTGCGATAATTTCGGGAATTACTGCCAGTAATAACTGTCGCTGCGCTAGGGCCAACTCGGCTGCCGTTTGCGAGAAGCTGGGAAGGTTGTAGGGGAGACGGATTTTTTCTAAGGTGGCTGCGAGTTCGGGATGGGCGATCGCATATCCGACTCTCATTGATGCCAATCGAAATGCTTTGGAAAATGTGCGTAAAATTATCCAATTCGGGTGATGGTGCAATTGGTCTGCTAAAGTATTTTGACTGAATTCAAAATAAGCTTCGTCAATTACTACTAATATTTCTGACGGCAAACTTTCCAACCATTCTATTTCATTTGCTGTCAAAGCATTGGCTGTGGGGGAATTGGGATGAACGACAAAGACGGCGCGCACGGGGGGATTTTGATTTTGCCAGATCGCCCTTTTAGCCGCCTCGATATCGATTTCAAAATTCTCCTCTTTCCGCTGAACACTCGCAACGGGAATGCCGAGGGTTTGGGCGATTATTCCATACATCGAAAAGGTGGGATTCGCTACCAAAATAGAGCCTGTACCGCCTAAACAAGTAGCTATTAAGATGGATCTAATTAGTTCGTCGGAACCGTTTCCCACAGAAATATTGTCGGCTGTAATGGCGGTTTTGGGCAGTGTAACCCCCCCTAGCGGGGGGATTGTGATTGATTCATTGACATATTCGGCGATCGCCTCTTTGAGCGCTGCGTGGCCTCCGTCGGGATAGCGATTTGTCTCAATTAACTGCTGGTAAGTCCAAGCTAGCTTTTTTTTTAATTCCTCTGGCAAGTCGTAGGGGCATTCGTTGGTATCGAGGCGATCGATCGCACTTTCCGAGTGCGCTGGTTCTCCTGATGTGCCGCCCGGATGGGGAGTGTATGCGGTAAGTTCGGCTAAATCTTTTCGGATAAAGGGAAGCATGGTATAATTTACAACTTTTTATTTTAGATAATCTGCTTAGAAGCATCTGAACTTAGCATAGAGCTTGTTCTATCTCAAAAGCAAGAGGAGAGGGGAGATTTAGTTTCTGTCGATCGATTGATACGTCGGCTGCGGCAAATTGATTACTTTAATAAAGTAACTGCTGATATTTGGAGACGGAGTATGAAAGTCAAGCCTTCCGATATATCTAAAAATACCGCCGCTACCCTGATAGCTTTGAGTTTGGCTGTTCTCCCTTCAGCTATGCCTGCCTCAGCTCAAACTAACTCAGCTCCGACCCAGAACAATACTGATTCTAATCGAGTTGTTCTAGACAGAACTCCCTTTCAAGAAAGCAAAAACGACAACAATCATTGGGGTGCTTTGGGTTTGTTGGGCATCCTCGGTTTGGCGAATCTGTTTCGCAAGGATGAACCCAAACGCTACCGCGATCCGATGGGATAATAATTTTTAAAACGGCGATCCTCTTCGATGGTTCCGCTAACGCACAAGCCAAAAACTAAATCAACCGTCGTGGATTCAGAAACCTGGTTTTTTACCGAAAGATTGGATTATTGCCTTTAATCCGAGCAAAAAACCCGGTTTCTTTGATATTAACGGGCATTTTTGCCACAAAGTTTATTCAATCGCGCCACAAAGCAATCCCGCCCAACAAACCGCTCACATTGGGTACTATTTTAACCTGCGGCGGTAACTCAACAGCAATCTTTTTAGTATTACCGCCGCCGATGTAAATGCGATCGCAGTTAAAGATATCTTGCAGATAGGTGAGCGCTTTTTCCAGGCGGCGATTCCATCTTTTGGAACCCACTGTATCTAATGCCAAGCGACCTAATTGCTGTTCGTAAGTTTCCCCTTTGCGAAACGGGTGATGTCCTAACTCTAGATTTGGCACCAAGATACCATCGACAAATAAGGCAGAACCGAAACCCGTGCCAAGGGTAATTACTAATTCTACCCCCGTCCCAGCAATTGCTCCCAATCCTTGAATATCGGCATCGTTAGCTACTCGCACAGGTTTTCCCAAGCGATCTTTGAGAGTAGTTTGTAAGTCAAAATCTATCCAAGACGGATCTAAATTCACTGCGGTTTTGATGACGCCGCCACAGACGACGCCGGGAAAACCGACGGATACTCGGTCAAATTCCCCTTGTCCGCTGGCTAAAGAGGCGATCGCCTCTAATACGGGTTCCGGTTTCGGTGGTTGAGGCGTTTCTAAACGGCTGCGTTCCGTTTGGGGTTCGCCTTCATTGTCCAACACCATAACTTTGATGCCGCTTCCGCCAATGTCAACGGCTAAGGTGCGAGTCGATCGATCTTGTTCAGTCATTTGATTGTTGAGACTTGCAAGTTGGTCAAATTTTAATGTTTGAATTGGCAAAACTTTTGAATCGCTTCCCAAATTTCCGCTAGGACATTTCCCAAAGAATGATCGTCTTCTAATTCGATTAATTGCACCCAGGGACGGTTAGCGGCAAAATTTCTGCTAGCTTGAATCGGTATTATTGTATCATGCTTGCCGTGAAGAATTAACGTAGGGACTGAACGCATTAATTTTTCTTCAGGGTATTGAGCCATATCTGCCACAAACTGATAATTCAGGGGCAGATAACGCTGTTCGCCGTAGTGGTAAACCGGCAAATATTTCTCAGACTGCCACTTTTCTAACTGTTGCTGTCCCAACAGTGGCAGCCAGTGGGAGATAAATTCAAAAGCAGGTGCTAACAAAACTATTTGCTTTACTGCCAATTGTCGCTGGGCCAACCAAGCCGCTGTCAGCCCCCCAAAACTGGACCCAATTATGGTAACTCCCCCTAGATTTTTTACATTTTCTGTGGCAGATTGGGAGGATTCGGTGGGCAAAAATTCTGTTTCTATTTGGTTTAATTGGCGGGTGAGAGTAAGCCCCGAAAAATCGTTTTGATTGAGGTCGGGAGTTTTTAGGTCAATTCCTAGGTAAGAAAAGCGATCTCGGAAATACTTAGCCTTAGCTGAATCGGGACTTGAAGCAAATCCGTGTAAATAAATGTAACTTGAGTCGTTCGGTAGATTCATCCAGAAAAAATTATGAGACTTCCCAACTCATTATTTTAACTTAGTATGAGTTATTAAATAAAAAAGTTAAGACCCTTACTCACCGAAAATATATACTGATATTCCCAATAGATTAAGGACTACCAGGGATTTAAATTATGTGTTTTTATATCATGTCCGATCGAGTGGCCGCGATTAAAATGGCGGGTTTTTGAGATTGGAGATTGTTGGCAGGTATTGTTGGTGAGGGGAACCCCTACCGTATTAGGGGTAATCGACCGGACATAATATTAGAGGGTTTCTCAGAAAATTACCCACTCGCCTCTACTTGAATTTGCTGCGCTTTTAGACTGCTTGACCGAAGAAATCCAGCAATGGCATATATTACAGAAAATCGGCGTTTATCCAGGGCTGCATTTATTGATTTAGACCTGCTTACAATGAATCGCAGAGTGCGTACTGAGCACCCTGCGATTCACTCAAAACTACTCGTCAATTACTGCGGTTTTTGACCGTTTTGCGTCCTGTTTCTAGCAGTTTGTCGGCGCTGCTGCATCAGTTGAGCTAATTGGGTGCGCTGTTCGGGCGTGAGCACTTCTCGCATTGCGAGTGTACTTTCAAATTGCACCTCTTCCAACTGCTGCCTCAGACCGATTATTTGACGGTGTTTTTCCCGTATTTCGCTGGCATTTGCCGTGCCGGACATCATCGTTTCCAATTCTTGTCTCGCTTGGCGGACTGCTTGCATCCGCTGAGAAACTTGGTCTTTGTACCGATCGCGAACTGCCTGCATTTTTTGCTTTTGGTCCGCAGTTAAATTCAGTTTCTCAAACATCCCACCTTCCTTACCAGCGGGTCGATTGGGACGCTGATTTTGGGCAATTGTTTCCGGTTCTAGGGGATTGGGAACTGCTATTGCTGCGGCTGTGCTGCCGAGAGTCAGCATTAAAACGGCTAGGGCAGAAATGCGACGAATTGACATGAAAATTACCTCTTTGAGATTAGTTATTTGTTTGCGGTTCGCTGTCAGCACTCTGGCTGAAAGTCAACCAGTCTGTTTGCGAGCGATCGGTCATATTTTTTTCGCTAGAATCATGCAGTACACCTTCCCAGTTAGTGACTAAAAATGCTTCTAACTTAGCTATTTCCTTATCGCGCAATTGTGCAGTCTCAAACGCACGGTAGCCCGACCCAAAAACTAGCAAGCCAGCGGCTATTGCAGAAGGAAAAACCCACTTGCGAAAACCGATCGTGCGCGATCTTTTGCTAGACAGGGTAAATTGCGACTCTCCTAAATAATTTAGCTTTCTCGCACCCGCCTCATTCCTATCTATTGCTGCTAAAAGTTTTTGCTCAAAATCGGGCGCAGCCTCTGGAAGGTTTGGGCGATGTTGCTTCAGGAAATTAACTAACTTTTGGTCGCTGCTTGGGTTATTCATAGCTCGCTGACACCTTCTTTTTGCAAAAATTGCCGCACAGCATTTCTGGCATAAAACACGCGAGATTTGACAGTCCCTGCTGGTAGTCCCAAAATTTGGGCTACTTCTTTTTGCGGGATGTCTTCTAAGTCGTGCAGCACCAAAACGCTGCGGTGTTCAAAGCTCAATTGCTCCAATCCCCGCTGCACTAAATCTTGATAGTGCAACTGCATCAAGTCCGATGTGTTATCTTTGAGAATAACCCGATCCATTGTTTCTTGATTTTTGAGTTGGGAGTCAAAAGAATGCTGTTTAGCAAATGCTTGTCTTTGGTCGGAAGCCACATTCCAAGTGATTCGATAAAGCCAAGTAGAAAAGTTTTCCTGGTGCTTGAGTTTGGGCAATCCTTTCCAGACTCGCAGGAATACTTCTTGTGCTAAATCGTCAAGAAGTGAGGGGCCGCAGAGTTGATAAAGGGTTGACCTGACTTTGTGTTGGTAGCGTTGGTAAAGGTAGCGAAAGCAAGTGCGATCGCCCTTTAGACACTGAGCAACTAAGTCCGAGTCGGAACAGTCATCGGTTAAAACATGGGCTGACACACCTAACACCTGTGAAGTCTCCCCCACCAGTTCGTTATCTGAAGCGTTTAGACAGGACGATCTCGAAAAAGGTTCAAAGGATTTAAAATTTTTTTTCGACGACGCGACAGGTAGGGACATGACAAAGCCCATTGGTGTCAACTTAACCTCAAATGTAGTGCGACTATTCTGTCTAGCGATTAAGACCCGATCCCCCGGCGCTCCCCGAATCGTTGCGGGGGGACAAGAATCTTCTCTTTCGTCCCCCTTTTTAAGGCTACCGCGTACACACAAGTGGATTATGACTCACATCTTGCATCATTCTCAATTACTTGTTTAGGAACAGGCTTTCCGGGCTGTGAAGCGAGAAAACTCACTCTTTGTGGAATGGGCCGGAGAGCCCGTTCTTGACAATGGTGCAACATCTGAGTTATGAGCTAGTTTCCACTGTTGCTGTTCGACCAATGTCTTAATCGGAGGGTAGATTAATTGTATAAGTACCCTGATAAGGCTGTTCTCTTAAGTAGGCATAAAGCAATTGTGACTTGTCTAATAACCGACGGTCTTGTACAAGTGATTGAGAAAAGGTATATATAGCGGTTCTCAATTAAGGGAGGTACAAGTTGAGATTTAATAATTGAATTATTGGGAAAATTACGAATCAATTAAAAAGTCCTCAATCCCCAATTTAAAATCTAAATCTGTACATCATCTACCTGAGAAAAGCTATAGTAGACTTACCGCTTTTATTAACCTGAGATTTTGAGGCGATCGCCTGCCTGCGATATTGCTCGATCCAGGATTGAATTGCCAATTTAAATTCAGCTTTTTGTGCGTATTTAATTCCTGCTGGATCGAAGCGATCGCAATAATGAATCTCGATCAACAATGCTAACTCTTCGAGACAATATAATTCCGGATTTTCTTTTTTTAACCTCTCGATCCAATTTTTTAAAGACTCGGAAGGAGGGCGAATCAATCCCGACTCATTTAACGCCTGTTCGATTAAATAAAATTCCGATTTCGGACTCAACGAATCTTTGTTATAAATAGCTTTTAGCCAGCTTTGTTTGTTAGATAAAAGGCGTACATTTTTCTTAAAATTAGGATTACACATCCGAAAAAATATTAATGCCAGTAGGATGACTCCCCCCAACTTCCATCCATTGCTACCCGATAAATATCGCAGCCCCAGCAAAATTTTGTAAGTCAATAGCGACCATAAATCAGAGATAAATGCCCCTGGGGGAGCAGCAGCATCCTCCATGCTTTCCCAATCAGAAGGCGTAGGATCAAAAGCTTGCCATTTTCCCGCGATATAAGCCAAAGTCCAAGCATGAGCATGGCGACTTCTTACAATATATTGGTTCTCCAAAGAACTAAATTCGTGAACAGAATATCCAACAGCATAACGGGCTGGAATACCGAGTTTTCTGAGGAGAAGTGTCGCAGCAGTAGCAAAATATTCACAATGTCCAGAGCGAGTGTGCAGTAAAAATGTTGATAGAGGCGTAGCATCATTATCTTTGCCCCCAAGCTTCAGTGAATAAACGAAATTTTTTAGGAAAAACCACTCCATTTTATCTAATATTTCTGGTAGCGACTTTCCTTGAATATCCATTTGGCTGAGGATTTTATTCAGTGCAGCTATTTCTGATTTTGGTATTTGCAGGTCGTCTTCTGTAGGGGGGCTATCTACAGAAAAATTATTATTAAAGTAGCTTCGATAAGCCAGCATATCAACTTTTCCCACCACTTTTATTGTGCCATATTTATTCTTTTCCATCTGACTGACAGGCAATGCGTCAATTTTAAAAGTTCCATCTGGCAGCTTTAATAAACCTTGGTTGCCTTGGAGTGTAGCCGAAATAGTAATCGTTGATGGATTCGGTAGTTGGTCGCCTAAATCCCAAGTTGTGCCATTAATCTTTGGTTGTACGGGAACAAAGTTAGGATTTAAGGCGAGCCAAAGTGAAGAGTTGTAGCGATTATAAGTGGCTTCTCTTAGCAGTCGGGGAGGGGTCTGTTTAGCTTCAGGAGCAACTCTAAAAATAATTTCATTTGACTGTTTTAATAATCCCACTGAGCCGATGTTAGTTTGTTTTTTCAAAAAATCTGTTTCTTGAGAACTCCCATTACTAAGCCATGAGATTGCTTGCTGTTCTACTGCTAGGTGAACTTGGTGCAGCCCCATCTGTCCTATAAATCCTATACTGCCAGCAATTAACATCAGACCCAGCCAGAGAATAGATGAAAATCTTTTCGTTCTCACAGACCACAAAGCAATAGCGGTTAAGGCAAATATCCCAGCATAAAAAGAGATATCTCTACTGTTCGCCGTACTAGCGGATAGCAGACAACAGATAAAATATGGATAATTTAGATTCACCATCAAGGGGTTAAGTGGTGCTGTTTTTGTTGCCTTGTTTAACCACAAAAACAATAGGCGTATATCCAGACTTTCCTTGACAGAATATACCTGAGCAGCTACCAGTGGAAAAAATACACCAGGAAGCCACTGCAACAAATTATATATCAAGTAAATAGAGCGGTTGGCGACCAGGAGATAAACCAGCAAACAGCACAAAAAAATCAGACATAAATTAGCAATGCGCCTAAAATCACTAGCTGAAAAATCCCACCGATAAGGCAACCAGTTAGCTGCCTCTAAAATCAGAGCGATTGGCAAAGCCAAAAACCACAGTCCCGTCTGCCAGCCCCAAAAAATTACACTAACACCCAAAAGAAGCACCGGCATTTTCATAGTTTCATTAACTCCTCTTGTATTTGACCTAGCTTTAAAATATGGCAGCTTGTTAAGTCATCTTTAATCAAATCTAAATTTAAGCTATCTAATTGAGCGTCTCGCTCTGTTAAAATTAAAACTAAGGTATGGATACCGCGACTTATCAGATAATTTACTAATTTTTTTCTAGGTTCGTCCCAACACAAAAATATACAAATACAACCGCTTAGGAGAGAGATTTTATCCATCAAAACTGAGGTGAGCGAGTCAAAAACTTTATCCTGACAGGCACCGAGTGATGCGAGAATTTCTAGCATTTTTTCAGTAGAGTTCAGCCCTCTGCCAAAGGTAAAACAATAAGCTTCTTGAGCGACGAACATCAAATCCAACAATGATTCTTGAGTCTGAACTTCATAGGATAATGAAGCAGCAATTGAAATAGCCTCTTCTAAAATTTCACTATATTTTACACTTTGAAACGTATCCAAAATTAGGGCGTGCCTCACAAAAAATTCATCCTGTTCTTCTTTGACAATTGGCTTACCTGCTTTTGCCCAACTTTTCCAGTGAATTTTGCGTAGCGAATCTCCCTGTCGATAATCCCGCAGAGACCTAAATTCCTCGGAATCTCCTACGGATGAAGCTAAGGTTACGCCACCTGATTGATATCTTCTTGAGCCAGGAAGCTGAATTGGTGGTAAATGATATAGTTTGGGTAAAATTAAGATAGATTGGGGCAAGGAAATTGTTTTACAAGCATTCCAAATCCCAAAAGGATCTGACCTAGTAACTGTTAGACCACTGAGGCGGATAACACCCCTGTAGGATGGCGTAATTTCACATACCACTTCTGTTTTGCTATTGGGTGGAAGAGGAGGCAATTCTATGACCTTAGCTGTGGCGCATTGTTTTCTATAAATCAGCCACACCCAACGATAATAGCCGAAGTATTTATCCAATGAAGTGCGCTTTTCTTCACAGGGTTCAGGTGTTTCTATAAATTCTTGAAAGCTTGGGTATGGGTCGGCAAAATTTTCCCACAATTTCAGGTTAGTTTGAGTCTGGCTAGTTTTGTTATGAATGAGAATACGGTATTTTAAAGAGACTCCAACAGTTGCAAACTTTGGTAAGAAGCGTACTGCATTGAAGCTGAAGCGAAAAAATTTACTAAAAATTATGGCTATTCCTATAATTGACAACAGGAAAGTAAAAATTTGATAAGTCACAGTCTGATTAGTATCTAATCCTAAAACCCCCGCTAAAAGCGTGCAGCTAAGCACTGCTAACCCATTGTTAGTCAATCGCTTCTTTCGCGAGCGATTTACACGCGCACCGAAGCGAAAAACAGCGTATAAAAAACGTTTCATTTTTTAGGCTGGTACAGGAATAGATTTGATAATTTCTTCAACAACACCGGGAGCCATTCTACCAGAAAAACGCGCTTGAGGTTCCATTACTAGGCGATGAGCAATGACTGATACCGCCTGTTCTTGAATATGTTCTGGCGTAACAAACTCATAGCCATCGAAGAAAGCTAATGCTTGAGCAACTTTCATTAAAGCTATGGAAGCTCTGGGACTCGCCCCTAGTTGTACGCCTTCGGCTGAGCGAGTTGCATTCACGATATCTACGAGGTAACGTTTCAATTCTTCACTAATTCTAACTTGCTTTACCTGCTGTTTTAAGCTAATTAAATCCTCTAAATTAACGCAGGTTTGAAGTGTATCAATAGGATGTTGATTAATTTGGTCTCCGAGCAGGTTAACTTCGTCTTCTGGGGAGATGTATCCTAGACTAAATTGAACGGCAAAGCGATCCATTTGGGCTTCAGGAAGTGGATAAGTGCCACGAGATTCTACTGGATTTTGAGTCGCAATGACAAAAAATGGGTCTTTAAGTTTTCGCAAATTTCCGTCAATGCTGACTTGAAATTCTGCCATTGCTTCTAGGAGGGCGGATTGGGTTCGCGGTGATGACCGATTGATTTCGTCAGCCAAGATAATATTAGCAAAAATTGGGCCTTCGTGGAAATGGAACGTGCGTTGATTCGGGTCGAGCATGGATATGCCCAAGATATCGGAGGGCAAAAGATCAGGTGTAAATTGAATGCGTTTAAAGCTGACATCTACAGATAAGGCTAGGGCTTTAGCTAGGGTAGTTTTACCTGTACCGGGATAATCTTCTAGGAGGACGTGCCCGCCACTGACAAAGGCTGACAGCAATTTCCTGATTGCTGCTGATTGCCCTTTCACCACTTTTTGAATGTTGTTGGAAATCCTTTGATAAATTTCTCTGCCCGACTGAGCGTGATTTTCTGTAATTGCTTTATACATTATTTATTGTGTTCGTAGGCTTCGGTTACTGTCCCGCTGATTGGCTTCGCTCGATTTAACTATTTACAGCATTTTTCCAATATGTATAAGTTTTTAAACCAATACTTTTTTGATTTTCATTATATATCTCATCCAAACACATAAAAAGAGCCAAAGCATAATTCTTCAATCCCAAGTCTGTCAAACTTGTGATAATCCTAGTCAGCCGCAGGTAGTTGTGATTAAATTGTTCAATCCACTCTCTTTTTCTTGACAAATATTCCTCGGATTTTACAATTACAATTTCTGCGTTTTCCCCTTCGCGGCATTGCAAACCGTAAAACGCCAGCATGACCTTGAACGAATGGAGTAACCGATTTCTCAACTCTTCACTTGTTCTAAAAGCTTGAATTACCTCATCATTTAAAGTTGGAGCACTGGAATTAAAGCGACTCTTTTCTCTCAGGGGAAATAGCCATTGAATGTAATTGTGCACCGATTCCAGCTTCTGGTAATCCCACGACCAAATATCCTCGATCGCCCGACCTTGTGAATCAGGCTGCTGACCGAGATAGAATGCTAAAATTTTGTTTTGTTTGGTTGAATCACTCATTAATAAGTTGTGTTGTATCTAAATTGTATTTTTGGGCGGGCGGGACGCCCACCCCACAACCTGAAAATTTAATTTTTGTGTGGAACAGGCCCGAGTGCCTGTTCTTCAAAATAGTTTTCTTGAGTCGGTTAAAACCGACTTTAGCTATTAGCCAGGGGTTTAAACCCCTGGCTGCTTCGCCCTGTTTAGCGCAGAGTCACAAACTCTTCAGCAGTCGATGGGTGAATGCCGATCGTCGCATCGAAGTCTTTCTTCGTAGCTCCCATATTAACAGCGATCGCCATTCCTTGAATAATCTCGCCCGCGTCTTTCCCCACCATGTGCACGCCCAAAACTCTGTCAGTATTAGTTTCAACAACTAACTTGACAAAAGTCTTCTCATCTGCACCTGTCAAAGAATGAAACATGGGTCTAAACTTGGCTGTATAGCACTTAATTGATTCGGGAAACTTAGCTTTAGCCTCCTCTTCTGTTAAGCCAACTGTAGCTGCTTCCGGCTGCGAAAATACTGCTGATGCAACATTTTCGTGACTGATCGATCTGGGGTTATTACCAAATTCAGTATCGGCAAAAGCACGGCCTTCAGCGATCGCAACTGGTGTTAAATTAATCCGGTTGGTGCAATCTCCGACTGCAAAAATGTGCGGCTGGCTGGTGCGGCTGTCTTTGGTAACAGCGATCGCACCTTTATCGGTTTCTACTCCCGCATTTTCTAAACCCAATTTTTCTAAATTAGGCTGACGCCCGGTAGCGCACAACAGCGCATCTACTATTAGCGTTCCTTCGGATTTTCCCGACAGAGTTAATTTTAAACCTTCTGGGGTTTTCTCAATCTGCTCGATCGAGCTTTCTGTCAAAATGTTTATTCCGTGCTTAATCATTCCTTCTTGCACGTTAGCGCGAATTTCTTCGTCGAAGTAGTGCAGAATGCGATCGCGCCGGATGATTTGAGTTACTTGGCTTCCCAACCCGTTCATAATGCAGGCAAATTCGACGCCGATGTAGCCGCCACCCCAAATGGCTAACCGTTTTGGCTGTTCTTTTAGCAGGAAAATTTCGCGAGAAGTAATGGCGTGTTCGATACCAGGAATATCGATTCTGTGAGCTTCGCCGCCGACTGCAATTAAGATTTTGGCCGCCGTGATTTTTCTGTCACCAACTTCGACAGTGTGGGGGTCAATAAATTTGGCGTATCCTGAGATCAATTCGACTCCGGCTTTTTCAAGAAAGCTGATGTGCAGTTTGCTGAGTCGGCGCACTTCTGTGTCTACGGTGGTGACGAGTTTTTCCCAGTCAAAGCTGCTTTCTACTGGACTCCAGCCGTAGCCCACCGCATCTTCATAAAGGTGCGAAAATGTTGAGGCGTAAACCATCAGTTTTTTGGGAACACAGCCGCGAATTACGCAGGTTCCGCCTACTAAATCATTTTCGGCGATCGCCACTTTTGCTCCGTAGGATGCTGCTCGCTTGGAACTCGCCAATCCGCCGGAACCCGCACCTATCACAAACAAGTCGTAATCGTATGTCATAATTGTGTTTACCAAAAATCTCTAACTTACCAAGTTTTCGCTTAACTTTTCTTAATCATAGCTCAAAAATTTTGCCTTTGAGTCCTTTTGAGCGTTACATACACAGCTATTTGAAGGGTAAAACAACGGGGGACGAGCCGATCTTTGGCTATCCTACAGCCCCGCAATGCCATGTGTGATGAAAAGTTTAACCGTATAAGAGCCGGTAGCGTCACTCCACCCTACTTGCTTGCTGCTATTGTCAGCTTCGTTAACTCTGCTGCTGCTGTGACTCGGTAGATTGAGCTGGCTCTGTATTCTGCTCCTTTGACGCTGTATCATCGGGTTTTTGGATTTGCTTGAGATGAATCTCATTCACCTGATTGATAAAGTTTTCTATTGCCATTTTTTTCATTTGTTGATATTGGGCTTCGTCGGCTACATCGTAGCAACGATAAGCTGGAGTCACTCCTAATACAAATTTCTCCTGTTCCGCTTCTAACAATTCCACAGTCGTGTTAGCAGCAATCCAATTCTCCTGAAAAGGAAAGGAGGTAACTATACTGGCGACTATGGAGGCGACAGCGGGACAAATTACGGGCAGCCACTTGAGCAAAGATTGACCTGGTTCCAATTTGTCTACCAATACTAAAATTGGTGTTACTCCCGATAAAACAACGGTTGCCAATTGGAAAGTATAGTAAATATTTCTCGAAGTCTCTCGAGTTTTTTTATAATCGTCAATCAACTCCTGGCAATATAGTAAAGCCTTTTCTCTCACCGGGGTGATCGGATTGTTATCCGAAACATTATCCGGGTTTAAGAGATAATTATATAGTTCAGCTTTTCTTCGGATCTCTAACTGATTAGCACTATTCCTAGACTTTTGATCCAATTGTCTATTGGTCAGAAACAGAAAAATAAAACTCGACAGAAAAACAGATCCCAAAATAAAGATAAGTTGATTGTCTGGAAAAACTCTGGTAAGGATGCCTGCACCCACAAAAGCGGCTATGGATAAATACTCAACAATTTTCAGGAAAGATAACATTTGTGGACTAGATGAGACTGTATTGGAAATCTCGGTCTGGTTTGTATCCGCAGAAGTAGTCATTGCTTTGTAGTTAGTTTGGCGATCGGATACAAGTTTAGCCTATTGGGATTGCTATTCTACCCAAGCTCTGTCAACGTGGAGAAGAAGAGCCTCAAACCTTTGAAAATTGGTGGCTGGCGATCGTTAAATCTTCCTTGTTTAACAGTTGATGACCAATAAACTGGGTTTATTGGTCATCAACTGTTAGGATGACCTAAAGCAGGTCGATCGTACCTTGACAGGGGCTACCACAAGCACCCTACAGAGGGAGTCGGCGCATAAATAGTAGAGATTTTTTGGCGCTACTCAATCAAAGTATGGTTTTGCCTTTAGGGATAATTCTAAGTGCTTACACCGTCAGCGGTGGGGAAATCACGGGGGGATTGCCCCTACAAATTTCATGCCCAATTGACCAACGCCGATTTTTTTTTCCACTCCAACTTTACCTCCAGGTCGGTGTCAAAGTATTCACTATGACCTTCATACAAAGCTTCTGTTTATTAAACCTCTCCAGAAAAGCCTGTCAAGGGCAGGCAGGATGCCTACCCCACAAGAATTATTGGAGATGTCTATTAGCATCGAAACAGCCGTCACTCCTGCCACGAAAACTGATGGGAAGTGTTAGCTTAGTAGTTAGTTGTGTCGATCGCACAGAAAAAAATGCCTGAACTACAAACCGATACTTACCAAGACCTCGACCCGCAAGTCCTCTCAAAGCCCGTTGTTGTCGGTCTGGAAGATGTAACAAAAGTTTACGGGATTGGCGACCTGGAAGTTCGCGCCTTAAACGGTGTCAGCTTGACGGTAAGACAAGGAGAATATTGCTCGATTATGGGCGCATCGGGATCGGGCAAATCTACAGCTATGAATATTATCGGCTGTCTCGATCGACCTACGAGCGGCAGTTACTACTTAGACGGCGTAGATGTCGCCCAAATGCCCGAAGCAGAATTAGCCGGAATTCGCAATTTAAAATTGGGGTTTGTCTTCCAACAATTTCACCTGTTACCTCAATTGACAGCATTAGAAAATGTCATGTTACCGATGGTTTATGCCGGCATTCCCACAGCAGAAAGACGCGAACGGGCAGTAGAGGCTTTAACAAAAGTAGGGCTGGAAAGCCGCCTGCACAACAGACCGAATCAACTGTCAGGAGGACAGCAGCAGCGGGTAGCCATCGCCAGGGCTATTGTCAACCGTCCCGTGTTGTTGCTGGCTGATGAACCTACAGGTGCATTGGATACAAAAACTACTCAAGAAGTAATGGATATTTTTACAGAATTCAACGAAAGCGGCATGACTGTTGTTATGGTAACGCACGAACCCGAAGTAGCGCGTCAAACTCGCCGCGTTGTCTGGTTCCGCGACGGTAAAGTTATTCACAACAATCTCAAGCCCGAAGAGCTTTCACACGCTGTATTTTAGTATAAGAGCTAAAAGAAAATTGGGCGATTGAAATCGCTTCTAGACAAACGAAGTCCGCCTGCGCGGACTGAAGAATCAAGAGGGTATGAGTCTTATGCAAGAGGACTTTAGCTATTAGACAGGGGTTTTCAACCCCTGGCGGACTAATACACAAAACGCCTGATATGTGATTAATGAAAAGCACTCGGAAAAGCTTCCCAAACTCGATCGACAAAATCTCTAAGTTGCCGAGATGCGATCGCACCATCCTTTTTCTCAGAGTCCAGAGACTGCAACTGAGTCAACAGCGAAATTACCTCAGTATCTAAAGCCGCGCGAAACAAACTCCCGGGCCAAAGCAAATCAGCACCATCCCGCAAATCGGATAAAGTGTATTCTGCCGCTAAATCCTTCCCCGACGCCGATACCACTAACATCAAAGGGCGCACCCAACAAACTTGACGTGCCTCAACCACTTGGATCACCTCTGAATGCAGGCACGCATCTCCACATTCTAAACTGACAATTTGACCAGGCTTAAAGTTCAAAGCACAATCCATTAATGCTCACACTTAATACAGACTTGACACTCTCCTGGCTAAAGCCGAGGAGATTCTTGATTCGCAGAATCGACTTGCCGATGCAGAATTACTTCAACATCGGTAGCGGTCAATTCTCCACAAGCGTTCGGATCTAAGATCCAAGTTCCGACGTGCCCCGCCGTACTCAATCCCCGACTCAGGATATTTTTAGCTGCGTTCCAGTCACGATCTAATACGCATCCACACCGACAAGCGTGGGTTCGCGTTGAGAGACTTTTCTTAACAATTGTTCCGCAACTAGAGCATTCTTGACTTGTTCCGTTAGCTGGTACGGCAATCGTAATTCTTCCGAATACTTTGCCAAAATATTCCAACCAAATTCGGAACATATACCAAGATGCGTCGTTAATCGATTTTGCCAGACAGTGATTCTTCACCATATTTTTAATCCTCAAATCTTCGTAGACTACACAGTCGTTTGACTGGATGACGCATCTTGCCAACTTCACGGCAAAATCTTTACGCTGTCTGCTTATTTTGAGGTGGCGCTTCCCTAGAATCGCTCTAGCTTTTTTTCTGTTTTGCGAACCCTTGACTCGTTTTGAAACTCGTTTTTGGGCTTTCTTCAACCTGCGTTCTCCCTTGCGGAGGAAACGCGGGTTATCAACTGCAATGCCATTTGAGTCAGTGTAAAACTCTTTAAGTCCTACATCTAACCCGATGGTGTTACCCGTGATTTCAATCTTTTCAGAACGGTCAACTTGAATGCAAAACTGGACATAATATCCGTCTGCCCGTTTTACCAAGCGTACTCGTTTGATTTGACTGCGCTGGTAGAAATGTAAGTCGCGCGTTCCTTTTAACTTGAGCTTTCCGATTCCTTGCTTGTCGGTAAAAGTGATTGATTTCCGGTCATCTGCCAGACGCCAGCCCGTAGTCTTGTACTCTACGGAGCGGTTGTGTTTCTGGAATTGCGGGAATCCTTTTTTTCCTGGGACTTTCTTTTTACAGTTGTCGTAGAATCGGGAGATTGCCGACCACGCTCTTTCTGAGCTAGATTGTCGAGCCATGCTGTTTAAGTCGTCGCAAAACGGGAATTCCTTCGCTAGAATGGCGCTGTATTTATTCAAGTCGTATTTGTTGACTTTTTCGTTTTCCATCCAAAAGCGCAATGCTTTGTTGCGGATGAACTGCACCGTTCTAATTGCTTCGTCTACAGCTTCAAATTGCTGCTTTTTACCGTATGCTTTCAACTCGAAAACTAACATGACTTCGACCTCATCACGATAGTCTTATGCTACCAGAGTCGGCTTAATATCCCTCTAGTTGTTCACAAAGATTTACATGGTTTTACTTGACAGCGCCATCCTGAGAGCTCAGAAAATAGACTGGGAGGCTAAAGGCTCCTTGTCCCTTTCATCCCCGGACTAAAGTCGCGGGGTTTTCAGGGTATTATTTATAACAAACCAGGGAAATAAGTGCTGCATCTCTCCACAGCACCGGAAGATATTATATCATAATTCCTTCTGCCTTCTGCCTTCTGCCTTCTGCCTTCTTCTCAACTTTCATCAAGCTTTTTAAGAGCCTTTTCGATCTCGGCCGTCAAGACTCGTGCTTCTTTTTTACCGCCCCCATCACGGGCATAATCCGCAACGGAAATCGGAGCACCGATCGCAATTTTTACCTGAGAACCCCATTGAGGAATGCGCGGCCGATAGCGGATACTCATCGGTACAATTTTCACGCCCAAACCCGGTTGGCTCAACTCTGCTTGTATTGCCAAACGCGCCAATCCCGGCTTAATCGGGTGAACTTCGCCATCCTGAAAAATACCGCCTTCGGGAAAAATCACCAACATTTCCTTGTCAAGGAGTAGTTCCACCCCATAACGCAGACTGCCAATTGCCGGATGCTTGAGATCCACAGCAAACCCCCCCAAATGTCTGATGAACCAACCTTGCAGTCCTTTGACCTCATCAGCAGTTACCATAAACCGCAAATCGCGTCCAGTCACCTTCTGTCCAGTTGAATAAGGCATCATCAGGGCATCCCACCGGGAGCGGTGCGTAGGAGCTAAGATGACAGGCCCGTCTTTCGGCAAGTGCTCCTGTCCGGTTATCTCAATCTTGCCAAAATGAAACGGTAGGACAACATAGTGACCTAGCGGATAGAGCAAGGAGGTTAACCAAGGAGAAACGCGAGAGGTATTAGATGCTACCTTGGCAGGCATTGGCTTCACTAGAGATGATTTACTGGACTCAACGGCGATCGTGGCGGTGTGGGGCATAGCAATTAAGCTGCTTTATCGAGATCTAAAGTCTAAAGTAAGGTGTTGGCCAAATCTTTAGTTTTTAGATCGGGACACTTTTGCTATTGGCCTTGTGCCGATCGAGCGATCGCGCCCGCAAGAGATAATCTCTCACAGGTAAAACCTCAGCCAACCCGACAGCACTAATGCAGAGCAGTCTGCCGCCTCGAAAGCTTGAGCGGGCAATTACGGATCTATTATTCCAGCTAAAGGGTCAATCCATTTTAGATTTTAGATTTTAGATTAAAGATTAAAGAATTGAAGCCTTGACCCCCACGGATAAATACGTTCGGCTCTTTATCGGATACAGGTTTTTTATTTCTGGACGGATGAATCCGGGGGCTTGTATCCTGGATGCTTGATTGTCAATTTCGATTAAACCTCCCCCCGAAGAAAGTAAAAAATTTTACCTGTTAATTTTTCCGCCGCGCTTCAAACCAAGAAAGCAACCGATCGCGGCAAACAGACTCCATAATACCGCCGAGCACCTCTAAGCGGTGACACGAAGGCGCGCTATCTGGAATATTAGCCGCAGTCCGAATCGTGCCAGTTTTCGGGTCATCTGCTCCGTATACCAGCAGACCAATCCGAGCTTGGACGATCGCACCAGCGCACATCGGGCAAGGTTCCAGCGTTACATAGAGCGTGCATTGGTTGAGATGCCAGTCTTGCAAAACTTTGCCGGCAGCCCGCAAAGCCAAGATTTCAGCGTGAGCAGTCGGATCGCAATCTCGCTCTCGCCGATTTTGCGCTTCAGCAATCAATTTGCCAGTACCGTCAACAATTACAGCACCCACGGGTACTTCACCGGCATCACCGGCTGCTTGTGCCAGTTCCACAGCCCTAGTCATCCAGCGTTTGTGAATAAAATAAGTAGTATCACTAATAGACAACGGCTCAGTTTTAGAATTCACGTCATACCTACGTAACAGAAAAACTTAAGATCGAGAAAGAAAGTTACTTTAGAGCTTAATAGAAAGTCATTTTTAATTATGGACACCACCACGATTACCGCTGAAATTGTTGAGCTGTTGTGCCGCATTAGCCGGCAAAAGCTGCGCGAACAAGATATCACTCCTTTGGTAGTGTTTCTGACGGCTCTGATTTCCATCCTGCGCGGAGTGATGATTATTGACAGGACGATCGCAGTTGAAGAAGAAGAACGGCTGCAAAAGACTCTCAAAGCCTTTGCCAGCGGCGACCGCGATCGGGTAGAACTAATTCAGCGCCTTGTCAAAGGAGTATCCAAACAGCAGGTTTACTTCAACCCCACGGAATTGCTAACCCTGACAGCTTTGTTCTCCGAATCAGAAAAACTGTTGCTCATCGGTTCTGGCTACGAAATGTCAGCGGCAGACGGACACATCGACCTGCGGGAGCAAATGTACCTACAGTCGATCGCAAATCGGCTCGGCCTCGACTCCAGACACATTGCAGTCATAGACACTTTATTTACTAAAGAAGGAACCCTCGACTCTGAAGCTTTTGCCGAAGTTCAAGCTTTACTCGATCCCAGCGAATTCGAGTCCCGCGATCCGGTATTTGGCAAAGCAGCAAAGCACTTGCTGAGTATTTTACTCCGCAAATAATCCAGCGCATATAAATTTTGGGGCAGTAAAAGTAGTCAAAGGACTTCGAGGATTTGATCGAAAGCATCCAAGATACAAGCCCCCGGATTCATCCGTCCAGAAATAAAAAACCTGTATCCGATAAAGGAGCCCCCGACTCGATCCGTGGGGTCAATGCTTCAATTCTAAAATCTCAAATCAAAAATCTCAAATCGATTGACCCTGTTTCCATTTGACATGGGACTGGGGCGCTCTTACCCTCAAAAACCGGGTTGTTTAACCCCTACCAAGAGCGCTGCACGGCCTATGTCGATCGAAAACCTGGTTTCTGCCTAAGTCCCGGTTTATTTTTTTTGCAAGAGTCGATCGACCCTTGTATCCCATTGAACCGAATCAATCTAAAATCTAAAAGCGACTTGTCGCTGCCTTGATAGACCCAGCTTGGTGTCAAATCTCAAATTGATTGATTATGCAAATTGAATGGCAAACCGCCAAAACCTACGAAGACATTCTCTATCACAAAAGCGGCGGGACCGCCAAAATTACCATCAATCGACCTCACAAACGGAACGCTTTCCGTCCCAAAACCGTGCTGGAACTGTGCGATGCCTTTACTGATGCCCGCGAAGACACAAAAATCGGCGTTGTCCTGTTCACCGGTGCGGGGCCTCATACAGACGGCAAATACGCCTTTTGCGCCGGCGGCGACCAAAGCGTGCGGGGTTCGGCGGGATATGTAGACGAAGGTGGCATACCCCGGTTGAACGTGCTCGACTTGCAGAAGTTGATTCGATCGATGCCCAAAGTTGTAATTGCTTTAGTTGCAGGCTACGCAATTGGAGGGGGTCACGTTCTGCACTTAATTTGCGACTTGACGATCGCTGCTGACAATGCTATTTTCGGACAGACCGGCCCCAAAGTCGGCAGTTTCGACGGTGGTTTCGGAGCTAGCTATCTCGCCAGAGTCGTCGGCCAGAAAAAAGCCAGAGAAATTTGGTTTTTGTGTCGGCAGTACAGCGCGCAGCAAGCCCTAGAAATGGGTTTAGTCAACTGCGTCGTGCCCGTCGAACAACTAGAAATAGAAGGGATTCAGTGGGCTGCTGAAATTCTCGAAAAAAGTCCGATCGCGATTCGCTGTTTGAAATCTGCTTTTAATGCCGACTGCGACGGTCAAGCCGGTTTGCAAGAACTGGCGGGGAATGCCACTTTGCTGTACTATATGACCCAGGAAGGCGCCGAAGGCAAACAAGCCTTTTTGGAAAAACGGCAACCTGATTTTAGTCAATATCCTTGGCTGCCATAGCTGGATGGAAAAATCAGTTTTTTTATGCGCTCATATTAAAGTAGATGCTGCTAATTTTTATGAGTTAGTAAAGCCAAATGCACCCGATCGTCCAAAAGTGTCAGTATTGATACCAGTTCCCAAAAAGAATGAAACTGCTGTGTCATATCCAAACCATGATAATGATCGGTGATTCCCCAATCTAAAATCGAAAATCGAAAATGGTATGACCTATCCTGCTGCCGACTAGCTAAACCGAGACTGCTGCTGCCGATTTTTCGGTTAACGTTGTGCCTGTAAGCTGGCAGGAATTGCGCTCGGAAAGATTGACGGTGGCATCCTGCAGCGTCAGAGTCGGTTCTTGCCACAGTCCAATTTCTTCTATGTTTTCCCAAGATGACTTAAAAGGCGAAACCGCCAAAGCACAAGCTTTCCAGTGACTTTGAACCGGCCCGCCTAGTAAAGCGCAAACACCCCCGCGTCTGCCCTCAGGGGTATAGTGACGGCAGTGACCACAAGCTGAAGTTAAAGGGGCAGTTAATGAGGTTTGCATAAAAGTTCTTAGGGAAATCATTTTCATCTCTAATTCTCCTTTGTAGAGCTAGCAGGTTTTAGAGCATCCCAACCTTTATGCTGTCTGGGTTGTAGCGATCCCCGGAGCATAATTAAATTTTATAATTTATTTATAATCTCGTTATATATAGAAACAATTGGCTCGGTGCTTGCTCATTGTATAGGTAAAAACACAGGTTAAAAGTTTATAAAGCCGTTAGGGATCAAGAAAAAGTACAAATGCCCAACCAGTATGAGAGCTTACAAATAAGCAGTAGCTTAGGATACAAAAAGTGGCTGAGAGTGTTGGTAAGCAGCCTCTAGGAAACACCAGCAATTAAGTTGGCAAATGAAAATGAAAAATACCTGCTGGCGATCGACAGCAGGCGATCGGGTCCCTGTTGGATTGACGCCAAAAGTAGCTAATCATAAAATAGGCAAGTTTTCAAGCTTCTTGTTTATATCTACCTAAATTTTGGGGTGAGAGCCTCGCCCATCAGCGGGGACTTTAATGATTTCTAAGAAATCCTTAGACGATTAGTAGACTTGCTGTATACTAAGTCAAGGAGGTGAAGCAAGTGTTTAATTTGACGTTTGAATTTAAGTTGAAGCCCACAGCGACACAAATAGCAGTTTTTGAAGATTGGCTAGAACAGTGCCGCAAGGTGTACAACTATGCCCTAAGAGAACGCAAAGACTGGTACAACTCACGCAAATGTCCGATCGACTCTTGCTCCATTAGCTCCGAGTATATTATTCCTGCTGAGGTACCTAGACCGACATATTCAAGTCAGTGCAAGGCTTTAACGGCATACAGGAAGACCAGCCCCGCATTGCAGCGAGTCAACGCTCAGGTGTTGCAACAAACGCTGCGGAGATTGGAAAAAGCTTTCGTCAGTATGTGGGAGCAAAATCACGGGTTTCCTCGGTTCAAAAAACAGGGGGCTTTGAGGTCTTTGAGTTTCCCACAGTTGGGTACAACTTTCCATCAAGGCAACCGCTTTAAATTGCCTGTAATTGGCTCGATAAAATTTTGTCAGTCGCGTCCCATCCCCCAGGGCGCAATCATCAAACAAGCTCGCGTCGTTAGACGGTCTAGTGGCTGGTATATAATGTTGACTTTGCAATGGGATGTCTCAATTCCCTATATCATTCCTCACGGCAATCCCGTAGGAATTGATGTAGGGTTGACTAATTTGATTGCAACTTCTAACGGGCTTTTAATTAAAAGAACGAGGTTTTTAGCTGACGCCGAACGCAAGCTTAAATTGCTGCAACAGCGCGTTACTAGAAAAAAAATCGGGTCAAATAATTGGAAAAAGGCTCAGAAAAAAGTCGCTTTGCTGCACGAACACGTGGCAAACTGCCGAAAAGATTGGCATCGCAAGTTGTCACATCAAATCTGTGATGACGCGGGTATGGTGTTTGTCGAAGACCTTAATCTGGTCGGACTGAAAGCGGGGATGTTAGGTAAGCACTGCTTAGATGCTGGGTTTGGGCAATTCTTCAACATATTGGAGCAAACTTGCTTTAAGCGCGGTGTGTATTTCCAGAAAGTAGATCCTAAAAAGACTAGCCAAATCTGTCCCAATTGCCTTAACGAAACAGGCAAAAAAGAGTTATCAGAACTCACTCACTCGTGTCACAATTGCGGCTATACAACCGACAAAGATGTCGCAGCCGCACAAGTAGTTCTCAAGCGAGGACTTGCAGCCGTAGGGCATACGGTCAAGATGCTTGCCGAGGGTAAATTCATTGGAATCCCTGCGAAGCAAGAATCCCCACGCCTTTAGGCCCGGGAGTGTCAAAATCAACACATTAAAATTAATTCAGAGGCGGTAGGAGTTTTGCTAATGAGTAAGCGTTCTTCGGTGGAATCCCCAAATCATCAATCCTCTTCAACCCCAATCAAGCCTGCTTTGCAAGCAGTCCTGGGGAGTCTAGATGTAAACCTAGAAGCAGAACTGACAACATACAGAAGGCACAGGCGGCGCGCCGAACAGTGGGTGTCGCCCTCAGTTCGTACCGGCAAGCAAACAGCCACAACCGAGCAACAGCTAGCCCAAAATTTGGCGCCGGAGACTGCGGAGGAAACCCAGCAGCCGCTATCGCTGCCCCTATCCCTTGCCGGCACTCAGGGCGATGCCCCCCTAGCAACTACCAAGGGCGGCACAAAATTATCTAGCAGTACCTTCGCACCCAACAAATATCTCGAATCAAGCGAAAAACTGATCGAAAGTTTGGACGAGTCAAAAGCTGAGCCTACGGTAGAACGCAGTTTAGCCGCCAGTTTGTTAACTCCCTTGGGACTGAGTTCGATGCTGCTGTTTTTGCTGTCATGCACAGCTTTGGGCTACGCAGTCATGTACCCGTCAAATCTAGTTAAGATGGCCGGCCTGAACCGTTTGCTCGATCGCAATGCACCCTCTTCAAGCGACAGTCCCGCCTCTACTGCCATCTCAGATACCAGCACCAAGGAACTGCCGAAAGCTCCCAATCTGGTATCCAAGGAATTTGTCGAGCTAGATTTGAGCACTCTCAGCAATGTCAAGCCGACAGCCAGCCCGATTCCTTCCCCGTCACCAAAAGCCTCAATCCCGCCAACTCCGCCAGCGCCTCCGGGCCCCAGCGGGGCTGTGCCAATTCCTACAGAAGACGGCAACCCGGCCAGAGGCAGGGAACAAGGACTCAACAATCTGAGTACGGCTTTGCTTCCTACTCCCAGCCCTAGCGCCGCCCAGCCAGTGCCGACACTGCCGACACTGCCTCCAACACCCTCCCCAGCCCAGCCTGCCGCCACATCCCCGGCGACAGCATCCCCAGCCGCCGCATCCCCAGCCGCCGCATCCCCACTGGGAAGGCCTGCACGGGCGGCAGACGGTTTCTATTACGTTGTCACCGATTACACCGACGAAAAATCGCTGCAGCAAGCCAGAAGAGCAGTTCCGGATGCCTACGTGCGGAACTTCTCAAAGGGTGTCAAGATCCAAATGGGGGCTTTGAACGATCCTGCCTCAGCAGAACGTTTGGTGAAAGAACTCCAAGAAAAAGGGGTGAAGCCACAATACTATCAGCCATAAATTAGGTAAAGGGTGAAAAACTTTAACTAAATTGTTAGACAAAGCTAGACAATGAGGAATGTTTTGTCTAACACAAAATTGGTTTTGTAATTGTCAATTCCTAGTCCTAAATCTAAAATTTAATAAAATCGGGAGACGGGCAAAATGGGATTATTCGATCGCCTATGGCGAGTGATTCGAGCAAATATTAACAGTTTGGTCGGGGCTGCAGAAGACCCCGAAAAAATTCTGGAACAGGCTGTAATGGATATGCAGGAAGATTTAGTGCAGCTCAGACAAGCTGTGGCAGGAGCGATTGCAGCTCAAAAACGCACTGAACGCCAGTGCTCCCAAGCTGAGTCTACAGCAGCAGAATGGCATCAGCGGGCGCAGCTAGCTTTGCAAAAAGGCGAGGAAAATTTGGCGCGGGAAGCTCTGACGCGCAAGAAATCTTATCAAGAAACGGCAACGGCGATGAAAGCCAGTCTCGCACAACAGAACGCTGTTGTGACTAAACTTAAAGAAAATATGCGGACTCTCGAAAGTAAAATTTCCGAGGCAAAATCTAAAAAAGATATGTACATTGCCCGAGCTCGATCGGCCGCATCGTCGGAAAGACTTCAAGAAATGATGGGCAATCTCAGTACCGGCAGTGCTTTGAGCGCGTTTGAACGGATGGAAGAGAAAGTCATGCAGCTAGAAGCTCGCTCCGAAGCAATCGCAGAACTCGGAACTAATGATTTAGAAAAGAAGTTTCTCTCTCTCGAAGGTGCCGACGATGTGGATACCGAGTTGGCGGCGATGAAAGCACAAATGCTTCCGGGCAACAATACACCCAAATTGCCGTCGGGCGAGCCGCCCGCATCCTGAACCCCAAGCAGCAGAACAATAGTCGGGACGAGCAAAAACTTCTCAACAGCCTAGCTAGAGATGGCTCGAAGCCTGTTGGGGAATTCCCGGATCGACGTTAAACTCAATAGATAGGTGCATGAATAAGCTTGCCTGCATCGCATTACTCGATCGCTTTAAACTGGATTTATCTGTCTGCAAAAATTGCCAAAAACTAAATCGCACTAAAAATCTGACAAGAGTGAATTTCACAACTGCGGGCTAGGGCTATCAAGCCTGCTTTCCGCCTACTTCGTACACCTCACCCAGGAAAAATAGCATTATGGGATTATTTGACCGCATTAGCCGAGTCGTCAAAGCCAATCTTAACGATCTGGTCAATAAAGCTGAAGACCCGGAAAAGATTTTAGAACAGTCCGTTACGGATATGCAGGAAGACTTGGTGCAGTTGCGTCAGGCCGTTGCCAGCGCGATCGCCACTCAAAAGCGCACCCAGACTCAGTACAATCAAGCTGAATCTCAATCTAACCAGTGGCAGCAGCGCGCTCAGCTAGCCCTGCAAAAAGGAGACGAGACTTTGGCCAGGGAAGCGCTGGTTCGCAAAAAGTCTCACGCTGAAACGGCGGCTACGCTGAAAGCCAGTCTGGATCAGCAATCGGCTCAGGTGGAAAGTCTCAAGCGCAACTTGATCGGTTTGGAGAGCAAAATTTCTGAAGCTAAGACTAAGAAGGATATGCTCAAAGCGAGGATATCGGCTGCTAAGGCTCAGGAACAGCTCAACAATACCATTGGCACCTTGAATACTGGCAGTTCAATGGCGGCTTTCGATCGCATGGAAGAAAAAGTTTTGCAGATTGAAGCTCGCGCGGGGGCTTCGGCAGAATTGGCAGCCGGCAGCAGCAATTTAGAGGAACAGTTCCGCTTGCTCGAAAGCGGTGGTGATGTTGACGACGAGTTGGCTCAGATGAAAGCTCAACTGACCGGGGGTTCTGTGTCTCAAGGTCAATTGCCGGCTGCGGGTAAAACGGCAGCAGCTAGTAGCTCGGAGTCGAGCCCGGTGATTGACGCTGAGTTGGAAGAATTGCGATCGCAGCTCAATAAAATGTAGTAATCTCTATCAAAATTTACCTATTTCTCAGATCGCAGGTTTGATAGAATGCTCCGCCGACCTACAGGGCTAGCTTGGGAGGTCGGAGTTTTTTTGGTAATTTTTGACTACACAAAACAGAAGTGCTGTCAACTATCTTTATATTGACTTAAGAAATTAACTCTTTAAAAAGTGATAAAGTAATTTTATTTCTTGCAAGAAGTCTAGCTTGGGAGGTAAGAGTTTTTGAGCAATTTGTCATTACACAAAACAGGAGTGCTGTCAACTATCTTTATATTGATTTAAGAAATTAACTCTTTAAAAAGTGATAAAGTAATTTTATTCCTTGCAATTGCGTCGGTCGCGCCCGATCGTAAGTGTAAATAACTATCAAATATTGCTAACCTGTCATGCCCGTGCAATTTTCTAGAGGCTTTTGTAAAATCAAGTTTTTCAAGGCATTAGCACTTGGTTTTTCAATTGCAGCTATTTGTCCCGCACTGCTATCAGCTCTAAGTGTTAACGAGTCGATGGTTGCTACCGACTCAGGGGTGCAAGCGCCCATTTTACAGGATAATTTACTGTCTCAATTAAAACTAAATCAAGAAACAGCAGACGACCGCGATCGGCTTCGTGATTTATACTCGGGTTCAGAATTAGATAGAGGCAGTAAAGAGCAAGAAAATAGCATCCCGGAGTTCGATCGATCGACCCAAAGTGAGCCTGCAGAAACTCTCCCTCAATTGCCGAACCGAGGAGAAAATAGACACGAATTTCCGATTCCTAACCCGCGGCTGCCAAATCCGGCTCCTCTCCCATAACCCGCAACACCAAAGCCCTTGCCTTCAGGCGAACCGCTTTTGCCACCTGCTGTTCCCCCACTGGCACAGCCTGCAGAATTGCTAAGATTCCGGGTACGATAAAAGTCGATCGATGGGAAGTAGTTGGCAGTTGATTTACCGCGAGCCGATCGTGCAAAATCCCAGAAAACAAATCGCGATCGGTATCGGTACCTGCAGGCGAGAAGTGGAATTGGCTGGGGCAGAGCTTTTGCCGATCGAACCATTCGGTATAGGGGGATCGGACACATTGCGGGGCTACCGTCAGGAGGCTTTGCTGGCGGATAGCCGGATTTTTGATTCAGCCGAGTTGCGGTATCCGATGCAAGCGCACCCGCGACAACCAAGGAGTTTTGCAGGTGACGGCGTTTGTGGATTTTGGCAATGTTTGGAATCCCAGGGAAAGCGCGGTTTTGGAAGCAAATACTTTGCTGTCAGCGGGATTGCGGCTGGGGTGACTGTACGGCGAAAGGTGGAATGCTCGCGGAGGCGGGGGAATTCCTTTGATTGGTATTAAGTCGAGCAACAGGAGTTTACAAGAGCGCGGGCTGTATTTTTCTGTATAATTCAAACCTTTTTAGGAAAGCAGTCGTTTTGCGCTTGGCGGAACTGAGCAATTCCGCTATATAGTAATAAGTATCATTTGGCACTCCTCTGTAGCTGCCAAGAGTGCATTTTACTGATAATCTTTAAATTAAACTATGTCTAAGGTTCGGTTGCTGCTTTTAAGTTCTTTTGCTTCCGGTTTTGGGCTTTGCTCAATCATTTTGGCGATGTTTACGATGACTTCCAGGCTGTCATTTACGTCTTTTTTTACATTTGTCTTAACTTTAGTGTTTTTTGGAATTAATCTGCTTTTTGCTTTGCATTATTATACATCTATTACCAAGCAATTGAGTATTAAGAGTAAAAGAAAAGCTCGAATTTAAGTAGGTCGGCATAAAACAAACAAAGTAAGTAAAGAAATGTTAAGAGCGAGAACGGGAACTAAATTTAAAGCGATTAGTTGTATAATTTCCTCGTTCTCCTCTAGCTTCAATTCCATCAATTACTGCGTAGGCAATATCTAGTTCGTCTTCAAACATTTTTCCTACCAGTTCATGATTTTTAAGTTGTTGCCATTCCCGTTCAATTTTGTTCATTTCTGAGCAGTATTCTGGTAAAATTGACACTCTCCTGGCTAAAGCCGAGGAGATTCTTGATTCGCAGAATCGACTTGCCGATGCAGAATTACTTCAACATCGGTAGCGGTCAATTCTCCACAAGCGTTCGGATCTAAGATCCAAGTTCCGACGTGCCCCGCCGTACTCAATCCCCGACTTAGGATATTTTTAGCTGCGTTCCAGTCACGATCTAATACGCATCCACACCGACAAGCGTGGGTTCGCGTTGAGAGACTTTTCTTAACAATTGTTCCGCAACTAGAGCATTCTTGACTTGTTCCGTTAGCTGGTACGGCAATCGTAATTCTTCCGAATACTTTGCCAAAATATTCCAGCCAAATTCGGAACATATACCAAGAAGCGTCGTTAATCGATTTTGCCAGACAGTGATTCTTCACCATATTTTTAATCCTCAAATCTTCGTAGACTACACAGTCGTTAGACTGGATGACGCATCTTGCCAACTTCACGGCAAAATCTTTACGCTGTCTGCTTATTTTGAGGTGGCGCTTCCCTAGAATCGCTCTAGCTTTTTTTCTGTTTTGCGAACCCTTGACTCGTTTTGAAACTCGTTTTTGGGCTTTCTTCAACCTGCGTTCTCCCTTGCGGAGGAAACGCGGGTTATCAACTGCAACGCCATTTGAGTCAGTGTAAAACTCTTTAAGTCCTACATCTAACCCGATGGTGTTACCCGTGATTTCAATCTTTTCAGAACGGTCAACTTGAATGCAAAACTGGACATAATATCCGTCTGCTCGCCTTACCAAGCGTACTCGTTTGATTTGACTGCGCTGGTAGAAATGCAAGTCGCGGGTTCCTTTTAATTTAAGTTTGCCGATTCCTTTTTTATCGGTAAAAGTGATTGATTTCCGGTCGTCTGCCAGACGCCAGCCCGTAGTTTTGTACTCTACCGAGCGGTTGTCTTTCTGGAATTGCGGAAACCCTTTTTTTCCTGGGACTTTCTTTTTGCAGTTGTCGTAGAATCGTGAAATCGCCGACCACGCTCTTTCTGAACTCGATTGTCTGGCCATGCTGTTTAAGTCGTCGCAAAACGGGAATTCCTTCGCTAGAATGGCGCTGTATTTATTCAAGTCGTATTTGTTGACTTTTTCGTTTTCCATCCAAAAGCGCAATGCTTTGTTGCGGATGAACTGCACCGTTCTAATTGCTTCGTCTACAGCTTCAAATTGCTGCTTTTTACCGTATGCTTTCAACTCGAAAACTAGCATGACTTCGACCCTCATCACGATAGGTTTATGCTAGCAGCGTTGGCTTAACCCGGTTCTCATTGTTCACAAAGATTTACATAGTTGTAATTTACAGTACATACAATTCAGAAATCTCATGAAAAATACTGGGAGGCTAAAGCCTCCTTACCCCTTTCATCCCCGGACTGAAGTCGCGGGGTTTTCAGGGTGTTCTTTATAACGAAAAGCGTTTACCCTGTCATGACCAGGCAAGTCGTAGACGCTCTTTGAAAACTTCAATATTTACTGAACCTTTTGGCATATCGAAAATTTATCGTAAATTTATCGTAAAAGATGTCTGGAGTTGTCTGCTGCTGTCGTCCTAATTGAGAATGTCCAATATAACAGTTTTGATGGATAAACGACAAGACCCGCTCTGTGAACGGGTTTTCTTAATGGAGAATAGCGGGCTCGAACCGCTGACCCCTACAATGCCATTGTAGTGCTCTACCAACTGAGCTAATTCCCCTTTCTTTTCGCGCTCTCAATCATGCCTTACCTGACCAATATTTGTCAAGCGTTTTTACAAAATTAATTTTGAGCCTTGGACTGGCAAGGCTTTGGGCTTTTTGTCAAAAAACATCTCCTCGCTTCTGGATAATCGTCAATCCCTACTATGATTTAGTAAGTGTGTTGGGATATTTCGGTTAAATGGCTCAAACAAGACCCCATGAGGAAGTAGACGACTACCAGAGCTGCTGCTGAGACAGCAACTAGAGCACCAGCTAGCATTAGTGAAAATTCCCGTTGCGCGATCGCCTCCTGCATCAAGTGCAAAGACCAAGCAACGAGGGCAACGTCAATTATTAAAATAGAAATCAGCATAAGTTACGATTTGTAACAGCGTACCTATTGTAACAAAACTTTTGGCTGAGTGCCGCGCAGCTCAGACCTATTTAATTTTTGCCGTAAAACCCGGAGGCAGCAGTGGAAAGCGCCTCAACAAAAATGATAGCTTTGCTTAATAATTACGATATGCAAAGTAAATGAGAGCTAGGTCAGCGTTATTAGGTGGCGTTTTTGATTTGGAAGCCAGCGATTCCCTGCGGGATAGCTGCGCTTCACACGCTTTTTTGAGGGGGTAGGGTGCGTTAGCGAAGCCCGCCCCTACGGGGGCTACGCCAACGAAGAGGATCGACCTTTGAGTATAACTGATTTGATAGCAGAAGGTCTGAGCGGCTGTTGCACTTGGATGCTGTAAAATTAACTTGATTAATCTGCTTTTAAAAGATGACAAATCGCTCTACTCGCGCCCTTTTTCACAGCAAAACACTCAACACTGCTTTGCGTGCTTTTAGCTTTCCGCAAGATATGGAAGTGCGCCGCCAAAAATTGGGAACGTGGATTGCTGCACTTAAAACTGGTACGTTAGACGAAGTTAAAGAAGTTTCGCTGCACGGCAGTTTTATTAATGATATCTTTCAGGATGTTTTGGGATATTGCTCGGTAATTCAAGGTGCGGGGAAAGCTTGGGAAATTAACGCGGAACAAACGATATCTGATGGGGGCGGTTCTGCTGACGGGGCGATCGGCTTTTTTACTGCTGCTGGCAATCCTAAAGGCAAAGCCGTGTCCCTGCAAGGAAAAGTGATTGCTCCGATCGAACTCAAGGGGGCGAAAAATGATTTAGACCGTCCCGCATCCGGGCGATCGGAGTCAGCAGTTGACCAAGGTTGGCGCTACGCTAATTATACACCAGATTGTCGCTGGATTATTGTCTCGAATTATCGAGAGTTGCGACTTTATCATACCAATAAAACTCCCGCTTATTGCGAACAATTTTTTCTGACTGACTTGGCGGATATTGCAGCTTTTAAGCGGTTTTACTTTCTGCTGTGTCGCCGCAATTTTTTGCCTAAAAACCAAGCTCAAACAGGTTCTGTTATTGACAGACTGTTAAAAGACTCTGACGAAGCTCAAGAGGAAATCACTAATAAATTATATCAAGAGTACAAAGCAATTCGACTTGCTCTCGTCAAGCATTTTCGCTTTTCTGGGCCGCAGGATATCCCCAACCGCGATCGCGTACTCATCGAAAAAGCTCAAAAAACTTTAGACCGCGTTTTATTCATTGCTTTTTGTGAAGATAAAGGGTTGCTGCCGCGAAACACGATCGGCAACGCTCACGACCACAAAGACCAATACAATCCTAGATTAATTTGGGAAAATTATCAATCTGTATTTCGCTGGGTAGATGTAGGAAATGATGACCCTCCTGTACCGGGATACAACGGCGGTTTATTTAAATTCGATCCGGTTTTAGACGCACAATTGACTGTGCCAAATCCCTTATGCAGTCTGCTTAAAAATTTGACGCGATTTGATTTTGATACCGAAGTTTCCGTCGATATTTTGGGGCATATTTTCGAGCAGTCTGTTACAGATTTGGAAGAATTAAATGCTGAAACGACCGGGCAGGAATACAATCAGAAAAAAGGCAAGCGGAAAACTCAAGGTGTGTTTTACACGCCTGCTTATATTACTCAATATATTGTCGAGGTTTCTCTCGGCGGCTATTTGCAGCGGCGAGAGCAAGAATTGCGCGATTTATTCCTAATTGGCGAAGTTGCTGAAGATTCGGTTCAGCCCCCAAAGAAAACTGCAATTAAGTTTTGGAAAGCGTATCGAGACGAGGTGCTGCAAAAAACGCGCGTCATCGATCCGGCGTGCGGTTCGGGTGCTTTTTTGATTGCGGCTTTTGATTATTTGATGCAGCAGTACGAAAGAGTCGATCGCGAATTGAATGCTTTGGGGTATAAGCCAAAAAACGGCAACTCTCTGGAATTTGACAGAAGCATTTTAAGTAACAACCTGTACGGCGTAGATTTGCTGCCGGAATCGGCGGAAATTACTAAACTTTCCCTGTGGTTGAAGACGGCGGAACCTGGTAAAACCCTGACGTATTTGGATGATAATATTAAAGCGGGAAACTCGATAGTCGCTGACAGTAATGTAGCAGATACAGCGTTTGATTGGCAAGCTGAATTTCCCCAGATTTTTGCTGATGGCGGTTTTGATGTTGTCATTGGCAATCCGCCTTACGTGCGGCAGGAGTTGCTATCTCCAATTAAACCATACTTGCAAGCAAATTATGAATCATATAACGGCGTAGCAGACCTTTATACTTACTTTTATGAACTCGGGTTAAACATTCTCAAACCGAAGGGTGTGCTTTCGTATATTGTCACAAATAAATGGCTGAGGTCTGGATACGGCGAACCTCTACGCAAGTTATTTGCCAGTCAAGGTTTACTAGAGCAAATTATTGATTTCGGACACGCGCCAATTTTTGAAGACGCTGATACTTTTCCCTGTATTGTCGCAGTCAGAAAACCTAACGCTTCTCTATGTATCTCTGAAACTGAAAGCGAGATTGACCCCGGTAAATCTGAACCTAATTCGCCTGTGATTGTTTGTCCGGTTCCGCGCGAGGAACTTGCGAATATCAACCTTACACAATACGTTCAACAACACGGCTATCAAATTTCGCGATCGCGCTTCAATGCGAATGCTTGGAGTCTGGAACCTCCGGCTGTTGATGAGCTGATGCAGAAAATAAAACAAGTGGGAGTTCCGCTAAAAGATTTTGCAGGCGTTAAGCCTTTATATGGCATAAAAACAGGGTTTAACGAAGCTTTTTTGATTGATGAAGCTACTAAAAATAGTCTGGTTCAAGCAGACCCTAAATCCGCTGAAATTATCAGACCTTATTTGCGAGGTCAAGATATTAAACGCTGGAGTCCAGAGTGGGCGAATCGTAACTGCTCACCGCAACTGCGTTGCAGTATCGCAAATGGAGCCACAAATGGTGATGGAAAAATTTGCGCGTTTTGTAGAAACGGGAAATTTCCCAAGCTCAAAATGCAGGCTGCCACTGAAAATAGCTACCGTCACAAGCCCACAATTAAGTTCAACTGAACTGTAAACCCGGAGGACTACGACCTGCTAAACAAAGTAACTGATAAAGTTGCGCGATCGCTTCATGTCCTTGCAACCGAACTGTTTCGAGAAAGCTGAACATTTGAGCCACCAGTTGAGCGCCCCAATCGCTGCGCGCCCCGCCAGTTACTTTCCGATGTACAACTACTGGACGTAAAGCTCTTTCGGCATCATTGTTATCAGGTTTCACTTGTGGATAATCTAAAAAGGTGAACCACTCTGTCCAATGACGTTGCATTCGGTTGGTTAATCGTTGGGCATCGGCAGGCCATCCCGTAACTGGTGGATTGTGCAAAACTGCTTGCAGTTGAGCTTCAATTACCGAACGATTGCCAGCGAGTTGAAGGCAACTCAATTTCCCAGCATGATAGTCCCTGTGCAAAGTTCTGGCAGTGGTTAAAATCTCACCCACGCCTTGGGCAAACAAACGATTAGCTTCAAATCGACTGAGCTTGAGTGCTTCTAAATCTCGTTCCAGATGTGTTAAACATTTCTGTTTCGCCGCTGCTGATTGTCGGTTGTAAGCACTGAAACAATCGCTGCTGAGAATGCCTTCAAAGTTTTGTCCCAATAACTGCTGAAGTTCGGCACTACTCCGAGTCGGAGCTAATAATAGTACACAAACTCGATCGCTGGTGGCTACCCACAACCAATACTTGATGCCATCAATACAGTAAGTTGTTTCATCTACGCAGCGCACTCCCGGCTGTTGCACGTAGGTGAGCCATTGTTGATAAATTGGCTGCAAACTTTGCTGAAAGTAGCGCTGCATTTTGGCTAAACTTCCTTGAGAGATGGGTACTCCTAAGACGTGTTCCACAAAATATTCTTGTTTTCTCCAGGGTAAGTTACCACCATATCCCAGCCAACCCACCACGCTACATAACCTGCTACCATAGCTAAACCCTTCGATGACGGAGGGTGGTAGTTGAGAGTATCCCGACCAGCCACAATCAACACACTGACATAATGGGCGACGGTATTCTCTGATTTCTACTGGTTGCTCTACCAATTCGGCTACTTGTTGCACTTTGGTTGGTGTTGTTGTGATCGCCTCAACTCCTGCCTGACAAACTGGACATCGCTCGGGTTGTAACTCAATGATGTGGTCGGGTTCGCCAAATCCATTTCGTGTCTTGCCCGGATGGTCGTATTTTGGACCGCGTTTTTTTCCTTTTTTTCGCTTGCTTTTGTCGCTAGGTTTTTTAATTTGGTCGGCTGATGGAGGGATAGAACTGTTTGATGAGGAGCGGTTTTTCAGCTTGGATAATGCTTCTTTTAACTGTTCGATTTCCTGTTGTTGTTCTTCGATAAGCTGCTGTTTTTCTGCCAGTTTTCGCTGTTGCTGTTTGAGTTGCTGTTGTTGCTTGAGCAGCCATTCTCCTAATGACAGCATTGTCTGTGCCATCTGCTCTACTGCGATGGCTATCTCTGGTGGTTCGCTGGTCAGTGCTGGTGTTTTAAGCATGAAAGCTACTATACTCTATTTTCGTCGGCTTTGGCTCAACCCCTTACTACACTTGCAACAGATGCAACAGAGGCCAGCTCGATTGCCATCATTAGCAATACCGCAACGCAGTTGCGGTGAGCAGTTACGGCGAATCTTTGGGTTATTTTGCTGAAATCTAGCAGCGATAGTTTATGGCCGTGGAGTAACGCAAACGATCTAGCAGAGGAGGTATTTGCACAAACATTTCCATCGGTATATAAGTATATGAAGCCGATGCAAGAAAAACTGTCTAAGCGTTCCGACAAAGGGCGTTACTGGTGGGAACTCCGTAGCTGTGCTTACTACAGGACTTTTGAACAGCCCAAAATTGTTTATCAGGTTATTCAAACTTTGCCACAATACGCATGGGATAATTCTAGTACACTTGGGCGTGAATAGAGCTACCATTTATATGTAGATGTAGAAGGTAGAACAGATCGATGCCCAGACTAGCCCCAAAGCCATTGCAATTGGCAGAGCCAGAACGAGAGCAACTGTGGCAGATTGTCAACCGTCATCGGACTCCCCAGCAAATTGCCTTAAGAGCCAGGATTATTCTGTTAGCAGACGAAGGATACAATCATCGAGAAATCGCTCGTGCCCTCAACATCAGTCGAGAGATGGCTTCGTTGTGGCGGCATCGTTGGTTAGAGTTGAGTGTCAAAAATCTGGAAGTGGTGCAGCGATTAGCCGATGCCGAGAGACTCGGAGGTCCAATGACCTTCAGCTTAGAACAGATTCTTCAATTATTTGCGCTCGCTTGTGAGAAACCGGAAATATCTGGGCGACCGCTGAGTCATTGGAGTGCACGAGAGCTAGCAGATGAAGCGGTCAAACAAGGCATAGTCACCAGCATCTCCCCTCGTCATGTTGGGAGATTGATGGCAGAAGCCGATTTAAAACCGCACCAGTCACAATACTGGTTGAATCCCCCCCGACCCACAGTTTGATGAAAAAATCAAAGACATCTGTGAGGTCTACCTGAGTGCAATAGAGCGTGCCGAGCGGGGAGAGCGGACGATTTCGATGGATGAGATGACAGGAATTCAAGCCATCGAGCGCAAGTCTGCCGACCGTGGGATGCGTCCCGGCAAACGGGAGCGGCGAGAATTTGAGTATATTCGCCACGGCACCCAAACATTAATCGCGAGTTTTGATGTTGCTCAAGGTCAGGTGGTCGCTGCGACCATTGGCGATACCCGAACTGAGTTGGACTATCTGAGCCACGTCGAACACCTGATGGCTAGTGACCCTGATGCTGTCAAATGGCATCTGGTGATGGATTGTTTGAACACTCATCAATCGGAATCCTTGGTTCGGTTTGTGGCAAAATTTGAAGGGCTGGAGGTTCCTCTCGGGGTGAAAGGGGTATCGGGTATTCTTAAATCGATGCCAACTCGATCCGATTTCTTGCGTGACCCCACTCATAAAATCGTGTTTCACTTCACCCCCAAGCATTGTTCTTGGCTCAATCAGATTGAGATTTGGTTCAGTATTTTGGTTCGTAAGTTACTCAGGCGAGCCAATTTCCTTAGTAAAGCTCAACTCAAAACCCGTCTCCTTGAATTCATCGATTACTTCAATTGCACAATGGCTAAACCCTTCAAATGGACTTATTCGGGCAAAGCATTGAAGAAATAATCAATGGTAGGTTAACTCCCGCCTACGTCTACTAGTGCTTATGGAAATGACAAAACCTTCATTCTTGCTAACAGCGATTTATGTCTGCTAGGTTGGCTCAATTCACCGCTAATTTGGTGGTACAGCCATCGAGTTTTTACTCAAATGCTGTCAGGGGCGATTAGCCCAATGGGATATTTATTTGAAACTTTACCGATCGCACCACCCACTGACTCAATTCGTGCCGAAGTCGAATTAATTGTCAGCCGTTTAATTGAAATCGCCAAAACTAATCAAGAAACTCACCGAGATGTCTTGCAATGGCTGGAAATGACTTATTTAATTGATAAACTCGGACAAAAACTCGAAGATTTTTCTGCCCTTTCCTTTGCAGAATTCGTAGCAGAAATCAGAAAGCGAATGCCGAAAACTAAATCCTCCGATCCTCTCGGTGTTGCTGGACTAAAAGCAGTCCGCGAAACTTATAATGAATATGCACCGGCCATTCAATCTCGCAAAGCTGAGGCGTTGAGACTCGAACACCGTTTATCTGACTTAGTTAATCAAGCTTACGGATTGACACCAGAAGAAATAGATTTGATGTGGAAAACAGCACCTCCGCGAATGCCGATCGCCCGACAAATTTGATAGAATATTAGATCGGTGTTTGTCTTCGTCGGGAATGTTGGGATAACAATTTTTGCCGACAAATTATGCAATTTGTGCGGGATTTAAAGGTTAATTCTTGACCTTTGAGGTGATTTTTAATCTCCTGTCGTCTTGCTCCCCCCTTGCTAAGGGGGGTAAAACACCTAATGCTCTCAGCGATTTAATCCCCTGTTATCCCATCTTGCTCCCCCCCTTAGCAAGGGGGGTAAAACACCTAATGCTCTCAGCGATTTAATCCCCTGTTATCCCATCTTGCTCCCCCCCTTAGCAAGGGGGGGCTGGGGGGGGTAAAACACCTAATGTTCTCAGCGATTTAATCCCATCTACAATCACATCTAGAACCCCATCCAAATTATGATAAACATTATCATTTGTAAACCTCAAAAAATTAATTCTTGCTGATTCAATAAATTCTTGCCTTTTCGCATCATATTCTACAGCACCTTCTTGAAAATGACTATCACCGTCAACTTCTAGTGCTAATTTGATTTCCGGCGAGTAGAAATCGATCACAAATTCTGCTACGCTGTACTGTCTGCGAAATTTACAATTCTCAAGCTGTCTGTTTTTGATTTTCTCCCAGAGACGTTTTTCAGCTTTTGTCATTTCTCTGCGAAGCCGCTGTCGCTTGAGTTTTTCTGAGGTTTTGTTGTAAAGTTTTGTCATTTTTTTTATTTGGGTTTTTTCGTTGCTTGCTTGGCTTTTTTTACCCCCGTTGCTAAGGAGGAGCAAGAGGGTTTTTTGAGGTTTTGTGAACTATCCGTGTAAGTCCGGTAGATTAAAAAAGGGGCAACTCGCGTCGCCCCTCATCTATTTAATCAACTGCAAAATTAAACTTCCACAGCAATCTTTTGTTCCGAAGCCTCGGGCGAATTAGCTTCACTCGGCGGCACAACTTGCCAGAACTTAGGCAAATATTCCGACCAATTTGCTAAAATCTTTTCAGCTTTCTTGCTGCCAGTTCGATCGCGCTGGGCCTCGATCAACTCCTTCAATTGCGCCTCCCCAGCCGCCGTACAAACCCGCTGCATCTTCACAATCTCCCCGTTGACGTGAGCCGGAAAACTCCCATCTTCATCGAGGAAATAAGCCAAGCCGCCAGTCATTCCAGCGCCGACATTCCGGCCGACTTTTCCTAACACGACGATCGCGCCGCCAGTCATGTACTCGCAGCAGTGATCGCCCGCACCTTCAATGACTGCTTTCGCCATCGAGTTTCGCACCGCAAACCGTTCGCCAGCTTTACCCGCAGCCAACAGAGTTCCGCCCGTCGCGCCGTACAAACAAGTGTTGCCGACGATCGCATTTTCTGAAGCATCGTAAGTCGCACCAGCCGGGGGTGCGATCGCGATTTCGCCGCCGTGCATCCCTTTACCAACGTAGTCATTGGCTTGGCCTGACAGTACCAGCGTCATCCCCGGCAAATTGAACGCGCCGAAGCTTTGGCCCGCGCTACCAGTGCAGTTGAGGGTAATGTGACCGCTAAAGCCCGTGTTGCCGTGTTGCTGCGCGATCGCACCTGCCAAACGCGCTCCCACAGTGCGATCGGTATTCACCAATTTTACACTCTTGCTAACAGTGCCGTGATTGGCGATCGCACTTTGAATCTCAGCATCCGCCAGCAAATCGTCATCCAAAACCGGGCCGTTGCTGTGGACGGGTTCGTGTACCAAGAAAGATCGATCGCTCTTAGTATCCGGTAACTTGGTCAAACAATCCAAATTAATCGCTTGGGTTTTAGTTAGTTTCACCCCATCGCGCATTTTCAGCAAATCCGCGCGGCCGATGATATCTGCGATCGACTTATAACCCAATTTCGCCAGCAAACTCCGCACTTCTTGTGCTACGAAATAGAAGAAATTAACAACGTGTTCCGGCGTTCCGGGGAACCGTTTCCGCAAGTGTTCTTGTTGAGTTGTTACCCCCACCGGACAACTATTCATGTGGCAAACGCGAGCCATAATGCAGCCTTCTGCAATCATTGCCACCGTGCCGAAACCGTACTCTTCGCCGCCCATCAAAGCGCCTACAATCACGTCCCAGCCCGTTTTAAAGCCACCGTCAACGCGCAGTAAAACCCGATCGCGCAATTTATTTTCCATCAGCACCCGGTGAACTTCTGTCAATCCGAGTTCCCACGGAGAACCTGCGTGCTTGATCGAACTCAGTGGAGACGCACCGGTGCCGCCGTCGTGGCCGGAAATTTGAATCACATCAGCATTTGCCTTGGCGACACCGGCGGCTACAGTCCCGATGCCGACTTCCGACACCAACTTCACCGAAACTCCTGCTTTCGGATTGATTTGGTGCAAGTCAAAAATCAACTGCGCCAAATCCTCGATCGAATAAATGTCGTGGTGAGGAGGAGGCGAAATCAGCGTCACACCCGGTTTCGACCGGCGCAAATAAGCAATGTACTCGCTCACTTTCGGCCCCGGCAATTGACCGCCTTCACCCGGTTTCGCACCTTGTGCGATTTTAATTTCGATTTGTTCGGCGTTCATCAGGTACTCGGGAGTCACCCCAAAGCGTCCCGAAGCTACCTGTTTGATGGATGAAGAAGCTGTATCGCCGTTCTGCAAACCTTTCAAGTGAGGTAGCGTTTGTGAGAAACCCGCCGCGCTCACATCGTTTAGCACTTTGTAGCGCACCGGGTCTTCGCCGCCTTCGCCGGAGTTGGATTTGCCGCCGATGCGGTTCATGGCGATGGCTAGCGTTTCGTGGGCTTCCGGGGACAAAGCGCCGAGGGACATACCGCCGGTGGCGAACCGCTTGACAATATCTGCTACAGATTCTACGTCTTCAACGGGAATGGGAGGACGATCGCTCTGGAAATCCAGCAAATCCCGCAAAGCAGTTACCGGGCGGTTTTCAAGCTGTTGCTTGTAAACCTCGTAGTGATCGTAAGCCGTTTCAGAATTTTTGACACCCATGGGTGTCATTTTTGGTTCGGCCCCATTGCCGTTACCGTTAGTTTGAGCCTTAAAAGTAGTCACGGCCTTGTGCAAAGCCTTGGCCATTTCCGGGCTGTTCATGTGATATTCGCCGCCCCGCCGGTACTGCACGAAGCCGTAATTTTCCAGCTTTTTGAGGTGCAATTCTGGGAAAGCCTGACTGTGGAAAGACATTACCTCGTTAGCCAGTTCCGCCACACTCAAACCGCCGATGCGGGAAACAGTGCCTTTGAAACCCAAATCGAGCAAATCAGCGCCAATGCCGATCGCCTCAAAGATTTGCCCTCCTTGATAGCTAGACAGCAGCGAAATCCCCATTTTCGACAAAATCTTCAGCAAGCCGTTTTCCACCGCTGTGCGGTATCTTGCTTGAGCCTGTGCCACGGTAATATTGGCAACTTTGCCGTGCTGCATCAAGTTTTGAGTCTTGGGGTCATACCACCAGGCGCGCACGCTTTCCAATGCCAAGTAAGGGCAAATAGCCACCGCCCCGTAACCCATCAAACAAGCGAAGTGGTGAGTGCTCCAACATTGGGCGGTATCCACAACCAGCGAAGTTTGCATCCGCAGCCCGACGCTAATTAAGTGGTGGTGAACCGCACCAACTGCCAGGAATGGCGGAATGTAAGTATATTCAGCACTCAATCCACCAGAAGATACATTGCCTTCTTTCTTCAAAAGTCGATCGCTCAAAATCAGAATCCTCGAACCCTCGCGCACCGCAGCAGCCGCCTCTTGACAAAGTTGCTCGACTGCGGTTTTCAGACCTCCTGGCCCGGCAGCAATTTTGTAAAGCGTTGACAATTCGGTTGCGGTGAAAGACTTTTGGTCTTTCAAGAAAGACAGTTCAGCGTCGTTGAGTACCGGGGAATCAATTTTTAGCAGCTTGGCATTTTCCGGCACTGCTTGCAGTAAATTGCCCCGCAGACCCACATTCATCGTCAGCGACATCACCATCCCCTCGCGCAGGGGGTCGATCGGCGGATTCGTCACTTGAGCGAACCGCTGTTTGAAATAGTTGTACAGCAACTGAGGCTTTTCTGACAGCACAGCCAAGGGAACGTCGTCGCCCATGCAGAAAGTCGGTTCTTTCCCAGAACTCGCCATCTCGACGATTACCATGTCCAAATCTTCTGCTGTGTAGCCGAAAGCAGTTTGGGTTGCCAACAGCGTTTGCGAGTCGAGGGTTGGTGTTTCGGCAAAAGGCTGCGGCTGCAAGATTTCGCGGTTTTGTTTCAGCCATTCGCCGTAGGGGTGCCGCTTAGCAATGCGCTGCTTGAGTTGCCAATTTTTGAGAATTTCGTTGGTTTGCAGGTCAACTGCAATCATTTGTCCTGGCCCCAAACGGCCTTTTTCGACAATATCTGCTTCGGGAATATCGACAACTCCGGCTTCGGAGGCCACAATTACCAAACCGTCTTTAGTAATGCAGTAGCGGGCCGGGCGCAAACCGTTGCGATCGAGCGTAGCACCTACTTGTTTCCCGTCGCTGAACACCAGCAGTGCCGGGCCGTCCCAAGGTTCTTGAATGCCGCTGTAATATTCGTAAAAATCGACAATTTCTGGATAGTCAGCCAAATCCGGCTGATTTTTGTAAGCTTCCGGCACCAGAATTGTCAGGGATTCTAGGGGGGTGCGGCCGGAGTGCACCAACAACTCCATCACGTTGTCCAAGTTTGCCGAATCGCTGCTTTCGGATTTGACAATTGGGTTGAAGGTGTCGATGTCGGCTTGACTCCAATTCGGGTGAGATAAATTGGCTTGCCGCGCCTTCATCCAGGTAATATTGCCCAACAGCGTGTTGATTTCCCCGTTGTGTCCCAGCAAGCGCATGGGCTGCGCTAAGTGCCAGCGGGGCATCGTGTTGGTGCTGAAGCGCCGGTGATAGACGGCAAAGGAGCTTTTATAAGCGGGATTTTTCAGGTCTTGGTAAAATTCTCCCAGTACGGCCGATCGCACCATGCCTTTATAGACGATCGTGCGGCAGGAGAAAGAGCAAGTATAAAAGTCTCGGCGGGTGAAGTTGGGGCGATTTGACACGGCGTGTCCGATCGTGCGGCGGGCCAGAAATAGCTTTCTGTCGAGTTCGTCTCCGGCTAGTTGCGGTGAACTGACAATTACTTGTTCGATTTGAGGTTGATTTTCTCGCGCTTGCTCGCCCAAAACCGACGGTACAATGGGAACTTTGCGCCATCCCAAAACATTGAAACCGCGATCGGTCAGAACTTCCTCAACCACGTGCCGCGCTACAGTCGCTTGACTTTCATCTTGAGACAGAAACAGCATTCCCACGCCGCAGTTTTCCCGCGCGGGAGGCACAATTCCCTGTTCGGCAAACCAAGCATCCAGCAATTCCCAAGGAATCGCGGTCATCAAACCCGCACCGTCGCCGGAATCCGAGTCGGCGCTGCAACCGCCGCGGTGTTCCAGACAAGTTAAAGCTGGCAGCGCTTTTTGAATAATTGAGTGGGTAGCTTCGCCGTTTTGGTTGGCAATAAACCCCACACCGCAGGCATCTCTTTCTTCTACTAACCAGCTTTGACCGGCATAGGGAGTTCCTCGCTGAGTCTGATGCACGTTTCTATTTGGATCGATCGTGTTACCCATGTTGATTGAATGTTATTTCCGTGATTGTGTGGTGGATGCGTTTTTATAGCTCGGAGAGAGAAGGCTGCCGAGCGGTGGGAGCCCAGTAAACTTTAAAACAGCATATTGGAAGCTGATTGGATAAAAATTTACGTCGATGCTGCCTGTACTTAGCACTAAAACCCTGTTTGCAGATTTTAAATTATCTCGCTCGCATCGCTTCGGAGATGTCTCCTAGAATACCCTGCTGTTAAAAAGCAGTGATTCTTGGGGAGATCGCCCCCCCTGCAACTAGATACATTGCAGGCGATCTAGTTTTTTGTGTGGGTTTTTCCTGAGTTCGGAAGGATAGCCTTGCGGACTCAGGTAGATAGTAACTTTAGCGTTATTTTGCTTGCTGCGCTGTTGAGTTGCTTTCGTCAGCGCCCGCAGACACAAAAGCCACCTGCCCGCTCAGTCGGTAGGTGCAATGTAGCAGCGCGGTTCACAACTGGTGAAACCTGTCTTATTGTGAAGTCAACTCTCAAGCCGCGAACATTAAGTTTATCAAAAAATCGATCGAATTTCACCCCTTACAGTCAGAGTTTCCGCCCAAGTCTTATAAGCGATCGTCCAGAACCGAGGCTAAGATGCCTGGTCGAAAAAGGTTGACAGTTGTGCATAACCCTAATTTGTGTTTTTTTACCCACAAACGTTTTTGACCGAAGAACGAGACGCAAGCCCCTGGCTTCAGACACGGGGACAAGTCGGCAGCGGTTTTAACCGCCTTCAGCATTTAACAAATATTAAAGCAAAATTAGTGTATTATGTAGGTTTGTGCTGTATAACTATGTTATGAGCGTTAATTACAAATCAAACAAAAATGTTGTTTACTCGTGTAAATATCATATTGTGTGGTGTCCGAAGTATCGCCGAAAAGTTCTAGTTGAGGGTGTCGATACCCGATTAAAAGAAATACTGTTAGAGGTCGCGACCGAGTTCAACAGCGAATTAATCGAAATGGAAGTAATGTCAGATCACGTTCACCTTTTAATTGAGTGCGATCCTCAATTTGGGATTGCCAAACTGATTCGATACATGAAGGGGCGTTCCTCTCGATATCTTCGCCAAGAATTTCCTTGGCTAAAAAGTCGATTGCCAACTCTATGGACGAATAGTTACTTTATTGCCACCGTTGGCGGTGCGCCAATTTCAGTAATTAAACAGTACATTGAAAATCAAAAAAATGTCTAATTATGGATGCCAGCAAAATCTAATCCGTCCAAGTCGAGAGTTGCGAAGCGTACTATAATTTCTATGCGAAGAGTCGAATAAATTAGCCAACTGCGGGATTTACTACTCTCGGCAGTTGTATTTTAAGACCGGGAAGATTCCCGGCAAGTATGATTTGCACAAATTATTCAAGGAAAACCTTCATTTCAAAGCGCTGTATTCCCATGTTGCTCAACAAACGTTGACCAGCGTTGCAGAATCTTTTAAGTCGTACATTGGGCTATTGAAAGGAATCAAAGGTGGTACGGTAACACAACACCCTAGACTGCCAAAATACCGCAAAAACAGCTTAAAACTTGTAACGTTCCCAAAAGCAGACGTAAAGCTAAAGAATGGCCAGTTAAGATTCCCGTTGGGAAGTAAGGTTAAATTATGGTTGGGAATTGGTGAATTTTATTTGCCGATACCATCTAATTTAGACTACAAGGCAATCAGAGAGATTCGTATTTTGCCGAGAAACGGACAATTTTATGTCTAGTTTGTTTGCCAACTTCAATCAACAATAGTTGAATTAGATTTTGGTAAGGCTCTCGGTATCGATCCAGGATTAAACAATTGGTTGACTTGTGTTTCCAATGTGGGAGCAAGTTTTATCGTAGATGGACGGCACCTCAAATCATTAAACCAATGGTACAACAAGCGAATTGGGTCAATCAAAGAGTACAAACCTCAAGGCTTTTGCTCTAAAAGGTTGGCAAGAATTACCGAAAAACGGAACAGGCAAGTTAGGGATGCCGTCAACAATGCAGCTAAATTGGTATTGA